>JBBSGS010000197.1:0-5039 GCA_038253875.1 Chthoniobacterales bacterium
GCGAAGGAGATCAAGTCCCCAAACCGCGAGAAGAGTTCCAGCGGCTCCGCCAACTATCGCGAGCAAGACGCTTTCCGAAAGCATCTGGCGGAGCAATCGCATCCGGCTCGCGCCGAGCGCGACCCGAATGGCGAACTCGCGCTCGCGCCCGCCGGCCCGCGCCAGGAGCATCGTGGTGAGGTTCGCGCAGGCGATGAGAAGGACGAGCGCGACCGCGCCTAACAAGATCCACAACGCGGCGCGCATTCCGCCCACGACCTGTTCGTGGAGCGAATAGAGCGAGGCGCCGAAGCGAGTTTGCGGGCTGTAGTTATCGGGAAACTTCGTGATCCAGCCGGCGTTGATCGTGTTTATCTCGGCCTGGGCTTGCTGCATCGTCACGCCCGGTTTGAGCCGCGCGATCACGCCGTAACTGCGCGAGCCGCGCGACTCGAGATCGTTCTTCGTAAAGGCGATTGGCTTCCAGATATCGACCTGGCCGGCAAAATTTCCGCCCTGGATGTTGAAGAGCGGGATGGGGAACTCGAACCGTGCCGGCATGATCCCGACGACGGTGAAGTTGCGGCCATTGAGCGCGACAGCTTTGCCGAGAACGTGTGGATCGGAATTGAAACGGCGCTGCCAAAGCCGCTCGCTCATCACGATGACGCCATCATTGCCTTCGCCGAATTCGTTAGGCGAAAAAACACGGCCGCGAATTGGCGGGATGCCGAGGACGGTAAATAAGCTGGGCGAAACGACCGCGCCCTGGATGCGTTCTGCCATTTCGCCGCCGGTCAGGTTGAGGTTCGCGTAATCGAAGGCCGCGATGCCGCTAAAGCTGCGCGTCTGCTTTTCGTAATCGAGGTACTCGGGCGCGGAAACGGGAATGACATCGAGGCCTTGTCCGGAAAATTTTTCCCAGAGCAAAACCAATTCGTTCGGCGCGTGGTAAGGAAGCGGCCTAACGAGCAAAGCGTTAACAAGACTGAAGACAGCGGTGTTCGCGCCGATGGCGAGCGCCACCGTGGCAATCGCGACGAAGGTAAAGCCGGGCGACTTGAGCAAGGTGCGAAGGGCGAGGCGGAAATCTTTCAGCATATTTCGAAGGGTGTTTTACTCGTAACGAATCGCTTCGACCGGATCCAACTGGGTAGCTGCGCGCGCGGGCAGATAGCAGGCGAGGAGTCCAACGCAGAGGAGGAGCAGCGGGACGATCGTGAAGCTGAGTGGATCGTGCGCGGTCACGCCGCTGAGGCTGCCGGCGAGAAGTTGGGTGAGAAAAAAGGCGCCGACAAAACCGATGAACAGCCCGAGACCGATCAAGCGCAATCCCTGGCCGGTGACCAGGCGAAGAACGTCGGCCGCCTGGGCGCCCAGCGCCATGCGCACGCCGATCTCCTGCGTTCGTTGCCTGACGGAATAAGCCATCACGCCATAGAGCCCTAACGACGCGAGAAAGAGCGCCATGATCGCGAAGATGGTGAAGAGCGAGCCGAAGAACTTTCGCTCCCAGAACGATTGCGCGAGCACTTCGTCCATCGTCAGGATGCGATAGATCGGCAAATCGTGGTTCACCGAGAAAACCGTGTCGCGCGCGACATTGGCGAAGGTCCGCGGATCGGTTTTGGTCCGCAGCACGACGGAAAGAAAGCGGTCGGCGTTTTGCTGCTGCGCGAAATAAGCTGACGGGATCGGACGCCGGCTGGTGAGTCGATCGTAAACGACAGACCTTGCCACTCCCACAATCGTCGCCCATTTCGGCGCATCCTCTGGATTAGCCAGCGTGCGCAATTGGCGCCCGAGCGGATCGCGACCGGGAAACCAGGAACGGGCCGCATCCTCATCGATCACCACCACGCGCGGCGAGTTCTTGTCGTCGGCGGGCGTAATGCCGCGGCCGCGCAGGAGAGTAATTTTCTCTGTCTCGAAAAAGCCGGGCGTGATCGACAAAGACCGCATCGTGCGCGCGTCCTGCAATTGTTTCGGCGCCGCTTCGCCTTCGAGGATGAAAGCATCGACGCCGATGTTTCCGGCGGCGGGCAACGAGGAAGTTGCTCCCGCCGCTTCGACTCCGGGCAGATTCGCGAGCTTGGGAATGAGCTGCGCAAAGAAGCGTCTCGGCACTTCGTTATCTGGAAATTGCGCTTCAGGCAAACCAACGCGGAACGTTAGCGTCTTCGAGGGATCGACGCCAATATCCGTGCGCTGCAGGTTCATGAAGCTGCGCATCATCAGCCCGGCCCCGATCAAGAGGATCAGGGCCAGCGCCACCTCCGCGACCACCAGCGCGCTGCGGACGCGCTGGCCTTTCAATCCTCCCGCGCTGGAGCGGCCGCCTTCCTTCAGATCCTCGACCAGGTTGGAACGTGAAGCGTGCAAGGCCGGGAGCGAGCCGAAAAGAAAACTCGAGATCGTGCCGGTGCCGATGGCGAAAGCGATGACGCGCCAATCGAAATCGAAATTAATCCAGTAAGGGATTTCGTTAGGCAAAGCGGTCAGCATGAGATCGACTCCCCAGACGCTCAGAATCAAACCGAGGGCGCTCCCGATGAGGCCGAGCAACAGGCTTTCCCAGAGGAGCTGGCGCACGATCTGCGCGCGGCTCGCGCCAAGGGCCGAGCGGATCGCGATTTCTTTTCCGCGCGTGGCCCCGCGGGCGAGCAACAGATTCGCGATGTTCGCGCAAGCGATGAGGTGAACGAAAAGGACCGCGCCCATCACGAGCAAGGTCAGCGCCTTGAAATGCTTCACGTTTTCTTCGCGAAACGGGGTCACGTGCACACTCGTGCCGGTGTTGGTTTCCGGATGCTGCGCGGCGATGCGGGCGGTGATCGCTTGCAGTTCCGCGCGCGCCTGGGCGATCGAAACGCCCGGCTTCACTTTGCCGATGCAGTCGAGAAAAAAATTCCCCCGCGGGTGATCCTTTTCCGAGAATTGCAGCGGCATCCAAAGATCGCAGACTTCCGGAAAGCGCCAGCCTCTCGGCATCACGCCGATGATCGTGACCTTTTGGCCGTTGATCGGAATCTGCTGGCCAACGACGGAGCGGTCGCCGGCAAAATGCTTTTGCCAGATGTCGTAGCCGAGGAGCGCGACGGGTGGCGCGTTGAGCTTATCTTCCTCCGGGCGAAATAGGCGACCGAGGATCGGCTGCACGCCGAGGAACGAGAAGGCGTCCGCAGAGATTTGCCCGCCAAGATAACGCTCGGGCTTATCGCCTCCAGAGACGATGAAGGTTATCTCGGTCGAGGCGGCCAATCCTTCCAAAGTGGTCGCCTCTTTTTTCCATTCGAGATAATCCGGAAACGCAGTGCCGGCATCCTGATCGGGAAGCTTTTGAAAAAATTGCGAGATCGCGACCAGCCGATCCTGGCCCTGGATCAGCGGCATGGGGCGCAGGAGGAGTGCGTTGACGGCGGAAAACATCGTGGTCGACGCGCCGATGCCGAGCGCCAGGGCGAGAGTGGCGATGATAGTGAAGCCCGGCGTCTTGATCAGGAGCCGGAGGGCGTAACGAATTTCGCGCAACATCTTCGCCGGCTACTGTGGGTGTTTTTCTGAAGGGCCGCGCTCGGTCCGAGCCGCATCAACTGCGGGCGAAGTTGTCTGGGATTGATGCCTTCGCGCGTGTTCGCGAGGCATGGAGGCGACGATATTGGCCGCAACCAGAAGAAGAATCAGAAGCGCTTTGATCGATCCACCGTTGAGATCATCTTTGCGCATCGTCGCCGTCCTCGTTAGGCGTCAGGCCGCGATTTTGTCTTCGACCACCCGGCCGTCGAACAAGTGAATCGTGCGATCGGCGTGTTCCGCGAAACGCTGGTCATGCGTCACCATGCAGATGGTCGCGCCTCCGGCGTGGAGTTCCTTCAAGAGATCCATCACGGCCTCGCCGTTGCGCGAGTCGAGGTTGCCGGTCGGTTCGTCCGCGAGCAGAATCGCGGGTTTGCCGGCGAGGGCGCGCGCCACCGCGACGCGCTGCTGTTGACCGCCTGAGAGCTGGCTTGGCAAATGTTTCGCCCGATGGGCCATCCCGACGCGTTCCAGAGCCTGGTTCGCGAAAGCCTTGCGCTCGCTCGCCGGCATCCCGCGATAAGTCAGCGGCAGCTCGACGTTTTCAAAAACCGTCAGGTCACCGATGAGGTTGAAGCTTTGGAAGATGAACCCGATCTCGCGATTGCGAATCCGTGCGCGCTCCGGGAAGGAGAGGTTCGCGACTTCGCCGCCTTTGAGCGAATAGCTCCCGTCCGATGGCGTGTCGAGCAGGCCGAGAATCGAGAGGAGGGTCGATTTTCCACAGCCGGATGGGCCCGCGATGGAAACATATTCGCCCGTGCGAATATTGAGGTGAATGCCCGAGAGGGCATGCGTTTCTACTTCGTCGGTCAAGAAGACTTTGGTGACGCCGTTGAGGTGGATCAGGGTGCCGTTATTCATATTGATGATTGATGATTTCTGATTGCTAATTTGGGAGAGCGGTTGCGTGGGGCGCTCCCGTTATGGCGAGCGGAGATGAAGGAAGTGGCCATGATTTTGACCAGCTCGATGGCTTCCGTTAAGAGGGGCGCGACTTTCTTTTCGGGTAGAATTTTGTCGGCGATGAGCAATTCCAGCCAGAGCGCGGTTTCATCCGCCTCTTCTTCGACTAACCCGATTCTGGAAATGAATTCGGCGTGGGATCTTGCACGGCAGGCGGCGCGGTAGTTTGCGGCCACAGAGGTAGCGCTGCGCACGATTTGATTGGCGATCGCTCTGGCTTTTGCGGACTTCGGAAGAGCGTCAACGAGATGCATGACTCGAAGCGCAAACTGCTTGGTGCGTTCCTTCAATTCTTCAGGGTTCATCTCTTCAATCAGCAATCAGAAATCAACAATCATCAATTCAACCTGATGCGGTCGTGGGAATCGTAGGCGCTCGTGTCGGACAAAATGACCTGGTCACCGACGTTCAAGCCGCTCACGATTTCGATGGTGTTGACGGAGCTGCGCCCGAAATGCACCGGGTTGCGAATTGCTTCACCGCTCGGAGTGAGTTTGAAGACGCCCACAGTCGCGCCA
>JBBSGS010000198.1:0-5007 GCA_038253875.1 Chthoniobacterales bacterium
CGCGAAAACGCAGGACCCGCGGAAGGAAAAGTTCGTGCCGGCGCGCCAGGAAGTGATGCAATTCGATTCGGTCACGCGCGGGCGCTTCGAGAAAAGCGAACCGACCATCGTCGAAGGCCAGGACCTCGACGTGCCGACTTACCTGCGGAAAAATGTCCGCGTAAAATAGCCCGGCCAACCCGCGTCTCTTGGCCTGGCTAGGAGGTGGCTTGTCCGCGGTCAGCCCGCGTTGGCATGGTCAATGGTCAGCAAAGTCTGCGCCGTGCGGAGAAACAATGCCTTTACCCTCGTAGAGATCATGATCGTTGTCGCGATCATCGCGCTCCTTGCTTCCCTGGCGCTGCCTTCATTGCTCCGCGCGCGGCAGCGTTCGCAGCAGGCGCGGTTTATTAACGCGGTTGCGCATCGCGAGCAGCGCGTTTGAACTCTACGCCGTCGAGAACAAAAGCTTATCCGGCGGATGCCCTTCGCGGCATTATGCCGACCGGGATGGACAGCTATTTCGGGCCGAAGCTGAATTGGACGGAGCCAACCCCGATCGGTGGCTCTTTGGATTGGGATTTCAATCAATTCGGCTTTAAAGCCGGCGGCTCCGTGGTTAACCCAACCGTCGACGCGCAGCAGATGCTGGAGATTGATCGTCGGATTGACGACGGTGATCTGACCAGGGGCCATTTTCGCGACATCGGCGCTGGTCGTTATACCGATCTCATCGAGTAGAAATAGACGCCGCGCGTGAAGTAAATGGGCCGGCGAAGGAGTTCTGACAGGATGAACAGGATTTAAGAATCTTCTAATCCCGACAATCCTGTTAATCCTGTCTGCTACTTCTTCATCAAATCGAGCACCGCGGTCGTCGCCCCAATCACCCCGATCCTGATCGTCGGCTCCGGTATTGGGGCGAATTTCGGTGAGTGCAGGCTCGGGAGCGGTTGTCCGCTCTTTTCGCTTTCCGCGATCTTTTCGGGAGCGACCGCGCCGATCCAGAAATCGCAGGCCGGAATCGAATGATCGGGCAGGCTGAATTCTGAAAAATCCTCGCCGCCCATCGTGGGATCTTTCTGCACGACGTTTTGCTCGCCGATGGCGTTTTTCCAATCCTTTACCAGCCGCTCGGTCAGTTCGGGATTGTTGTACATCGCGGGGGTAAATTGATCCTGCTCCACGTGCACAATCGGCAATTTCTCGTCCGGAAATCCGGCGGCGATAGCCATGCCTTTGGCCACGCGGGCGATCGCATCGAGCCCATGTTTACGCACCTCAGCCTTATAAGTGCGCACCGTCACCTGCATCTTAACTTCGTCCGAAATGATGTTGTGTTTCGTCCCGCCGTGAATCGAGCCGACCGTGATGACGATCGGGTCGAGCGGATTGTTTTCCCGACTCACGATCGTCTGCAGGCCGAGCACGATCTCGGCCGCGAGCACGATCGGGTCCTTCGTTTTGTGCGGATACGCGCCGTGTCCGCCGACGCCGCGGACTGTGATGTCGACCGAATCGACATTGGCTTGCGCGTAACCGGGAGCGAAGGCGATTTTTCCGGTCGCCACTTCGGCGTTGTCATGGAATCCGATCGCGTAACTGGGTTTCGGGAATTTTTTATACAGACCGTCGTTCAAGAGCGCTCTTGCGCCGGAACCCGTCTCTTCCGCCGGCTGTCCGACGAAGAGGAGCGTGCCGTGCCATTGATCCTTTAACTGGGCGAGCGCGCGGGCGGCTCCGATGAAGATTGCCATATGCGCGTCGTGCCCGCAGGCATGCATGACATGCACTTCTTTCCCCTCGTTGTTCTTCGTCGTAACCTTACTCGCGTAGGGCAGCCCCGTCGCTTCCTCGACGGGGAGCGCGTCCATATCGGTGCGAATGAGCACGGTCGGCCCGTCGCCATTTTTCATCACCCCGACCACGCCGTAACCCGTTAGGCCGGGCGTTTCATATTTGCCGAGGTGATCGGTCACTTCGCAACCGACAGCCTTCAATTCCTTTGCGACCAAAGCCGAGGTGCGCTCTTCCTGGGTGGATAACTCCGGGTGGGTATGGAGGTCCTTGTAGATCGTCAGGAGCGACGGCAACTCCTGCTCGGCGAGTTGTGCGGACGATTCCTCGGCACGGACAAGTGGTCCAACGGAAAGGGCGAAGAGCAGCGTGGCGAGCGGCAGGAGCTTCATCCTCCATCCTAGAACGAAAATCCTAACGAGCAACGCAACGGAGCCGGGGCGATTCATCTGTGTTACGCTGTCGCGCTCGATGAGTCGCATGCTATACCTCGACTGCTTTTCGGGCATCAGCGGCGATATGACGTTAGGCGCTCTCTGTGATCTGGGCGCGGACCCCGCCCGGATCGCGGCAGAGCTGGACAAACTGTCGTTAGGCGAGACCCGCTTCAATTTCCAGCGCCAAACGCGCCAGGGAATCAGCGGCCTCAAATTTTCCGTGCACGAGCCGGCGCCCGCTCACGGACATGCGCACACGCACTACGCGGAGATTCGCGAGTTGATCGGCGGCAGTGCTCTCTCTGATTTCGTTAGGCAAAAAGCGCTCGCCATTTTCGAACGCATCGCGGTGGCGGAGGCGAAGATTCACGGCCTGCCGGTCGAAGCCGTCGCCTTCCATGAAGTTGGCGCGATCGATTCGATCGCCGACATCGTCGGCGCCTGCGTGGCCTTGGAAGAACTCGGAGAGCCGCGCGTGCTCGTTTCGCCTCTGCGCGAAGGCCGCGGCTGGATCGATTGCGCGCATGGCCGCTTCCCGCTGCCCGCGCCCGCGACGCTCGAAATACTCCGTGGCGTCGAGCTCGAGCAAGTGGATGAATCGTGGGAATCAATCACGCCGACCGGCGCCGCGATCGCGCGAGAACTTGCGGAATCGTTCGGACCGATGCCTCGGATGGAGATCGAGCGGGTCGGTTACGGCATCGGCGCCCGCGACCTAGCGCAACAACCGAATGTTCTGCGCGCCGTGCTCGGCAACGCCGACGTTGCTGCGCCTAACGAATTCGACGCTGACACGATTCTCGAGATCGAAACCAACCTCGACGACTTGTCTCCGGAACTGACCGGTGCCGCCGTGGAGCGGTTGCTCGCGCTCGGCGCGCTCGATGTCACCCTCACTCCGGTGCAAATGAAAAAGAACCGGCCGGGCGTGCAGCTCTCCGTCCTTTGCGAGCCCTCCCTGGAGCAGAAAATTGTGCACGCGCTCCTCACCGAGACCAGCGCCTTCGGCGTGCGCCGGAGCGAGAAACGCCGCTACAAACTCGAGCGCTGTTTCGAAAAAGTGGAGACGCCGTTCGGAGAAATCTCGATCAAGCTTGGCTTGCTCAAAAACGAGGTGATCCAAGTCGCCCCGGAGTTCGAAAGTTGCCGCGCGGCGAGCGAACGCACGGGTCAGCCGCTACGCCTCATTTACCAAGCGGCGCTGAGCATTTATGCGCGCGGGAGCAGGCGCGGTGACGAACCAAGCGTATGACAAACGGCGATCGCATTCCGACTCCCGAGGGCGTGCAGATTGTCGGCGAGGTCACGCCCGCGTTCGCGGAGATTCTGACCCCGGCCGCCCTCGCGTTTGTCGCCAAACTGCAAAGGACATTTAATCCGCGCCGGCTTGAATCGCTTGCTCGCCGGGAAGCGCGTCAGGCGGCGCTCGATGGTGGCGGCACCCTCGATTTTTTGCCGGAAACTAAAGAGGTCCGCGAGGGCAATTGGAAGTGCGCGCCGATTGCGTCAGACATCCGTGACCGTCGCGTCGAGATCACGGGACCGACCGATCGCAAAATGACGATCAATGCGCTTAATTCCGGAGCAAAAATTTTCATGGCGGACTTCGAGGACGCTAACTCACCGACCTGGGCGAACATGATCGAGGGCCAGATCAACCTGCGCGACGCGATCCGCCGCACGATTAGTTTCACCAATCCGAACGGGAAAAAATACGCGCTCAACGAGCAGGTCGCCGTGCTCATGCCCCGCCCTCGCGGCTGGCATCTCGTCGAGAAGCACCTGCTCGTCGATGGCGCGCCGATCGCCGGCGGGTTGTTCGATTTCGGCCTCTTCTTTTTTCACAACGCGCGGGAGCTGATCGCGCGGGGCAGTGGCCCCTATTTTTATCTGCCGAAAATGGAGAGCCATCTCGAGGCTCGGATCTGGAACGATGTCTTTAAGCTCGCGCAGAACGAGCTCGGCATTCCGCAAGGAACGATTCGCGCGACCGTGCTCATCGAGACGATCCCGGCCGCGTTCGAGATGGACGAGATTCTTTACGAGCTGCGCGAGCATTCCGCGGGGCTGAATTGCGGGCGCTGGGATTACATATTTTCCTGCATCAAGCGCTTCCGGAACAAACGCGATTTCCTGCTCGCTGATCGCGCGTTGATCACAATGACGACGCACTTCATGCGCTCGTATTCGCTCCTTTGCATCCAGACCTGTCATCGGCGAAACATCTTCGCGATGGGCGGAATGGCGGCGCAGATTCCAGTGAAAGATAATCCGGCGGCGAACGAAGAAGCGTTTGCCAAAGTGCGGGCCGACAAGGAACGCGAAGCGCACGATGGGCACGACGGCACCTGGGTCGCGCATCCGGGAATGGTGCAGCTTGCGCTCGACGCCTTTAACGAGAAAATGCCGCGGCCGAATCAGATCGAGCGCAAACGCGACGACGTGGAGGTGGCGGCTAACGATTTGCTCGATTTCGGGCCGAGCGAGCCAATCACGGAAACCGGATTGCGAACCAACGTCAGCGTCGGCGTGCAGTATCTCGAAGCCTGGCTGCGCGGCCATGGCGCGGTGCCTTTGTTCAATTTGATGGAGGATGCCGCGACCGCGGAAATTTCGCGCGCGCAGATCTGGCAATGGATTCGTCATCCGCGCGGAGTGCTCGACGACGGTCGCAAAGTGACGAAGGATCTTTTCCGCAGCGTGCTCGAGGAGGAACTGGGAAAGATTAAAGGGCAGGTTGGCGAGGAACGTTTCGCGACCGGCAAGTTCGAAGAGGCCCGCGCCCTCTTCGACC
>JBBSGS010000199.1:0-4934 GCA_038253875.1 Chthoniobacterales bacterium
GCCTTTGCTAACAGTTGTGCCGCCGGTATAGGTGCTCGCCTTCTTCAGAGTGAACTTGCCTTTGCCTGTCTTGGCGAGTGAGCCGCCGGGACTACCCTCTTTAATAATGCCCGAGAAGGCCGTGGTCAGGTTGTTGCCGCCCAACGTCAGCTTATTGGTTCCCAGTTGAACAAGTCCGCTGCCCTCTAGCGAACCGATCGTCACACCGGGAGCGAGGTGCTGACTGATATCGAGAAGGCCGTTTGTAGAATCGCCATTTCCACTGCCGAACACTTCTATTCGCGACGTACCGCCAGTGGAGTCATTCTGGAAATAGATGCTTGCACCGGGACCGCCGTTGAGACCGGCATTGGCAATGAATGTTGCGCTACCTGCATCCCCTCCACCGAACTGCACGTTGCCGGGACCGTGGTTGATATCCACGGCGCCATTGAGCGTAAACAGGGCGGCTCCTGCCGAGCTTCCTGAAGTGAATTGACAGTAATTCCCGTTGCTGGCGCCACTGACATTAAATGTGGCATTAGCCGCGGTGGTGCCCGAATTAAAGACAAGATTATCGAAGAAGCTTTCGGCGCCGTTTAAGTTGAAAGTCGCGTTGGCAGCAGAAGAGCTATCGTTAAAGGAGGTTGAAGTGGCACCGTTGAAATTAAAAGTGGCCGTGCCGGCGGTCGAGGTATTGAAGAAATACGTGTACTGGTCGAGGCCAATGTTATAGCTGGTGGAGGTGCCGGCCGTGGCGCCGTTATAAAAAAAGATGTACGACAATGAGCCGGTGTACGGAGCAACAGTGATCGTCTGCGTCACGCCTGAGTTGTTAGTTACCCCGGCGCCCTCAAAGTACAAGGAATTCCCCGCCGCGAGGTTGAGCGTATAAGCGCTCGCGCCAGAATTAAAAGTGATACCGTCCAGGTCCGTCAAAGCATCAGAAGCATCAGCAATCGAAATGGCGGTTTTATTGCTGGTCCCAAACGTTGCCGTGTCTGATAGCCCGTCAGGCACCGTCGCCGGCGACCAGTTGTTTGGAGTATGCCAGTCGCTAGTTGGCGGGCTGGTTTTCCAGGTCGCGCTACCGGCGTGGCTCGGCTGAATGGTGAACAGCAGCAGCAAAGCCGGCAGGAGCGCGGCGGTGAAGACTGACTGGATCAGGCGCGCAAGCGCGCCAGAGTTGGAAGTCGTTAGGTTGGTTCTCATGGCCTTATTTTTCTGGTTTTTTATTCTGCATTTTGGTCTGGCTCTTTTTCTGAAGCGATTCGGGATGGGACAGTGCCCGCCCCTCCGAGGGTGAACGGACCGCCTAACGAATTGACCTGGCGGCTGGGAAGCTCTCTCGGTGGCTGGAACATTGGCCGTCAATTTAAGCAAATCCTGCGGAAAAAGGGGAAATTACATTTTGCTACAATTTGCTACACGAATTTTTGCTTCCCTTCGCCCCCGATTTTTGTCTAGCTTTTCCCTTGGCGGCAAAAAAACCCCCGGGTATGAGGTATTCTCACTCCCAAATATTGAGCGATGCTCAGGTGGCGCGGCTGGAAAGACGACGGAAAATGCTCGCTCTTTCGCGGGCTGCTTTGCTGCGAAGATTTGAAGAATCGCTCCAACGTGAGGGGTGCGTGCACACGCTTTCGTCGGCCAAGATGCGGCTCGATCGTGTGCTCAACCCGCGTCTGCGCCGCCCGACGAGCGAGGCGACGCTGATGGCGTTGGCGTGGGCGCTCGATTGGACGCTATCCGAGCTGGAAAGCGCCGTGCAAATAGGAGAATCGTTAGGCGTAAACTCGACGGGCGCGAATCCCGTGATGGAGCTTTAAGGTCGCGCCGCGAGATCCCTCGACTTCCGCCAGCGCTTCGCTCCGGCGCGACGGGTCGCTCGGGATGACAAGTGCCCCTCGTGAAGCCCCTCTGCGTTATTTGCCGTCGCTGCGGTTTCAAAAGTCCGCGGCCTTGGCGGCGGCAGGGAAAACAGAGTTCTCCATCCCGCCGGCGAAGGTCGGGAATTGTAACTCCCAGCCGAGAGCGCGCAGCTTTCGGTTGGACACGCGCTTGTTGCTCGTGCCGCGCTTGCGCGCTCCGGGGAACATCGCGACCGGCGGAATCGGCCGGCCGAGTTTTGCGGCCAGCCATTCGTAACAGGCGCGTTGGGTGATCGGCTGGTCGTCGACCATGTTAAAAATCGGACCGCCAGATTGCTGTTCGTTAGGCAAATTCACCAGAAGGAAAAGCGCGGCCGCGATGTCGTCCCGATGCACCTGGTTGATAAACCGGCCGCCATCACCTTCAATGCGCGCTTCGGCGGAGAGGAATTTTCGCAACAGCGCGGAGCGCCCCGGGCCGTAAATGCCTGCCAGCCGTGCGATCATGCCGCCGTTTCCCCTAACGAACTCTTCAGTCTGGCGCAGAACGCGTCCGCTCTCATGGGTTGGCTCCGCTGCGCTCTCCTCGTCCACCCATTCACCGTCGCGTTGCGCGTAAACTGAGGTGCTGCTGGTAAAGACAAAAATCTGCGGCTGCAGCGCCTCGACGAGGTTTTGCGCACCGGTCAAATAGACGCGGCGATAACTTTCCGCGCCTCCGCCACTGGAACTCGCGCAATGAATCACCGCATCAAATTCTCGGCTGGCCTTCTCCACTTCATCGCGCACGGCGATATCAACCGGCCGAACTGGATAGGGCTTCGCGGCAAGCTGTCGCGCGGATTCGGTCGAGTGGGTCCATCCTTCCACCTCGCACTGCGTGTTGTGAAACAGATCAGCGGTCGTGGCACCGACATATCCGCAGCCGGCGATCAGAATACGCGCCATTAGAGGGCGACTGGGGCGATTTCGATCTCGTCGAACACACTCTTCTGCACCGCGCTCACCTGCTTCAGCCGGATCAGCTCGAGGAGTGCGAGAAACGTCACCACAATTTCCACGCGCGACGCCACCTGCGCGAACAGTTCCGTAAAACGCAACGCCCTCCCCGCGCCGACCCTTTGCAGGATCCATTCGATCTTGTCGGAAACGGTGAAATTATCGCCGAACATTTCGCGCAAATCCTCCCGGGCATCGAGGCGTTTGAGAACGTTCTGGAACGCGTTGATGAGCTGAAAAATTCCCACCTCGCCGAGCTGAAACGGCGCTGCCTCCGGCGTCATGCCTTCGCCCACGCGCGCAAAAGTCCGCTCCTGCTGCAGCTCGCGCGCCTGTAATTGCGCCGCCGCTTCCTTGAACTTTTTGTATTCGATCAACTGCCGGATCAGATCCCAGCGCGGGTCACCCTCGTCCACATCCTCTTCCGGCGGCTGTTGATCGACTGGGAGAAGGCTGCGGCTTTTCAAATAAATCAGATTCGCCGCCATGACGACGAACTCGCCGGCGACATCGATGTTCAGCTCTTTGAAAGCCTGCAGATATTCCAAGTATTGCTTCGTGATCCGCTCGAGTGAGATGTCGTAGATATCGAGCTCATCGCGCTTGATCAGGTAAAGCAGGAGATCGAGCGGGCCTTCGAAAATCTCGAGCCGGACTTTGTATTCGGTTTCCATTGTCAGACCGCGGCCGGTGCCGCTTTCACCCGATTCCAAATTTCGTCCAGCGCCGCGAGATCGATCTCCCCGAGCTGTCCACCCTGCCGCTGCAACTCGCGCTCCATCGCGTGAAAGCGCCCGATGAATTTTTCGGTCGCAGCCGCGAGCACGGTTTCAGCGTCGAGCTTGTTTTTCCGCGCCAGATTCACCGCCGCGAAAAGCAGGTCGCCGATTTCATCCGCGACCTCCTCCGCAGAGCCGGAGGCGATCGCTTTCTTCACTTCACTCAGCTCTTCCTCAACCTTGGCAACGACATCGCCAATCTCGCTCCAATCGAAACCGACCCGCGCCGCCTTGGTCTGCGTTTTCTGCGCGAGCATGAGCGCGGGCAAAGCTCTCGTTAGGCCGGCGAAATAAGGGGCGTCGGCCGCCTTTTGTTCCGCGCGCTTGATCGCGTCCCATTGTTTCAAAACCGCGCCGGTGTCGCGCGCTTCCCTCCCGGCGAAAACATGCGGATGTCGCCTAACGAGTTTAGTGCCAATCTCCCGGGCGACGTCGTCGATCGTGAATCGGCCCGCTTCACTCGCGATTTGCGCGTGCATCACCACCTGCAAGAGCAGATCGCCCAACTCTTCGCGCAGGTTGGCCTCGTCGTTTGCCCGGATCGCCGCCGCCACTTCGTAAGCTTCCTCGAGCAGGCCCGGGACTAACGAGTGATGCGTTTGCTCGCGATCCCAGGGGCAGCCGTCGGGCGCGCGCAAATGCGCCACGATTTCGCACAACCTCTCGAAATGAATTGGTGAATCGTGCTTAGACATTGGCGAAATCAAATCCGCCAGAGCGAACGATGACTGCCGAACTCGGAAATTTCGCCCGAGCTTCTCTTCCCGACATAGATCGCGATCCCAATAACCGTGATGAGCGTGCCGAGGAAAATGAATAGGACGAACCACGGCGGAATATGCCCCACGCGCATGGCGCGATAAAATGCGCCGAAGCTCTCGATCGGCTCCGTCGCGTGCAGGAACAGCTTCATGATCCACGCGATCATGATGAGAAGAAAAATAAAAACGTAATTGCGTTTCAGCCGTCGCCCGACCGCCTCCAGCATGCTGATTTTAAAAGAGGGCAGAATCAGATCTTCGCAGACCAGCTTCTTCCATTCGCCCTGCAGCATCTGGCGATTTTCCATGATCATGGGCACGAGAAAATGCGCCTCGAGCATGCGGACCCGGGCACGAAAGGCGTCGTAAAATCGGTAACGCCGCGCCTCGATCCAGAGCATCATCCAGACGATCGCGAGATTGAAAAAGAAAATCAGATGAGGCACGCCGGCGTTCGAAAAAGCGATCGTGATGATCGCGGTCGTGCCGGTCACGGCCCAGTTCGTGGTGGTGTCGAGGCGTGTCCGCCAGATCATGATACGGCC
>JBBSGS010000200.1:0-4907 GCA_038253875.1 Chthoniobacterales bacterium
CCGGGTCGCCACCGCGAGATCGGCGCCGGCCTCCATCGCCGCAAGGAGAGGGACGATGATGGAAGGGGGATGCTGCAAATCGGCATCGATCACGCCCCAGAGCTCGCCCCGCGCAATCTTCCAGCCATCCACCACCGCAGCCGAAAGCCCGCGGGCGGTTCTTCGCCGCAAGACACGTACTTGTGGGAGGTTCTGGCTTATCTGCTCCGCAAGTTCCCAAGTCTGGTCCGGACTGTCATCATCCACGACAATCAATTCGTAGCGATGGGCCAATTCGCGATCGAGGACGCGGCGCAATTCCTCGATCAAATGCTCGATATTCCCGCGCTCATTGTAGGTGGGAATGACGAGGGAAAGGAGAAGATCCGTCGGCATGCAAGGAAGAGCTGCGTCGCGACTCCGGCTATTTCGCTGTCGGGCCGGGGAGACGTTCCAGGATGGTGATGCCGCCCTCGAAGAAATCAATGTTCCTGGGATATATAAGCGGAGAAACCGGCGGCAAGATCCCTTCAAACCGGACCGCGTAGGGAAAGCGGTTGGCCAGCAATTGCGCGTAATAATCCCGCGCGCTCTTGCTCGGCATGGTGGTATCCGGGGCGTAGACCGTGACGAAGTCCGGATTGCGCTCGAGCAACGCCTCCCGCGTGTACATGCGCTCGTCCGGCTCGCCTTCCTGGCGCCGCTTCGCTTCGACCCATTGATTGCCTTGAAAGATTCGGCCGAAGAGTTCCGCCCGTCCGTTCACGACCGGCATACGCAGATCGACGCTCTCTCCATGACGCACTCGCCTCCACCTCGGATCATCCGCTTTTCGCTCCACCGCGTGCAGCTCGCTCAACAGCGCCCAGCGCGGACTGCGCGAGCTCGATTCGATGAGCTTGCCGGGTGACAGATGCTCGATCATCCAGATTTGCGCGGCCAGGCGGGGATCGCTCGCAAAGCGCTGACCGACGATCGCCGAGCAGATGACGTTGTAACAAATGATCGGGGTGAGCGCCGCATAGATCCAGCGGCGTCGAGATTGCATCGCGGCCAGGAATGGGCCGGCCAGGAGGAGGAAGAACGGAGTCGCTGGGAGGACGAATCTTGTCTGGATGCGCGGGAACCCGCCGATCTTCAGATAATACAAAATGAAAAAGCTCGCGATGAGGAGGAAGCCGGACACGCACTCGCGCCGGCGCAGGCGGGGGTTCGCCACGAATGCGAGAGAGGCAAGGACAAGAAACCAAAGCGCGATCGTCCCGGGCCAGCCTAAAATGTCGGAAAAGAGGCGGAGGAATTTCCCATAGCCGTGACCGTGCTGACCTCCGTAGACCGGTGTCACTTCGTAGTTGTACATGAAATCTCCGAGGAAGCGTTTCCACTCGATGACCGCGTAAGGATTCCCAATCAAAAATCCGGCTGGCACCATGGCCAGGCCAAGGAACAATCGCCGATGAAAGAGGCCGCGGCGGAGGGAGGTGCAATTGGGGGAGAGCAAATGTGCGATCGGAATCAGGATGCCAACCGCAAGGCCATTATACTTTGTCGCGGTCGCCAGGCCAGCGAGTAAGCCGGCCCAAACGTAATCGCGCGTCTCACCTCGCTGCACGATCCGCTGCGCAAAATAGAGTGTCGCGAAGAGGAAGAAAAGCAGGGGCGAATCACACGAAAGAAAGTGCGCATAAACGATGAACCCGGCCGAGGTGCCAAGAAAGAGCGCGGTCACGCGCGCTGCGAACTGCCCAAAGAAACGAAAACTGATCGCATAACCGAGACAGATGGTTCCGAGAAAGAGGGCGATCACCATTAGCCTCGAACCAATCAACCGCACGCAATTCCAGTCATGCGGCGTTCCAGTAATCCGCGCGCTTGCAGCCTCCGCGGCACGTAAGGGAAGAAGCACGACGAAGTGATTGAGGTAAGTGTGCAAAGGCGGCTTCAGAAAGAAACTCGGTCTGAGCCCCTGTAGGTCGCGGAGCGCCATTTGATCGCGATTCCAGTCTTCGACCCGACCCCATCCGATCCCGCGCAGACAGAAAAGAAACGCGGCGACCAGAACTGCCGCCAACCATGGATCGATCGTGCGCACAACCCGCGGCCAACGACCGCCGCTCGTCCCCTCCGACGCCGTTCGTTTTGTCATGGATCGAAAAAGAGTGACGCAGTGTTGCTGTCCACGAGTCGCTTAAACACTTGTGGAATCGTGCAGCCTGAAATCACCCCTCGCGCGCTTCTGCTCTTTCACAGTGCCAGTTCACCACGGCAGCGGCGTTTCCACAAATGCAAGAATAACGGAAAGGCGTTGATTCGTGGAGGAGTAGCTCGCAGCATCCTTTGCGCAAAACGGGCGAGCGCGATTATTGGAAACGATCCGCTTTGTATTGGGCACCAAGAGTTGGCGCGCCTACTGACCCGGCACATGCGGCAGGGAAGCTTCGTCGGGCGTATCGAGTGGATTGCCCGACCGTGGACCGGACGATGTCGCCGGCCCGTTCAGCTCATTCCCCGAGGACCGGTCCGGCGCGAGCAGGGCGCAACCGGCAAGGAGACAAAAGGCAGCAACGAGCGGAAGGACATTCTTCATGTCCGGAGAGTAGCCGATGCCGTACGAGGTCGGCAACTAACCCGGCGTCTGCGGCGTTACTCGCGCGGCGCATCCATGAGAGCGAGGATGCGCGCTTTTTTCGCGCCGTATTCCAGCGAGCGGAATTGGCGAATTTCCTCCAGACGCCGTATCCCGTTGATCGTGTCGAGAAACCGCGTGTAACTCGAGGCGAGCGCGGTCGTCTCGAGATAACGCCCGCGCAAATTGGCGTCGCGGAACGCCCCCGGATTCTGCGACTCGAAAAGGTGAAAGCGCAACCAACGGCGATCGGCGCGCGAGACGCGTTGTGTTTTGCGAAAGAAAGCAACGAAGAGGAGAAGCACGAGATAAGTATCGACCCGCGCTTGCAGCTCGAGGTCGCGCGCGAAATCCTCCGTCGCGATCCGGCGCTCGCCGCTTCGAAACTGGAGCGCGGCGTGGAGAGCGTGATTAATTTCCTCCACGAACATGATGAGCGAACGAATGTTTCGATTCGTTAGGCCAGCGCGCGGATCGTGTTGCTCGAGCTGCGCGATCAGCCAGCGGGAATAATATATGCCGACGTAGAGCTGGTCGTCAGCGGTGCGCAAAAACGTCCGCGCCAATTCGCTCAGCTCGCGCGCGGAGGCGCCGGCCAGTTTGGTCAATTGCCGGCAGCGCCGCTGATCGATCAGGCAATCCTCGAGGTTGATCCCGACCTGGGCGTAGGTGCGCTCGAAGAGGCGCTGGATCTGGCTGAAGAGCGTTTCGTTCACAAGAGGAGCGACGCGCTTCCGTCGTCGTCGAGATTGAGCAGCTCATCCGAGAGATGGTTGAGGGCGAGCCGGACCTCGTGGAAGCGATCGGCCAGCGCTTCGAAAACGTCGTGCAGTTCGCAACGTCGCGCAGTCGAGTGCGAAGCGACGAGCTGGAAATTGGTGCGGCCGATTTTTTCGTAAAATTCCAAATCCGGTGCGCCGCGGCGGCTGCGGCGTTGCGCGTTTTCGTGGAAGATGCCGCTCACGAAAAGCGAGTAATTCCCGACATGCGCGCGGAGCAAAAAAGTTTGTGCGGCAGTTGCGTGGGAGAGCGCGATGAGCATGTCGGAAAGGTATTGCTGGCCTTGATCCTCGCTCGTGTGCGGCGCGCGCAGGCCATTGGCGCGGGCAAAGGTTTCGAGCAAGGAGGCAACGTAATCGCAGAGCTTGCGATCCTTGATTTCCGCGCGCTGCAGAACGTGCCGGGCGAGGACATAAAAATAAAAAGCGGACGAGATCGAGAGCTGCCCGCCCTGGGAGAGAATGGCCTCGACGAGTCGCGGCTGATCGAGCACCGCATCGCGAGTTTCCTCATCGCCGAGAAGATCGACGAGCGAGACCTGATCGTTAGGCGAACGCGCCAGGGTGCGCACGATAAATTGAAAATCCGCCGCCGTGAAGCGTGCCCGACAATTCGCCTGGATCATCGGGAGACCATCATGAGCATCTGCGATGCCAGAAGGCAAGAACGAAATCAGGAGCGAGGCTTTGCCTAACGAGTCTAATCTTCGCCGGGCGCCGATTTTTCGGAGCTAAATCTGCTTTCACCTTCTCGAAAAACTCCGGCAGCGTCACGCTCTTCCAGGCCGGCCCACAGAATCGTGTCGATGGCGTGCAAGCCGAGCAGCCGATAGCTTTCCAGCTGCGATTCGCTGAACCACTGGTCGGTCGTTGGTTCATGCGGGAATTCCGGGTGCGCCGCGGCATAGTTTGAGACATCCGGCTGCTCGTCGCCCGAGATAACCGGCTTGACGTAGATGAGCTCGCCGTCGGTCCCTTCCCCATCCATCGTCGAGTAGCGTATTGTGCCCAAGGCGCAATGCGCGATCGTGTCTTCCGATTTCTTTGGAGAGACGACCCTTATCTCGATCGGGATGCCGAGGTCGATCCGGATCTTGCGAATCGCGTTCCCGAGATCCTCGAAGACGTAATCGAAATCCTGGCCGGCATCGACGACGAAGACGAGTTTGCAGCGTCGCAGCCCATCTCGTAGAGGCCGAGATTCTCGAAATGTCCGCCATCGGAAAGATTCACGTAAGGGTAGCAATCGGTCGTATTCCCGAGCGCTTCGGAGAAGAGCGGACCGACCGCGTAGCGTGGCCCGGCCCGCTTCCAGGTGAGCGCCGGGCGTGCCTGGATTTCCCAGCCACCAGCCGAGGCGCACGTTGAAGAGCGTCATCAGAAAACCAACAATCGGTGAGGAGTGGTAACCCATATTGGGATTGGCCGCGGCGCCGGAGATGGTGAGTGCCGTGCCAAGGCTGACGGCAGCGCCGTAGGCGGAAGAAGGCCGGTAGCCGAGATGCCAGGAACCGCAGTGCAAG
>JBBSGS010000201.1:0-4888 GCA_038253875.1 Chthoniobacterales bacterium
GTCCCGGAGACCTTTGACTCGCCGCCGGTGCGACAACGATGGTCGACCGGAACCTCCAGAATGCGCAGCCCGGCGCGGGCGGCGCGCATCTGCATCTCGAGATTCCAGCCGTAGGTCTCTTCGCGCATCCCGAGCCGCTCGAGCGCTTCCCGCCGGATGGCGCGGAACGGGCCCATGTCCGTGTAACGCACGCCGTAGAGCAATCGAAGCAAAAAGCCGGCGGCGCGCCCGGCGAAGACCTGCTGGAAATTCATGCTTCCGCGTTCCCGCCGGCCGCGGGTGCGCGAGCCGATCACGAAATCGTAGCGCTGGTCGAGAATCGGCCTAACGAGTTGCTTCATAAACTCCGGGCAATCGCTCCCGTCGCCATCAAGGAAGACCACGATCTCCGTGGGTGCAGACAACGCGCCGATGCCGGCCGCGCAGGCGCGCCCATAGCCGGGTGTGGGCGCGGAGACGACGCGCGCTCCCGCAGCTCGCGCGTTGGCCGCGGTGCGATCGATGCTGCCGTTATCGACCACGATTACTTCGTCAGGCAGACCAGTCGTTAGGCAGGAGCGGACCACCTCGGCGATTGGTTCCTCCTCGTTCAGCGCCGGGATGATAACGGAAAGTGACGGCTTCAAAGGACGAGCCAGGCAAGCGTGAAATAAAAGGTCAGGGCGAAAAAATCGGTCACGGCGAGAGTGACCGGACCGGCCGCGATTTTCGGATCCAGTTTCAGCCCGTGGAGCAAAGAGGGCACGCAGAAGCCGAAGAGACAGGCTGCAAAAAGCGAAATGAAGATGCTGGCCGCAACCACGCAAGCGGCGGGCAGATCACGCCGCCAGAGCCAGACGATCGCGCCGACCACAAAGGCACACGTCAGTCCGAGCAAGAGTGCGGTCGCGCATTCGCGCCGCAAATTCTCGACGAACCAACTCCGGGTCAGCTTGGCGACGCGCAGCGCCTGGATCGTAACCGTCATCGATTGCATGCTCACGCTCTCGTTCAAGCCGAGCACCATGGTGAGAAAAAAAGCGATGACCAGACTGTTGGTCAGAGTCGCCTGGAATGCGCCCGCGAGCAGCGCGCAGGCGGTCCCGGTTCCCACGGTGGCGAGCAACCACGGGAAGCGGTAGCGAAAGACACGCCAGGCCGAGGCTCCGCGGATCTGAGCGACGCGAAATCCGATCGCTTCGAAGACGTCGTCGCTCAACGGAACTGTTTGCGGAGGCTGTTCCTCACGCTCGCCGGCTTCCAGCATTTCCTCGGCGAACAAACTCACGTCCACGACTCCGATGACGCGCCGTCGCTCGTCCACCACCGGGAAGGCGAAGAACTTATAGAGCACGAAAAATTCACACGCCTCGAGGACGGTGGCGTTGGCGGGGATGGCGACGACGCGCCGGACCATGATTTGCTCGAGCGGCGTCGCCAGCGGCGCGGTCAACAAGCGGCGCGTCGGCAGGACGCCGACAAGACGCTGCTCGGCATCGACCGCGAAGAAATAAATAACGCGTTCGCCCACGCCTTCGCGCCGGATCCGCTCGAGCGCGTCGGCCACGCTTGCGCCAGCCTCCAGAAGCGGAAAATCTTTCCGCGCGTGATCGACGATGAGCGAATTGAAATCGGGACTGGCGACCGCCGCACTCATCCCTCCACTTTTACGCGGTGGACGATCCCTTTGCTGCGCAAAATATCGGCCGCCTCGCTGAAGTAATCGCGGACATCGGCCTGGGCGCGAATCCAATCGAGATAACGCCCGATGCCCGAAGCGAGATCCACCTGCGGCGCATAGCCGGCCGCGCGGATCCGGGTGGTATCACTCGTTAGGTGGCGCATTTCGCCGGGACGAAATTCGCCGTTCGCTTCCGGTGCGATCTGAATGCCGAGCGCGTCGGAAATTTGTTGCGCGACTTCGCGGATGGGGACGCCGCGGCCGCTGCCGACGTTTACGGGCAAGCCATCGAGCGCGTCGGTTTCGGCGGCGAGCAGGTTGGCGTGGGCGATGTCTTCGACGAAGGAAAAATCGCGCGTTTGCTCGCCATCTTCGTAGAGGACCGGCGGGAGGTCGTTGAGCAGCCGGGTGCAGAAGATCGCGATGACGCCGGTGTACGGATTAAAGATCGATTGCCGCGGACCAAAGGTGCACGAGTAGCGCAGGGCGACGGTCGGGATGCCAATCTGTTTCCCCCAGAGCAGGACCAATTTTTCCTGATCGACTTTCGTTAGGCCGTAAACCGTCTCGCCGCCGATCGGGGCGTTCTCCGGAGTGGGCGCGCTCGTTGTCAGAGCGCCGCAGCGCGGGCAATGCACCTGCCAATCGCCGGCCTCCAACTGCTCGAGCGGGCGCACGGGTGGAAAGACGAGGCCATGCTCCGGGCAGGTCGCGGCGCCCTCGCTGTAGACCGCCTGCGAACTGGCCACGACGATTTTCGTGATCGGCAGATTTTCCTCGCGAATTACCTCGATCATTTGCGCAGTACCGAAGCTGTTAACCTGCACATACTTTGCGATCTCGGGCATGTAACCGCCGTAGGCCGCCTGATGAAAAACGACGTCAATATCCTGCAACGCAGCTGTCATCACGGTGCGATCGCGCAGGTCGCCTTCGACGAAATCGCTCCCTTCCGGCACCCACGCGGGGCGGCCGTGGCGATGAGTTTGCGGCTCGAGATTATCGAGCACGCGCACGCTCCATCCTTCGCGCCGGAGGAGGTCGGCGAGAGTGGAACCAATCAGGCCAGCGCCGCCGGTGACGAGGGCGCGTTTCATAAAGCCCAGATGCGATCCCGTCCCTCGCGACTAATGACTTCGTGCAGAAACTCCCGCGTGGCGCGCGCCGCAGATTCGTTAGGCCCTAACAAATCGCCGCAAAGACGGCGAAGCGTAGCGCGATCGTCCACGTCGTAAGCGCGCGGAAGAAGATGAACGGGAATGTTCTCCTCGGCGGCGCGCGCTTGCGTCTGCGTAAGGACGCGGTCTGTACTCCAGTCGATCTCGGCGAAGAGGCGGCGGTGCGACTGTTTCAGGCCGATCAGATAATAGCCGCCATCGTCGGAGGGTCCGAGAACCACGCAGTCGTTAGGCTGCGTCAGCATTTTAACCGCTTCGGCAAAGGTTTCCGCTGGTACGGTGGGACTGTCGGAATCAATCAGGCAAACGGACGCGAACCCAACCGAGAACAAATCTTCCGTCGCAGCGAGCAAACGTTCGCCAAAGCTGCCTTCGCGCTGCGAGATGAGCTGGAAATCGGCAGGGAAAATATCGCGGTAGGCTGCCTCTTCGCCGACCGGTGTGTAACAGCCAATTCCCTTTGCCCCTGGGCCGGCCTGAGCAATGGCGAGAGCGGTATCGCGCAGGAAACAAATGTTTAATCCTGCGGCTTCCTCCGGGGTGAGCGGCGGACTCAAGCGCGTCTTTACGCGCCCGGCCCGGGGCGCTTTGGTCATGATGGCGAGGGCGCAGCACCCCGCGGCAGCCGGATCGAGTTCGTTAGGCGAAAGGACGCGGTGCGCCACGCTCATGCCTTCTCGCAGAGCGCATACTGATAGCGACCATCTTGCCAACATCTGAATTCCCGCCACGGCTGGGCGGCGAAAAGCCGCCGAAACTCCGCGCTTTGCAGCGTGACTGCCTTGCGCGGTTCGCGATAACCGTTGTGAAAATGGGTCGCCCGCGCCAGCAACCACATGGCGACCAGCGGCACGGAGGCGCGAAAGGCATGCCGTGGTTCCGCGATGAAGCAGCGACCGCCCGGGCGCATGACCCGATGCATTTCCGCGATTGCTTCCTCGCGTTCGGGCAACACGGTGAAGAGGCGCGAGGCGATCAGCACATCGAAATGCGACTCGGCACAAGGAATGTCCAAAACGTTAACCCTCTCGAAATGGCAATTGGCCAGGCCCAGAGAGCGCGCTCGATCACGCGCCCAGGTGAGCTGGCGATCGGAGCGGTCGACCCCGACAACGGAGAGCTGAGGAAAGCGGCTGGCGAAGCGGCTGGCATAAAATCCCGGACCGCAGCCAAGCTCGATCATTTGCGTACCCTCGGGCGGGGCGCTCTCGGGCCAGAGCGCCGCGCTGATGCGCTCGGTGTCATCGCGAAACAACTTCTCCCGACAAAAAACGTAAAGCCACGCCACCTGTTCGAAGAGGCTCTCCGATTCGTCGCGTGCCGGGTAACCGTTCAGCTCGGGTGCGAGCTGGGCTTCTGAATCCAAAGATTGGAGGACCACATTGCTCGGCATGCCTGCCATTGCTTCGCGGTCGGTTCCCTTGGCGGATGCTGCCCACTCTCGCGTAACACTATTCATGCGCAGTTTAGATGGTGCGGCGGCAGGGTTATTCCGATCGGCAATTTGCGCGAACCACTGAACTCCGAGAAGAGTTCTTCACACGCTGAATGATTATTCTTTAGAGAACCCAATTTAATCCTTCTTCTTCTACGTCTGAATAAGCAAGCCGCCATGTCACGCTGTCCTCGGCCGGAGGGCTCAATGTCGCTGTTGATAACATCACCCGCGGGTCCCGACAAATCGGCTGGCGTGTGAGTTCGACCTCTTTTGCTGGGAGTTATTCGAACTTATTGGCCTCTTTCTGAGTGATCGTTTAACAAGCGGGATGCGAAATGTCTGTCGAATTTTATTCCTGCTCTGCCTTCTCTCTGGCCTAACGAATCGAGCGCGGGCGGAGCAACCTTCGCTCTGGCCGTTGCAGCAGCAGCTGGCGCGCAGAACGATGGTTGATCTAACCCATGCCTTCGCGCCCGGTATTCCTCATTGGCCCGGCTTTCCGGATGAAAAAAGGCAAACCATTTATTCGTTCGAGAAGAAGCCCGGAATGCTGGGGACGGGATTTTTTGCGGAAGTTTTTTCCCATGTGGGGCAATGGGGGACGCACGTCGA
>JBBSGS010000202.1:0-4804 GCA_038253875.1 Chthoniobacterales bacterium
CGCATTTATTATTTCAGCAACAACGGCGAACCGCGGCTCTACCTCGCGAGCGCCGATTGGATGCCGCGTAATTTTTATCGGCGGGTCGAGATCGCTTTTCCAATCGAAGCGCCGCCTTTGCGCGACGAGATCATCACCGAAGTGCTGCCGCGCTTTCTCACCGATCACGGGAAAGCGCGTGAGCTGCAGGCCGATGGCTCATACGTGCGTTTGAAGGCGGAGGAGGGTGAGGAGCCGGCCCAGGCGCAATTGCAATTCCGCGAGCATTCGCGGCGGCAGGCGAAAAAACTCGCGGAGAAACAGCGCGAAGGCAAAATGCGGTTGTCGCCGATCAAGAACCCGCCGCGAACGCGCACATGAAAAAGAAGATTCTCGTCATCGACATCGGTGGCTCAAACGTCAAGCTGATGATCTCGGCCGAGGAGAAGCGGCGAAAATTTCCCTCCGGTCCCAAGCTCGCCCCGGAGGAGACGATCAAGGGGATTAAGGAGACGGCTGAAGGCTGGGACTTCGACGCCGTCTCGATTGGTTTCCCTGCTCCGGTAAAGCAGGGGAAAATCGCGGTCGATCAGCCGAAGCATCTCGGCAAAGGCTGGCTGGAATTCGATTTCGAGAAGGCGCTGGGCAAGCCGGTGAAAGTGATCAACGACGCCGCGCTCCAGGCGCTCGGGAGTCATCGCGACGGCCGCATGCTTTTTCTCGGGTTCGGCACCGGGCTCGGCTCGGCGCTGGTCTGGGACGGCTTCGTCCTTTCGCTTGAGCTGGGCGATCTGCCGTATGTCGATCACGAGATCATCGAGGCCCGGGTGAGCGACATCGCGCTCGAGCGCGACGGGAAAAAAGCGTGGCGCAAGGAAGCGATCTACGTAGTCGAGCAGTTGAAGAGTTCCTTCATCGCCGAACACGTGGTCCTCGGCGGCGGCAACGCGGGTCTCCTGGAAGACGAGCTACCCAAAGGTGTCGAGCTGGGTCACAACCGGAATGCTTTCCCCGGCGGCGTGCGGCTCTGGGAAACTGACGCGGACGGAAAACCGAAGTGGCGCGTCATTTAGTTCGTTAGGCGGATGCGCGCCTATCTCGATCTGCTGCGGCTCGTGCTCGAAACCGGCCGGCCGAAAGAGGACCGGACCGGGACCGGGACGCTCTCGGTTTTCGGCGCGCAGGCCCGCTTCGATTTGCGGGAGACGTTTCCGCTTCTGACGACGAAAAAGCTCCATCTCAAGTCGATCATTCACGAGCTGCTCTGGTTTCTGCGCGGCGAGACGAACGTCCGTTCGCTTCAGGAACGCGGTGTCACCATCTGGAACGAATGGGCGGACGAGCGCGGCGAACTCGGCCGCGTTTACGGCGCGCAGTGGCGCGACTGGCGTGGGCCTAACGATGAGCGGATCGACCAGATCGAGCGCCTGATCGAGCAGATCAAAACGAATCCCGACAGCCGCCGGCTCATTGTCACGGCGTGGAATCCGGCCGAGGTGGACGCGATGGCGCTGCCGCCGTGTCACGCGCTTTTCCAGTTTCACGTGCAGGACGGTGAGCTCAGTTGCCAGCTTTATCAGCGCAGCGCCGATTTGTTTCTCGGCGTGCCCTTCAACATTGCTAGCTACGCACTCCTCACCCGGATGATCGCGCAAGTCTCTAGCCTAACGAGTGGCGAATTCATCCATACTTTTGGCGATCTGCATCTTTATCGGAATCATCTCGCCCAGGCGCGCGAACAACTGGCGCGCGCACCGCGTCCTCTGCCGCGGCTGGAATTGAATCCCGCGGTGAAAAACATCCACGATTTCCGGTTTGAAGATTTCACTCTCACCGGTTACGACCCGCATCCAGCGATCAAGGCGCCGATCGCGGTCTGAAGTTAACCGCAGAGGACGCAGAGCTCGCAGAGGTGGAGAAACTCTTTTTCTCTCTGTGCACTCTGTGTCCTCTGCGGTTAAGAATACCGACTGATGAATTTCGTGGAACTGAAACGGCTCTACGCTCAGCCGCTCTTCGACCTCATGTCGCAAAGCCGGGCGCTGCACCTGCAGCATTGGCGGGGCGAACAGGTGCAGCGTTGCAGCCTGCTCTCGATCAAGACCGGCGGATGCAGCGAAGACTGCGCCTACTGCGCTCAGAGCGCGCATTATTCCACCGGCCTCGAGCGGGAGGATCTGCTGCCGGTGGATGAAATCATGAGCGCGGCCAAACGGGCGCGGGCCCAGGGCGCGACCCGTTTTTGCATGGGCGCGGCCTGGCGCGGCGTGCGCGAGGGAACGCCGAAGTTTGAACAGGTGCTGGCGGCGATCCGCGAAGTGAGCCAACTCGGGATGGAAGTCTGTGTGACGTTAGGCGAGATCGGCCCTAACGAAGCCCGCCGGCTGAAAGAAGCCGGGGTGACCGCCTACAATCACAACATCGACACTTCGCCGGAGTTTTATCCCGAGATCGTGAGCACCCACACTTTTGCCGATCGCCTCGCCACCATCGCCGCCGTGCAAGAGAGCGGGATGTCGGTCTGCTGTGGCGGGATTGTTGGGATGGGGGAGACGGCGGACGACCGGTTGCGCATGCTCGAAGTGCTGAGCAATCTCGAGCCGCCGCCTGAGAGCGTGCCGATCAATTGCCTCATGGCCATGCCCGGCACGCCGCTGGAAGGACAGCCACCGATCGACATTTTCGATCTCGTTAGGCTGATCGCGCTCACGCGGCTCGCCTTGCCGAAAGCGCGCGTGCGCCTCGCCGCCGGTCGCACCCGGCTTTCGCGCGAAGGCCAGGCGCTCTGCTTCTTCGCGGGGGCGAACTCAATCTTTTACGGGGAGAAACTTCTTACCGCGGAAAATCCCGCGGCCGACGCCGATGTGGCGCTTCTGCGCCAGCTCGGATTGGAGATTGAGCCTAACGAGCTCGCCCCGCAAAATTGCCATTGACCGCATCGGCTCGGGCCCGATAACCTCGCCGCTATGAAAGCTCTGCTCGGTTCGCTTCTCTGCCTGGTTCTCTTCGCTTCCGAATGCTTCGCGCTCAAAGGCGGGCCGCCGTACCCGGTCGGGACGAGCATCTCGGGCGTCTATGCCGGCGTGTTGCAGCCGGCGTTCGATCCGAACAATCAGACCTCAAGCAATTCGCTGGGCATTTTCACCCTCGGCATTCCGGATAGCGGGGCGTCGACGGGCGACTTTATCGTGTTCACGCGTGGCCGCGTTTTTGGCGGGTCGATCCAGGGAGTGGCTGATCCGAACAGGACGAAGTTGAGCGCGCTGTTGAATGCGACTTTTACTTATACACTGACCACCTTTGATTCGACTGGAAACCCTGTAACCACTGATGTCACGGCGACAGTTAACGGGACGCTCACGGCCAGGATCACTTCGCCTAACAATTCCCTCTCGCCCACGAGCGCTTTTCTGACCGGGGACGCCCAGGCTTTCGTCGACAATGGCGAAGTCGACCTGAACGGAGACGTGATAGTGGTCGATACGCTGTTGTTTGACGTGATGGGATTCCGCCAATCCACCGTCGCTCCGGCTGCCGGCACTTTAACGCCGCCCTCGCCCTAACGAGCGAGAGAGAAGTGGCGTCTTCGTGATTCGGTGAGTTGGCGATTTGGAGAACCGGATCGGGCGGTTCGGTATCGTCTCGCTAAATCGCCCTCTCGGCTGATCTCGCTACCTTTCCCGATCGTGCGCCGCACCGCCTTCACCCTTCTCGAGCTGCTCATCGTGCTGGCGATCATCGGCATTCTTGCCACTTTGCTCCTGCCCGTTTACGGCCGTATGCGGGAGCGGGCGCAAAAAGTGCAATGCATGGCCAACCTGCGCAGCCTTTACCTCGCCACTGATCTCTACGTGCAGCGCAACGGCAGTTGGCCCCAGATCTTCCTGAAAAACTATCGGACCGCCGAAGACTACGCCAACGCCTGGATCGCCGCCCTCGAGCCCTTCAGCGCCGAACGCAAAACCTGGATATGTCCGACGATCCAGGAACTGCTCAACAATCCCGATTACATCCAGCCCGCCCACGCCCGAATCGATTACATCTCGACCGGCTTCGACGATAAACCGACCTCGCCGCATCAGTGGCCACGCCAACCCTGGTTCGTCGAGACCGGCAATGTGCACGGTAACGGCAACCTCCTCATCTTCACCGACGGCAGCATCGCCGAGACAAAGAATTTGATTCCCAAGTAAATTCTTTACGTCAAGCGGGCGAATGGGCAAAACTCGTCTCTGAACTCCTCGGCATGATTAAAGTTCTCTCCGCTGCCTGCGTTCTGCTCCTCCTCGGTTGTCTTGCCTCACTCGCGCAGCAGGAGCCGGAGGGAGTGCTCATTTATCAGCAGCCATCCACCTCTTTTACAGAAGCGATCGAGTATCGAAGTTTCCGCCAGGAGAACGCACTCTATTCGTCGCTCGTGACCAGCAGCGGGGCGCACAAGCGGATGAAGTCGGGCGGGGTAGTCGCTTTGGTTCCATATCCTCCAGGTACGTTTGAACCGGTCTTTGAAGACACAGCCGCCACCGTCTTGCGCAAAATCAGCGCGCTGCAGGCGGCCCATCCGCAAGTGCGACCGCAACTGGAAATCGCCCGCATTAAGTGGGCACGGGCGCTGGATGTTTTTCGCCAGTTGCAGCAGGCACCGGCCTCCGCTCCCTCCTTGCCGCGACCCAGCCGCCAGAAAGAGCGAACACTGCCGCCGGACGCTCGCCTAACGGGAGCCACCGTCGATACCGCGATGATCACCCACGCGAGCGGTGTGTCGACAGTCCCGTTGCGCGCTCTCACTTCTGCGCAAATCCTGTCGCTTAACGCCACTTCGCGC
>JBBSGS010000203.1:0-4800 GCA_038253875.1 Chthoniobacterales bacterium
GTTCGCTCTTTCACAGAAGAACGCGCACGCCGCCTCGCCCACGCCGCCTCTGGTCAAAATTCGCCGGGGACGGTTTCACCGACGTTCGTTAGGTGCAAAAACATGCCGGATTTTACCTGTAACCTTTCTGAGACGATGACGCCGCTGCGCCATTCCTGGGAGCACACGGTCGGGAGTGGTCATGCGCCCCTCGCGCTCCGGGCCGACTGGCAGGCGCAGATGCGGCGCTGCCACGATGAACTGGGATTCCGCTATGTTCGTTTTCACGGCCTCCTGTCTGACGACGTGGGCACTTTGATCGAGCACGGCGGCGAACCGCTCTATTCGTTTTTCAACGCCGATCAAATTTTTGATTTTCTGCTCTCCATCGGGATGAAGCCGTTCGTCGAGCTGAGCTTCATGCCCGAAGCACTCGCCTCCGGGCACAAAACGGTCTTTCACTACCACGCTAATATCACGCCGCCGAAAGACATGAAAAAGTGGGCGGCGCTGGTGAAAAAATTCGCTCGCCATTGCGTGGATCGCTACGGGCTCGAGGAAGTGAAAGAATGGTTCTTCGAGGTATGGAACGAGCCGAACCTGCCCGCTTTCTGGAAAGGAACGCAGGCCGAATATTTCCAGCTTTACCAGTCTACCGCCGAAACGATCAAGAGTGTGGACGCCGCGCTCCAGGTAGGCGGCCCCGCGACGGCGAAGAACGCGTGGATTGAAGAGTTCGTCGCTTTCTGCGCAAAGGGGAAGGTGCCGGTGGATTTCGTGAGCACGCACCATTACCCGACCGATGCGCTGGGTAATGAAGGGGACGATACCGAGACGCAATTGGCGAACAGCCGCCGCGGCATCCTGCGCGAACAAGCACAGGACACATTCCGGCGCGCGGGTGGGAAGCCAGTGTATTACACCGAGTGGAATGCCTCCTCCAACCCCCGCGACTCGCGGCACGACGAGCCGTACGCAGCGGCGTTTATCGCGAAAACGGTGCTGGAAACAAACGGCCTCGTCGAAGGTTACAGCTTTTGGACCTTCACCGACATCTTCGAGGAAAACTATTTCCCCTCGACGCCGTTTCACGGGGGCTTCGGCCTGCTCAATTTGCACGGCATCCCGAAGCCGGCTTATCGCGCGTATGAGTTGCTCCACCAACTCGGGACGGAGCAATTATTGGTGGATGGAATCCATGAGACGATCAATGCCTGGGCGGTACGCAAAGAAAATTCCCTCACGATTCTGCTAACCAACCACGCTTTGCCCCGCCACTCGGTCAAGAAAGAGCACGTCCGGCTGCGTCTCGCTGAATCGGGCGAACCGAGCGCCGTCTCGCTCCAGCGCATCGATGAGGAGCACGCGAATCCGCGCCGCGTCTGGCGGGAGATGGGCGAGCCGGAATATCTGAAGGCGCTCGAGGTCGAGCAATTGCAGGCGGCCTCCCGCCTCGCGCCAGAGTCGCACCGTTGGCGGTATAAAGATCGAAGCGTTCACCTCGAGGTGGCGTTGCCCGCGCACGCGGTGGCAGCCATCACGATCGAGTATCCAGCTGCACTGAGATGAAAGAAAAAATCGAGCAACCGTCGTTAGGCGAGGATCAGCTGGCCGCTCTTCAAAAGAGCACGTTTGGGTATTTCCTACACGAGACGAATCTCCAGAACGGGATGGTGCCCGACAGCACGAAGGAGGATGCTTCCGCCAGCATCGCCGCCATCGGTTTTGCGCTTACGGTTTATCCCATCGCGGTCGAGCGTGCCTACCTCACGCGGGCCGAAGCCGTCGAGCGGACCGTCGTGACGCTGCGTTTTTTCTGGAACAGCCTGCAATCTGACGCCCCCGACGCGACGGGCTATCACGGCTTTTATTATCACTTCCTCGACATGAAGACAGGTCGTCGCGCGCCGGGCTCGGAATTGTCGACCATCGATACTGCATTCCTGCTCGCGGGTTTTCTTACTGCCGGCATGTATTTCGACCGCGCGACGAAAAAGGAAACGGAAATCCGCACGCTTTCCCAGGCGCTTTACGGCCGAGCTGATTGGCGCTGGGCGCAGAACGGTGCGCTCAAAGTGTCGCATGGCTGGAAGCCGGAGACCGGCTTTATCAAACATCGTTGGAACGGCTACAACGAAGGGCTGATACTTTATCTGCTCGGATTGGGCTCCCCAACCCACGCCCTGCCCGCGGAAAGCTACGTGGCTTGGGCAAGCAGCTATCGCTGGAGAAAGCTCTACGATCAGGAATTCCTCTACGCCGGGCCGCTTTTCGTCCATCAACTCTCCCATCTCTGGGTCGACTTTCGCGGCATCCAGGACGAATACATGCGCGCGCGTGGGATCGACTACTTCGAGAACAGCCGGCGCGCCGCCTACGTGCAGCAGGCTTACGCGGTGCGGAATCCGAAAGGATTTGCCGGTTACGGAAAATACGCCTGGGGAATCACCGCGAGCGACGGCCCCGGCCCAGCTCGTCGCAAGATTAAGGGAGTGGTGCGGGAATTTTACGATTACAAAGCGCGTAGCATTCCGAACGGGCCCGACGACGGCACGCTCGCGCCTTGGGCGGTGGTCGCGTCGCTCGCGTTTGCGCCGGAATTGGTTCTCCCTTCCATCCAGCACTTCAACGAAGCTTACCCTGAGATGACGAGCGATTACGGCTTTAAGTGCAGCTATAATGCGACCTTCTCGGGGGGAGAAAAGACCACCTCGAAAGGTTGGATTTCGCAAGGTTACTACGGGCTCGACCAAGGTCCGATCGTGATGATGATCGAAAATTACCGGACAGGATTCCTCTGGCGTTTAATGCGGCAATGCCCCGCCCTCCAGATGGGGCTGCGCCGGGCCGGATTCACCGGCGGCTGGCTGTAACGAGCAAAGCAGCAAGACACCTTGCAGAAACATCTGGGTCGCAGACGAAAGATGGTTTATTTCTGAATGCGCAACGGCGCGAGCGGGCAGACGCCTTCGATTCTTTTAAGAGCGGCGGAAAAGCGGAGGACCTACATGCACTTTTATGATGACAGCGATCGTGAAACAGACCTGTTGAAGGGAATGATCGCCGGTGTAGCCGGGGGTTTGCTGGCCTCTTTTCTGATGGAACAATTTCAGACCGCGGCGAACGCGGCGGCGGAGGCGATGCGAAAGAAGAAGCGGCCAGGGAGAAAGCCACAGCCAGCCACCGTGAAAGCGGCTAATGCCATTTCGGAAAAAATTACCGGAAAGAAAGTGCCGAAGAATTATCAGCCGGCGGCCGGCGAAGCGGTCCATTACGGAATGGGCGTGGGCTCGGCGGCAGTCTACGGCTTACTCGCCGAGGTGGCGCCGCTGCTGACGATCGGGGACGGCCTCGGCTTTGGCGCCGGAGTTTGGGTGCTCGCCGACGAGGTGGCGGTTCCTGCCGCCGGGCTTTCCAAATCGCCGAAGGAAATTCCCCTAACGACGCACATTTACGCGCTGGCGTCGCACCTGGTCTATGGCTGGATCACCGAGACCGTCCGTCGTGCTTTCCGCGGCGTCCTGTAACGCCGCCTTCCTCTAACAATCTGGACGTGCGGAAGCACGTCCCTCCGGAATTAGCCCATCCAGTCCGGGTTGTTCGTCGTGCTGTCGAACTGCATGCTTGTCTTGGAGCGCTCGAATTTTCCCGTGCTCGCCACCGGGGCCGTCTTCGCGAGGATGGCCGTGACCTGCTGTTGACTGAGCGGCTGGAAGCTCTTCGCGGCCCCGATCGCCTGCTGCAAAATCTTCATCGAATCACAACCGGTGACGACCACGTCGGTCGGCAAATTCACTGTGTAATGCAGATACTCGACCGGTGTCGCCGTGTCGCTCTTGAGGAAAATATGGTCGCCCATCGTCTTCATCCCGAGCACTCCAATCTTTCGCCTAACGAGTTCCGGGAGCACCGCTTTTTCGAAGCTGTTTGAAGTGCGCATCTATGGCGTTGAGCGGGAGCTGCACGGTGTCGAATCTAAAGCCGTGCTCGTCGGCCACACGCAGCATCTTCAGATGGATGGCCGGATCCTTGTGGCCGGTGAAACCCGACGTAACGCGTCTTGCCCGCTTTCTGCGCCGCGATCATCGCCTCGACCGCGCCCCCCTTGGCAAAGATCCGATCGGGATCGTCGTCGTGCACGATCTCGTGGAATTGCAGGAGATCGACGTGGTCGGCCTGCAGCCGCTGGTGAGATTCGTTGATCTGCTTCTCCGCCGACGATTTCGTGCGACCGTCGAACTTCATCATCAAAAACGCTTTTTTGCGATAGCCGTCGCGCAGGGCCTGGCCTATCCTTCTTCGCTCGCGCCGCCGTTATAATCCCAGGAGTTGTCGAGAAAATTGATCCCGTGATCGAGCGCTGCGCGGATAATTCGATGCTTTCTTTGCCTTCTGTTTGGCGGCCAATGTGCGAGCCGCCCAGACCGATGAGCGAGACGCGTTCGCCCGTGCTCCCGAGAGCGCGATAAGGGATGCCGTCGCGCGTTTCGACCGCCCAAGCTTTCGTCGCCGTGCTCGCCGCGATGCTGGCGGCGGCGGAGAGCTTCACGAAATTTCTTCGGGTCTAATCGCTGTCCGAGGGCGCGGTCGGTTCCGGTTCGGAGAGAAGACGGCTGGTGCTCATATGAAAAGATTATCGCAGCGAACAAAGTGGTCGGCCGTTCTCATCGGAGAAAGCGGACGGAGCGCGGCGGTTTAGTCGACGGGTTCGCCGTTTCCTTCCGGGGTAGCGCATGCGTCTCGCCTGCTGGCGACGGTGTTCCACCGTCGCGAACTTTCTTTGCACGTCACGGTTTCGCTGGCGCTTCCGTGTCCACCAAA
>JBBSGS010000204.1:0-4788 GCA_038253875.1 Chthoniobacterales bacterium
ACCGTTACCGCCGCCCACGTCGAGGAGAAACTTTGCCCCTCGCAGATTCAACCTTCGGACAAGCATCGCGTTTGCCTGAACCGAAATGCTCTCCATGGCGTCTTGGAAAATCTGCTCACGCCATTCATCGTGCACCAAACGTTCGTAAAGCGTGTCCTCCGTTCCGCTAAATTCCTCGAGTCCTACGTTGGAATTTGCGCGAATCGCGTCGGCGAAATGAGACATGGCGCGATAGTTGATGTGATTCTGCCAGCGTACCACATCAATGATGTTCCTGGCGGAACTGCGCACCAGAAGCGTCCGCGAAAGCATCGTATTGGAGTACGACTGACCGCGCTTCCGCAGCAATCCTAATGTCGTGCATCCCAGAAGCAGAATCCGAATCGGTTGCTCCGCGCAGTTCAAGGTCTTTGCAATCTGCTCACGCGTCATTTGTTTGTGCCGGTGGAGAATTGAAAACAGATCAAGCTCCACCGCAGCACTCAGCGTCTGGAAAAAGATGTGGCCGCCAAGGATTAGGTAAACCCTTTGATTTAGCCGGCGCAGCAGAACACGCTCGATCAAACAGCGCTGAATCCAGTTGGACATCCTCCAGAGCGGATGGCCGCCGAGTGTGACAGGGAAAGATTTCATCTTCAGCGGTTAGATCACACTGAAACGTCCTTCGATAAACACCTTTGCGGTCGATAGGAATGACGTAGCGAATGCAACTTTGGAAGATTGCCAACGTGGCCGTTTCGACAAGAGCGCGTTCTGTTACCCATCATCCTTTTGCCGTGGCACGATCAGCGTGCGCAGCTCAAAGGTGCGGTGGCCGTCGGGTTCCTGCCAGAGCAATTGATCGGGTCTCGGGAGCATCTCAGTGACTTCGAGTTCTCCAGCCTTGCTTAGCCAGCGATGAAAGATTTCCAGAAACAAATAGCTCTCGAGATCGACGAAGACCGGCTTTGTATCCTTGTCCCGTCCCTCGGCGCCGCTCCGCCGGAGGGCTTGTTCGGTCGGGCGGATGTAAACGTGCCGGGGTAACTCACGCGTGGTCCGCAACCGCTCAACAGCCAATACAAGGTCCTTGGAGACTCCAGTGAAATCACCCGGACCGAGTTCTTCGAGCGCGACCGTCCAGGAGCGGCGCTGCACGATGACATTGCCGCAGCGCAGACGCGGCGTATTTTTGCCTAACGAAAAGCTAAAAGGGTGGAAGCCGAGTGGAGTCACCCAGCTGCGCGCGAAGGAACCGAGGTATTCCTGAGAACCGCGCCGGCGCAGGCCAACATCGCCCGTCTGTCCATCGATGAAAACTTCGGTTTCAGCCGGAGAAAAGGTTTGCCAGTCTCCGACGGAGCGCTCGGGCGCGGCAAATTTTGTCAAGCCCGGGAGTGCGTCAAGACGCACCGTTGTCGTGGCGGTGAAGTCCGCCGCGAAATAACCGAAATGAAGATTTGGTTTGCCGCAAAGAGCTTGCGCGAGAGCCGCGCCCAACGCGGGCTTATCCGGACATGACCAGTAAAAGCCGTGGTGCAGGGGGGCGGCCGAAGGGTGCATCTCGGCGAGAATCCATTGGTAGTCTCCGCGCGCGACCGCCTCCACGGATTCCGCCGCCAACTGAAGATCCGCGGATGGGTAAGTGAATTCGTCAAATTTTTCGTAGGTGAGGTTTTCCCTAACGATGTGACAATCTTCGGCCGTCAGCTCATACTCGGGCAGATGGGCCCGATCCCCCAGCCTGGCCCGAAAAAGGCCTTTCACTTCCTGAAACGCGAGGTGGGCAAAAGCGACCATTCCCGGACCAGTCAGAGGCATTTTCATCTGCGCGCAGTAACGCAGGAAAGCGGGGAGAGGGACCGCGCCATCAGATCGCGGCATTTTTTCGAGCAATCCTCGTAAACCCGCGGCGACCCGGCTGGCGACGAATGCATAGTTATCGCGCCAGAGGTCGATCCAGGGCGCGGCGTCCTGCGTCACCTCGTCGAGCAGCTGCTCGCCAACCGTGAAGCCGCATTCGCGGAGACATTCTTCGCCGATCGGATTGGTCGCCGAATAAAGAAAGCGACTCGAGGCCTTTTGCGCGCCCAACTCTTCGAGCCGATCGGTCGCCTCGTCCATTAAGGCCACGCGTTCGCGCGTATCAGTGGTGGCGGCGAATTTTGCCGGCAGCGCGGCGATCGGCTGTAAACGGTCGAGCCAGCGGGTCCGCACCGGGCCCTCTCTCCAGCCAATCACGTCGTCGACGAGGACGGAAAATGCGTAAGGATCTAGGCCCGGAACTTCCAGCTCCCAGCGGATCAGGCTTCGTTCGGCAAGTGCAGCGAGGATTTCCATGTCTATGCCTAACGAATGGGCCGGCGTCCGGCCGTCGCAAGCGTTCAGGATCGCGCGGGTCTGAGGATCGAGTGGCAGCGCTTCACCCGTGGCAGTGAAAATAAATTTGTTGCCTTCAATTCGGCCGTCGGGATGGAGACGCGGCGCAAGCTCGGGACGGACTTCGAAATCTGCGTTAAGCGCCGCGGCGGCGCCGTGTGCGGTCCAGCGTTCGAGAAAAGTCTCGCGCCGGGCGATGCCGGGGCGGGGACCTACGTTCAGAGCAGCGGTCTCGCGCTCACTCGTTCCCCAACCTTCCGGTCCAAACTCGCTCAACGAATCGTTTTTTCCACAGATGCGCTGGAGGTAGAGGAGGAAGTGCCGCTCGTCGGCGCGCACCTGTTTATTGCGAGGGAGGAGAGAGCTTTTCTCATGGCTGAGCTGCCGGATGACTTGGTCGCGGACGCCGCGCGAGGCGAAGACAAGGTAGGGTGGCAGGAAGCGGCTGGCCGCGGCGAGGAGCGCCTTGCGGGCGCCGGGAAGCTCCCTTTGAAGCGACTGTTCGAGGTGCTCTTCGGCCTTTGCCAGGGACGCCGCGCGTTCCCAGCAAAAGGCGAATGCGCGGGAGGGCCAATCTCCCGGCGGCGGCATCACGCCGGAGCGGATCGCCCGTCGCCAGGCGCGGAATAATTTTTCTGGTAGCCCATGGGTACGTGATTGCAGAAGTTTTTCAACTTCGGTTTTCGCGGCGGTGAATTCTGCTTCCCTAACGAGAAGTTCTCGCGCCGCCTGCGTAGTGACCGAGGTGGCAAGACCGCCCAGAACATCGAACGGCACCCCTGCCATTCGAATCAGAATGATGGGTGCAAAGCAATATCCGGCGTCCGTCACCCCGGAAGAAAACAGAAGCCGCGCCAGTGGCAACGTTTAATGCCGCAAGTGCGGGTCGCGCAACGATGCGACGCCGTTGGAGCTAGTCGTTGGCCACAGGCAACCGGATGGTGAAAGTCGTCCCACCCTCGGGTGAACTATCGACTTTGATCGAGCCGTTGTGGTCTTCAATCACCTTTTTGGTGATGTAGAGGCCGAGACCGGTCCCGCTCTTGCCCTGCTTTGTCGTGAAGTAGGGATCAAAGATTTTGGCGATCTTATCCGCGGGTATGCCGTGGCCAGTGTCGGAGATACACACGTCGACGTAGAAATCCTTGCGGATGCAGCTCACCGTGACGCTGCCGTGGTTCTCGCTGCTCGCCTGGACCGCATTGATCATGACGTTTTGCAAGGCCCGCGTGACCTGCACGGCTTCGCCCATGAGCTTGCAAGGATCGTCGCTGACGTCGCATTCGAGTTTGATGGAAATTTCCCCGGCCATCCCTTCAACGCTCCTGACGACTTCACGCACGATCTCGGAAATGGAAATGAGCTGGTAGGGGGCGGCTTCTCCGCTGCCATAGCTTTGCCACATCGTCAGCAGATCACGGCAAAGGCGAACGTTTTGCTCGATGATTTCCAGCTCTTTGTTGGAACCGGCCGGCTTCGGGCTCTCTCCATTGTTGTCGGACTCCTCGAGCTTTTTCGCGAGCAGCTGGACGTAACCCCAGACGATCGTGAGGGGATTGCCAATGTCGTGTACAAATTCGGCGGAGGCTTGCCCGAGGGATGCGAGACGTTCTTTCTGCGCCAGCTCTTGGAGCAACCGATTGTTTAAGTCCTTGATCTCGCCAGCGGCGTTCTCGCTCGTGCGATGCATGCGGGTGCGCTCGACATTGCGGCTGATGACCTCGCGCATTTCGCGCGCATCAAAAGGCTTGCTGATATAATCATTCGCCCCGAGGCGAAGCGCTTCTTTCGCGGTCTCGAGCGCGCCGAAACCGGTGAGCATGATGACGGAAAGGTGCGGATCGATTTGGCGAATCTTGCGCAGGCCTTCGATGCCCGTCGTGCCGGGCATCCGGATATCCATCACAATCGCGTCCGGTTTTTTCTCGGTGAGGAGCTGAAGACCCTTCTCAACCGAATCGGCTGTGTGCACCGTATAAGTGGGCTTCAAGAGCATGCGGAGGCTTTCGCGCGGCCCCATCTCGTCGTCGATGACGAGCACTTGCGGGAGATCAGCAGTGGCTATCATTACTTTTCCCTTAAGAAGCTAGCGACGTGCCTCCGCGGAGGAAAATCTTAAGAATGAAGCAAATGGAATCATTTCAGCGACCGATGCTTTCATTACTTAGAGGGGAAACGCAAGGTACAACTTGTGAATAAGGCAGTAAAGCGCGCAGCTTGCGGCCAAGCAGAAAATCTGATGGCCGAGGCCGGGGATTTGCTTAGTCTAGGCAGATGGGCATGAACGGGAGAGGATTTACGCGCACTCGCAATCGGGTAGTTGTCACCGGCATGGGGGTGCTGGCGCCCAACGGCACCGGCCTGAAGGCGTTTTGGAAATCTTTGATTGCGGGGGAAAGCGGGATCGGCCCGATCACGCTTTTTGACGCG
>JBBSGS010000205.1:0-4689 GCA_038253875.1 Chthoniobacterales bacterium
TCGACCTTGTGCGCGATTTTGTCATAAGCCGCCTGCCGGATCGCCACCCGCACCGTTTCCTCGCCGCCGAGACGCGCCTCGCCTGCCGCGATCGTCGCCGTGGCGCGGCGCTGATAGGAGAAAGGATCGAAAGAAAGGCCGGACGCCGGGCCACGAACATCGGTCGCTCGCCGGTCGGCTGTCTCCACCAACGCTCGTGCGACGGGTATTTCGTGAATGCTGTCTTCTGTCAGCGAGACGCGAATGGTGTCGCCAATCCCGTCGCTCAAGAGTGAGCCGATGCCGATCGCGCTCTTGATGCGCGCGTCTTCGCCTTCACCGGCTTCCGTCACGCCGAGATGGATCGGATAATTCCAATCCGGGCCTTCCTCCTGCAGCCGCGCGACGAGCAGTCGATAGGCGGCAATCATGACTTTTGGGTTGCTCGATTTCATCGAGAAAATGAGCGTGTGATAGTCGAGTTCGCGCGCGATGCGGGCGAACTCGAGCGCGCTCTCGACCATGCCCAGCGGTGTATCGCCGTAGCGGTTCATAATGCGATCGCTGAGCGAGCCGTGATTGGTCCCGATGCGCATGGCGATTCCCCGTTCCCGACTCAGCCTAACGAGCGGGGCAAAGCGCTCGCGGATGCGCTCCAGCTCGGCGGCGTATTGCTCGTCGGTATACTCGATGATCTTGAACTTCTTCGAGTCGGCGTAATTGCCCGGATTGATGCGGACTTTTTCGACCCACCTGGCCGCTTCCAGCGCGGCCTCGGGCTTGAAATGAATGTCGGCCACAATCGGCACCTCGCAGTTACGTTGGCGTAATCCCCTAACGATCTGCTGCAGGTTGGCCGCGTCGTTCACCGTCGGCGCGGTGATGCGCACGATCTCGCAACCCACCTCCGCCAGCTCGATCGTCTGCGCGATCGACGCCTCGGTGTCCATCGTGTCGCAGGTGATCATCGATTGGACGCGGATCGGGTTATTCCCGCCGACACCGACCCGGCCAACCCTCACCTCTCGAGAGGGGCGGCGCTGATGGGCAAACGGACTCGAGCAGTAGCTCACCGCTTACGTTTACGCTGGTGCGCGCCGTTCCTCGCCCGTTTTAACGCGGTCACCAATTTTACGTCGATATACTTATGTCCACCGTGCAGGTCATAGACATGAGCTGTTCCGTAATCTGGCGAGAAGGACATGAACTCGGGATGCACAACTCGAATGGCCGTTCCGTTGGTGAGAACGATGTCGAATGGCCGAAACGGCATGGCAGCATAAAGGCCTCGAATTTCTTCCACGTTCATGAAACGCAAGTTAACGCAATGGCGGCGCTCTGCAAAGCTAGCGCTTCGCAGCCGCCGGCGTCTGCTTTGGCAAATCCGGCTCGCCCTTCGACCCGAAGAAATCTCCAATGTCGAAGAAGCTGACATAGCAGACATAGCCGATGATCATGACGGCGCAGCCGGTCTGCACATACTCAAGGATACGGATGTTAATCGGCTTGCGGCGGATCGATTCCAGGATCGCGAGCACGATGTGGCCGCCATCAAGCACTGGGATCGGAAGCATGTTCAGGATGGCGAGATTGACGTTGAGGATGACGCTGAACCACAAGGCCAGCTGCCAGCCACGTTCATTCTCGAAGAGCAGGTAATAAATATGGCCGATGCCTATCGGGCCGCTCATGTGCTGCAGTTTCACGTCCGACTTCGGGGAGGCGACGGCGCCGAGAGTCTCCAGCGTACCAGTGACGCTCTTATAGACCTGCTCGAACGGATTGGTGTGCGCGATGAAAGTTTTCCCCTCGGTGTCCCAGCCGATGCCGATGCGCGGTTTCATTTCGCCTTCGGTCGCCAGAAGCGTCGGCTTCACGCGCACCGCGAGCTTCTGCTGGCCGCGCTCCACGTTGAGAGTGAGCTCTTCGGTCGGGTGTTTGTCGATGTATTGAGCGAGGGCGATGGGGCTGTAAATGGGGACGTTGTTGTAACCCGTAACGATGTCGTGCTGCTTTAAACCGGCGGCAGCGGCGGGTGTGTTTGGCTCCACTTTTTCAATCACGGCGGTTTCCGCGGGCATGATGAGTAATTGCCGCGTGCCCTGGCGCCGCCAGCCAGTAGTGCTCGGTTTGTAGGGAACGACCTGCACGGTCTGCACTTTGCCGCCGCGCTCGAACTCCACCGCCACCGTCTCGCCTTCACTGCGCACAACAGCCCAGCTCACACTGTCATTCATGCCCAGGAAGCGGGAAACCTTCTTCCCATCCACCGAGAGAATCTTATCGCCGGGCCGCAAGCCTACTTTGGCGGCCGACGAATCGGGCATGACATAACCGATCGTGGTGGTGATGTCGGACTCGCCCACGGGCCGGCCGACCGCCCAGACGATGCAGGCAAAGAGGAGCGCGAGAAGGACACTAAAGACCGGCCCGGCGATCGCGACGATAATTTTGTCGAGCGCGGAAATGGGCGGCAATTGCGCGCGATCGACATCGACCTCGCCTTCGATGATATCCATCGGGGCGAGCTGCGGCAGTTTTACAAAACCGCCCGCCGGAATGCTCCCGACGCTGTAGAGCACGCCGTCGATTTTCTTCTGCCAGATCGGCTTCCCAAACCAGATGCCGAACTGCTCGATGTACAATCCGCGCCATTTCGCCGCGAGGAAATGACCAAGCTCGTGCACGGCGATGAGGAGATTAAAAAGAACGACGACCTCGATGAGGAGGAAAACGACGCGCGCGAAATGAAGGATCATGGTGAAAAGAGATTCGTGAACCTTTATTCAGTATCCGGCGAGGCTGGCTCTCACGAGGTAACGTTTTGACGCTTCAAGGCTCTAACTCTTCAACGAAACTCGCCGCCTCAACGCGCGCCCAGCGATCGGCGTCCAATATGGCATCGAGGGTCGGCTTGGCAACGGAGGCGTGGCGGTTCATCGTTTCCTCGACCGACTGCCAGATGCGCGGGAAAGCGATCCGGCGATCGAGAAAGGCTGAGACAGCGACTTCATTGGCGGCGTTCATTACAGCAGGCAGGGTGCCGCCTGCCTCGCCGGCGCGACGCGCGAGATTGAGCGCAGGGAAGTCGTCGAGCCGCGGCGCTGCGAAATCGAGCCGGCGAAGTTGCGCGAAATCGAGCGGCGGCAGCGAATTCGCGACGCGGTCGGGCCAGGTGACGGCGTATTGAATCGGGAAACACATGTCCGAATGCGAGAGCTGCGCGAGCACCGAGCCATCCGCAAACTCCACCATCGAGTGGACGATGCTCTGCGGATGAATGACCACGTCAACCCGCGCCATCTCCACGCCGAAAAGCCAGTGCGCCTCGATCATCTCCAGCCCCTTATTAAAGAGAGTGGCCGAATCGATCGTGATCTTCGGCCCCATGTTCCAGGTCGGATGTTTTAGCGCCTGCTCCGGCGTAATCCCGGCGAACTGCTCGTTAGGCGTCTCGCGGAACGGGCCGCCTGACGCGGTCAGGATGATTCGGCGCAGATCAGAAACGCCGGACGTCAAACGTTTCCCCTCCAGGCACTGAAAGATCGCGTTGTGCTCCGAATCAACCGGCAGGACGCGCGCGCCCTTCTTCGCCGCCGCCCCCATCACCGCTTCTCCGGCCATCACGAGAATTTCCTTGCTCGCGACGGCGAGATCTTTCCCCGCCTCGATCGCCGCCAGGGCTGGCCGCAATCCGCCCGTCCCGACCACGGCGACGAGAATCATCTCCGCACTCGTCAGGCAGGCGATCTCCTGCAAGCCGCTCTCGCCCGCAAAAATCGTCGGCTTGTATTCGAGGGCGGCCCGCAACTCCGCGAGCTTCGTCTCGTCCACCAGGCAGACAGCCTCCGGCCTAACGAGATTAGCCTGCGCCGCCAGCTTGCGCGCATTCGTGTTAGCGGCCAGCCCGACGATCTCCATCCGCTCCGGGATGTCGCGCGCCACTTTTAGAGCGCTTTCCCCGATCGATCCGGTCGCGCCCAGAACCACGACACGTTTGCGTTTCATTAAAGAGGACAGGATTTACAGGATTGAACGGGATTGCAGAATTTCCTAATCCGGATAATCCCGTTAATCCTGTCTCTCCCTTTATGGCACCCGGATGACCAGTCGAAGATAGAAGAAGAGCAACGGCGCGGTGAAGAGGAGGCTGTCGATCAGATCGAGCGCTCCGCCGATTCCCGGCAACATGTTCCCGGAATCTTTCACCCCCGTGCTGCGTTTAATGATCGATTCCGCGAGGTCGCCGATCACCGCAGCGAACCCGAGGAGCAACCCCAGCACGATCGCATGGGGGAGCGTGAGGACCGAGAGGTGCCCGGGCATTAACTCGTAAAGTCCCACGCTCGCTAGGAGCGAAAAAAAGAGCGCGCCAAAAAATCCTTCCCAGGTCTTCTTCGGGCTGATATGCGGCACGAGCGGATGACGTCCCATCACACTGCCGGTAAGATAGGCGCCCATGTCGCTGAATTTCGTGATCGCGATGCAATATAAAACGTAGAACTGCCCGGTCACGGTTCCGTTAGGCGAATGCGGCGTGACATAGACGATCTTGGTCACGAAATTAAAAAGCCAGAGGACGTAAAGCAGCCCGAAAAGCGTATAAGCCATCGTCCGCAACGGTTCGTCATCGCGCAGACTCTCAAACATCTGCCGGGCAAAAACCGTGAGCAGAAAAAAGAGCAGCACCGCCAGCTCGAAATCGTAAGA
>JBBSGS010000206.1:0-4679 GCA_038253875.1 Chthoniobacterales bacterium
ACCTGAATATGTCCAAAGCGAAACCCTATTCGCCTCGGCTCGATCCGGACTTGATTGCGATCTTATATCGCGAACGCCGAGCCCGAAAGGTCCCGATGACCGTGCTGGCGAGCCGATTGATCCGAGCGGCGCTCCGTTCCGAGGGCGTGTTCGATCGCGACCAAACTGCTCGCGTGGAAGAGAAGCCCGGAAGTAGCCGGGCAACGCAACGGAGGCGTTAGTTCGTGGATAACAAGAAGCGTAGCGCGCTATCCGTGCGCTACGCTTTCTACCGCCTCGCGGCCCGAGCCTACGGCGTCTGCAGAGAATCTAGCTTGCTCCGGACACGGCTGGATAAGCTGATGACGGCGTTTCGCCTCAGCATCCGCCCTTCTTTGCCGGCTACCAAAGCGCCCGCGTGATCGTTGACCTGAAGGGCCCGGGCACGCCCGCAGCGCCGCCGCCGCCGTAAGAAGGCTCCTCGCGTTAGCGAAGGCTTAATCGAGCAGCCGCTGCTCGAGCCCGGCGTAGGCGTCGATGCGGCGGTCGCGGAGGAAGGGCCAGTGGGTGCGGTATTCGTTCACCCGTTTCCATTCCACCTCGGCGAAGATCGTTTCTTCACGGTCGACGCTTGCTTTGGCGAGGATCTCGCCGCTCGGCGCGACGATGAAGCTTTGGCCCCAAAACTCGATGCCGTCGCCGCCGACTGACGCTTCGTGGCCGACGCGGTTGACCGCCGCGACGAAGCAGCCGTTCGCGATCGCGTGGCTGCGCTGCATCGTTTCCCAGGCGGAATGTTGGGCGTAGCCGTACTTCTCTTTCTCCGAGGGATGCCAGCCGATCGCCGTCGGATAAAGGAGAATCTCGGCGCCGCGTAGAGTCGTTAGGCGGGCGGCTTCCGGGTACCATTGATCCCAACAAACGCAGACGCCAATATTTCCGTGCGGCGTCGGCCAGTTGAGGAAGCCGAGGTCGCCCGGAGTAAAGTAAAACTTTTCGTAATAGGATGGGTCGTCGGGGATGTGCATCTTGCGGTATTTCCCGAGGAGCTCGCCATCCGGGCCGATGATCGCGGCGGTATTGTGATAAACGCCGGCAGCGCGTTTCTCGAAAAGCGACGCGATGATGACCGCTCCTGTCTCGCGCGCGACCTCGCCTAACGAGTGCGTGGAAGGCCCGGGGATCGGCTCGGCCAGCTCGAAGTTGGCGTGGTCCTCCACCTGGCAGAAATATTGCGACCGAAAAAGCTCGGGCAGGCAGATGATCTGCGCGCCTTGCTCCGCCGCTTCGCGGACCCGCGCGACCGCCTTGGCAAGGTTGGCCTCCGGCTCCGGGCCGCACTGCATCTGCACCAGTGCGACCCGTGAACGCTCGTTAGGCATTATTCCTTGACCGAATCCGCCGGCTCGATCTTCACGCTCTCTAGCGCGACGCGGGTGGTCGGCTTGCTCGTTTCGCCGCTATTGCTCCGGGCCACGGGGGTGCTGCCGATTTTATCGAGCACATCGAGACCTTTGATCAATTTGCCGAAAGCGGTGTATTGCCGGTCGAGCGAGCTGGCGGTGCCGAGGCAGATGAAGAACTGGCTGCCGCCGGAATTCGGATCGGCCGAGCGCGCCATCGAGAGGACACCGCGAACGTGCGGCCGCTCGTTGAATTCAGCGGGGATTTTATAGCCCGGTCCGCCGGAGCCATACATGCTTTCGTTCGCCAGATCCTTCGTGTTCGGATCGCCGCCTTGGATCATGAATCCTTTGATGATGCGATGGAAAGCAGTGCCGTCGTAGAAGCCTTCGCGCGCCAGTTTCTTGAAATTCTCGACGGTCTTGGGGGCCACCTCGGGCCAAAACTCCACCGTCATTTCGCCGGCGCTCGTTTTCAGCACGGCCACTTCTTTTTGATTTGTATCCATGGGCTTAATTTCTTTCGATGTTTCCTGTGATTTAGTTGTTTCCTGCGGCGTTGAATCCTGTGCATGAACATTTGCCAGGCTAACGGAGCAGGCGAGAAGGCAGCAGAACAACGTCGATTTCATCGTTGACCAGTGACATGAACGGCGTGCGGTTGCATACGATTTTTCCACCACAACGCCGGGAGATCCTGGAATTTAGATAGGACGAATCTGGAAACCAGGAATCCAGGAGGGAATTAAACTTCGGAAACGACTTCGGCTCATATCCTCTTTTCCTGGCTTCCAGATAATCTTCGGCTCTCAAAGCTTCAAATAAAGCGTGCGCGTGCCGAAATCGATAATGCCGTGATTGCGGCGAAGAAATTCCGAGCCTAACAATCCCGCGACCGGGGGCGACCCTTTCAAAAGATCGCCATGGATCAAGCCGCCAAGATCCATCACCCCCACTTCCTTCCGGTTAACCACGAAAGCGCCGACCGAAAAACGCCGGATGGTCGCCAGCTGCAAGCCGCGGTCGTCGAGATTCACCGCGCCGGAAGTGTAGGGGGTGTCACGCAGCGGGAGCCGCATCTCGCGCAGAAAAGGTCGATGGATCAAAGTCGTGAACGCGCCGGTGTCGAGCATGAGTTGGGCGGCTTTGCCGTTGAGCTTGCTGTCGACGTAGAGATTCCAGCCTTTAGTGACGCGGATGGGCACGCCGCGCCAGCCGCGATGCTCGACTCCGGGCACGGTGCCCGGAGCGTCGGGATCCAACTTCATGATGAGAATCTGCCTCTCGCAATCGAGCACCGCCTGGGTCGGGAAAAGGATGTCGGCGCCGAGAATGCCATCGAGTTCCTGCTCGTGGAATTCCTGGGCGGAGCGCGCGGGACCGCTCAGATCGATCGCGACCATCGGCTCATCCACGAGAGTAAGCGCGCCAAGCTGCAGCCGATGCGCGATCGCGACGCGGTTGAAGCCACCATTGATCCGCAAGCGTGGTGGCAACGGCGACGAACCGGGGAGCGCGCCTAAGCCGAAGTATTTGCGCCGGCTGATGGCGATCGCGCTCACCGGCGCACCGCTATCGACGCCGAGGAGCGCGGGTTTGCCGTTGATATGGGCGCGCACGAGGAGATGATTCTGGCGCGAGCGCTCGAGCGGCAGCGCCTGGAATTGCAAGTCGGACGGGGGCGGTGGCGCGGCCGGGGCCGAGGCAGCAACGAGCAGAATGGCCAGCGCCGGGAAGAAGAGTCGAGGAACAAAGGGGGCGCCGGAGCTTTTCACGCGCGAGAATAGCACGGCCCCGGCCCAGCGAAAACGCCTGATTGGCCTCAGCCGCGCCGACTGCATCGGCTTGCTCGTTAGGCAAGCACCGCCGGTCTCGCCCGGCGGCAGCGGGAAGAACATTGCGCCTCCCCCGGCAAAGCGCTAAGGATGTCGCGCCATGAAACCATCCATCCGCTCGCTCGGTCTCACGTCTCTTTTCCTCCTGACAATCGCCCTAACGAGTCGCGCGGAAGAGATCGTGGTCGGCGAATTCGCTTCCCTTACCGGGAGCGAAGCGACCTTCGGCATCAATTCGAGCAACGGTGTGGAATTGGCGCGTGAGCAAATCAGCAGCGGTGGCGGCTTGCTCGGCGGGCGCAAGATCAAGATCGTGCTCGAGGACGACCAATCGAAACCGGGCCAGCCTTCCGCGGCAGTGAAGAAGTTGGTGGCGAGCGACAAGGCGATCGCCATTCTCGGCGAAATCGCCAGCTCACGCTCGCTCGAGGCCGCGCCGATTTGCCAGGCCGCAAAAATCCCCATGATCACGCCCGGTTCGACCAATCCCAAGGTCACCGAGGTGGGCGACTACATCTTTCGCGTTTGCTTCACCGACAAATTCCAGGGCCAGGCCGATGCGCGTTTTGCCTTGGAACATTTGAAGGTCACAAAGGTCGCGATCCTTGCCGATGTGAAGAGCGATTACTCCCAGGGGCTGCAGCGATATTTCAAAGATTACTTCACCAGTCACGGCGGCACCGTCGTCACGGAGCGCTCCTATTCCGGCGGTGGAACGGACCGCGATTTCCGCGCGCAGCTCACTTCGCTGAAAGCGGCTCAACCACAAGCCATCTTCATTCCCGGCTACTACACGGAAGTCGGGTTGATCGCGAAACAAGCGCGGTCGTTAGGCATCAAGGTTCCTCTCTTCGGCGGCGACGGCTGGGATTCGCCGCGTCTTGGGGAGATCGGCGGGAGCGCACTCAATGGGTGCTACTTCACGACTCATTTTTCGACCGAGGATCCGAATCCGAAGGTGCAGGATTTCGTCAAGCGCTATCAGGCGAAATATCACGCCTTGCCGGATGGCATGGCTCCGCTCGGCTACGACGCGATGATGATTTTGGGCGAGGCGATCAAGACCGCGGGTTCGACCGATGCGGCAAAGATTCGCGACGCCCTCACGAGCGTGAAGAATTTCGAAGGCGTCACCGGGACAATCACGATCGACGCAAACCGCAACGCTTCGAAATCGGCGGTCGTCCTGGAAGTGGAGAACGGCAAATACAAGTTCGCCACCAGGATTGCGCCGTAGCCCTTCGCGATGTCGCAGACCGAGTTCCTGCAGCAGCTCATCAACGGCCTCTCGTTAGGCGCGTTCTATGCCCTCATCGCCTTGGGCTACACGATGGTTTACGGCATTCTGCGCTTCATCAATTTTGCGCACGGAGATGTCTTCATGCTCGGAGCGTTTGGCGGTTATTATCTCACCCCCCGCATCATGCCTCACTTCAGCGGGACTTCGGCGCCGCTTGGCGTC
>JBBSGS010000207.1:0-4628 GCA_038253875.1 Chthoniobacterales bacterium
TTCGGCCGGCGCTTCTTCGCCTTCGCCGGCGATGAAGGCGATCCGGTCGCCCACATTTACCTTGCAGCCTTCCTCGACGAAAATTTCCTTGAGCACGCCGTCGTCGGTCGCTTCCCACTCCATCGTTGCCTTGTCGGTCTCGATCTCGGCCAGGACTTCGCCGGCCGCGACTTCGTCGCCCACTTTCTTTTTCCAGCTCACCAGGGTCCCTTCGGTCATGGTGTCGCTCAATTTCGGCATTTGGATTTCAGGCATGACGGGAATCTCCTTCGTTAGGGCCTAACAAATCTGGCGGACGGCGGCGACAATCTTTTCCGCGTTCGGGAGGACGGCCTGCTCGAGCGCTTCGTTGTAGGGCATCGGCACATCTTCCTGGGTTACGCGCATGATTGGCGCATCGAGCTCATCGAATATTTCGTGCTGGATGCGGTAGGTGATTTCCGCGCCAACTCCGCAGAAGGGCCGGTCCTGTTCCGCGATCACGACCCGATGGGTTTTCCTGACCGACTTCAAGATCGCCGGCAGATCGAGCGGTTTGATCGAACGCAGATCCAATATTTCGGCCTTGATCTTGTCTTTCGCCAGGGTTTCCGACGCGGCCAGGGCCATCGGCAAAGTCTGCGCGTAGCAAATGATAGTGACGTCGCTGCCTTCCTGCTTGATCTCGGCTTCGCCTAACGGAATCAAAAGCTCTTCATCTTCCTCTTCGACCATGCCTTTGTGGCTGTAGAAAAGTTCGCATTCGAGGACAAGCACCGGGTTGTTGTCGCGCACGGCGGTCTTGAGCAATCCTTTCGCATCCCGCGGCGTGGCAGGGGTGCAGATTTTTAATCCGGGCACATTGGCGTAAAGGCATTCTGTGGCGTGCGAATGAGTCGCGCCAAGCTGATGCGCCGGTCCGTTAGGCCCACGGAAGGTAATCGGAACGTTAAACTGGCCGCCCGACATCGTGAGCATGTTCGGCGCGTTATTCACGATCTGGTCGAAGGCGACTAACGAAAAGCTGAAGGTCATGAATTCGACAATCGGCCGCAGACCGACCATGGCCGCGCCAATGCCAAGGCCGGCGAAGCCGTTTTCGCTGATCGGAGTGTCAATGATGCGCTCGGGACCGAAGCGGTCGAGCAAGCCCTGGCTGACTTTGTAAGCGCCGTTGTATTCGGCCACCTCCTCACCCATCAGGAAAACGTTCGGGTCACGTGCGATTTCCTCGGCGAGCGCTTCGTTGAGCGCCTGGCGATAGGTAATTTCTCTCACGCTCTTTTCCCCAATGTAGTGGCGGCCGTGTCGGCCGCAGGGGCAGGCTTTGCCGTGTCGCGCTTTTTTTTGGCGGTAACGGTGGACGCTTTCCGCGTGCCTTCGTCGCACTCAGCGGGCGACACGCCCGCCGCTACACCCGCGACCCCGACGGAGTCGTCCGCGTAAGTGTAATCATAAAGCTCGTCGAGCGGCGGCTCGGGGCTTTTCTCGGCAAACTTCACACTGCTCATCGCGGCCTCTTTGGCCTGCTTGTCCATTTTGTCGAACTGCTCGTTGCTCAATTTTCCTTCTCGCGTGAGCTGCGCGCGGAGCCGCGTGATCGGATCTTCGAGCCGATATTTTTCCAGCTCTTCCTTCGTCCGATAACTCGCGGGGTCGGACATGGAATGACCGCGATAGCGATAAGTGCGCATCTCCACAAACGCCGGGTGCGGATCTTTGCGGATCGAAGCGATGATCTCGGCGAGCTTGTCGCGCACCTCGCGGAAGCTCATCCCGTCGATGATCTCGCTCGGGATGTCGTAGCCTTCGGCGCGATCGGCGATTTGCTTGAGGGAAGTCGAACGTTTCACCGAGGTGCCCATGGCAAAGAAGTTGTTTTCGCAGATGAAGATGACGGGCAATTTGAAAAGCCCCGCGAGATTGAGCGCTTCGTGGAAGCTTCCCTGGTTGATCGCGCCGTCGCCGAAGAAACAGAGCGTCACGCGGTCCTCCTTGCGATATTTCGACGCGAACGCCATTCCAGTCGCGAGCGGTACATGTGCGCCGACGATCGCATGTCCGCCGTACATGTGGTGCTCCTTATCGAAGTAATGCATCGAGCCGCCGAGCCCGCGGGAGCAGCCGGTGACCTTGCCAAAGAGCTCCGCCATGCAGGCGTCGGCACTGGTGCCGCGGGCGAGCGCGTGGGCGTGATCGCGATATGCCGTGATGAGGTAATCATCCGGCCGCGTCGCCGCCACGGCGCCAGTGACGACCGCTTCCTGGCCGATGTAGAGGTGACAAAAACCGCCGATCTTCTGCGCTTGATACTGTTGACTCGCGCGCTCCTCGAAGCGGCGGATCAACAACATCGTCGCGAGCATCTCGACTTCGTCGCGTTGCTCGGGCTGCGACATCTCGACTAGTGAGGAAGCGGACGCGAGACGCCGACGGGCTGGCGCGCCGGGGACGCGCTCCAGTGCATACAGGCGACGAAAAGAAGGGTGAAAAAGAGATCGCTCACGAGCGAGTTGCGAAAAAACATCCAGGTCGGCGCTCCGTACTGCGGCAGGCCGACGGTTAACGATTGGATCAAGCCGGCGAAGTTTTTTACGTAGCCGGGATCGGTCAGCCAGGAGAAAAAGTTGGTGATGCCGTAGAAGATCGTCGAGCCGGCGAGCGAGGCGGGAATGATCGTTTTCAGTGAGGCGCGCCGGCTGATCGCGAGCCCAAGCAGACCGACCAGGGCATAGGCGAGATAGCGGCAAAGGATAAGCGGGTCCGCGAGCGACGCGCCATAATAGAAATCCAGGATGAGATCGGAAATGAGGAGCGCAGCGAAGGGAACGGTGAATTTATATTTCCGGGGAAAATAGATCGCTCCGCAAAGAGCGATGGCGGCGAGCGGCGCGAAATTGGAGAGCCAACCGGCTCCACCGTGCTGCACGACAACCGCGGAGGCGACCCGGTAAATGACCGCGGCGACGACCAAAAAAAGCGCTGAGTTCATCGGCGAAACTTAACTCTTCTCGACGAGATGCAACGCCTTGTTTCTTTGAGTCCTGCTCCTGCTCTTGCTCCTACTTCTAATCTCGGAGCGTCGCGGGTTGGGATTAGGAGCAAGAGCAGGAGCAGGATTAGGAAGCAGAGGCCTTGGCTGCGGCTTTGTTCAGGCGCGCCTTGCGGCGATTGGCCGCGTTCTTGTGAATGATGCCGCGCTGGGCCGCTTTATCGAGCGCGGAAATGAGCGCGCGGCTCCCTTCGGTCTTGCCGTCACCGGCGGCCTGGCGCTTCGCGAGTGAACGCAGGTGGGTGGTGACTCCGCGATTGCGCAGAGTGCGGCGCGGGCTTTGCCGGGCGCGTTTGGAAGCGGATTTGGAGTTGGCCATGGTCGGAATTTTCTGGACGGGGAGGCTCGCGGCGGCGCACCGGGTTGTCAAGCCGCTCCAACCTTGCCTAACGATTCGCCGTCGGGCCCGATCCGGCTATTTTTCCGGACGTGGAACTCCTCTGGTGGACGACGACATTGCTGCTGATGGCGGTGGGTCTGATCGGCACCGTGCTCCCCGTTTTCCCCGGGACCACTTTGATCCTCGGTGCGGCGATCATTCACCGCCTCATGCTCGGGGCGGAGAAGAGCATCGGTTGGTGGACCATCGCGGGGCTCGTTCTCCTCACCCTCGCTTCCTATGGCATCGATTTCGCGGGCGGTTTGCTTGGGGCGCGGCGTTTTGGAGCCACACGCTGGGGAATCTGCGGCGCCTTCGCCGGGGCGATCGCCGGTTTTTTCTTCAGTCTGCCCGGCCTCTTGTTGGGCCCCATCATCGGCGCCGTGGCCGGCGAATTGATCGGCGGCAAACGACTTGTGGACGCGGGCCGGGCCGGCTGGGGGACATTGTTAGGCAATCTCGCCGCGCTGCTCGGCAAGCTGGTTATCGCGTTCGCGATGGTGTGCTGGTTTCTCGTCGCTGCGCCAGCGCCGCTTTAGGAAAACTGATCCGAGCGCCGCGTTTCAGCCGGAGATTTTCGCGTAGACGCCGATCAACGGCCGGCGCGAAGGCGTAACCGCCCGAAAATCGCTCACGAAACCGTGCGCTGTGCGAATTTCTACATGGCCCGCTGAGCGCCCGGAACCATAAACAAGCACCGACCCGATCGGAGCTTGATAAGGATCGAGCACCGAAAGACGCGTGAAACCGAAGGAGCCGACCAGCTCGTCGCCGGCCTGCCGCGCATATTCCGTTTTCGGATACGAGCTGACCGCGCCGGAAGCGAGGAGCGCTTCTTTTACATAACGCCAGCAGCGCGATTTCGAATGAGCGTTGGCCCGCTCATCCGCGATTGTTGCGGCGCGTAGCAACTTCGGGTCGAGCTGCGAGAAGAGCTTCGAGTGGACGGTGGAAAAGGGGAAACGCGACTTGCCCGTGAAAGAGGTAATCACCTTTGCCGACTCCACCCGGCCATCCGCATTCGTGAAGACGAACCGCGTGACCGATTTATCCTGCTCGACGGCGGCTCGTGAACTTGAGAGAGAGAAAGAGGAAAAACTGACGGTGAGGAAAAGAGAGAGGCAAATATGTCGCACGAAGCGTTCCTTATGAAGGCATCTGGCCGGCGGCGCAACCGGAAATTTACGCGCCGCGCGATTTTTTGCCGAGTGATCTCAA
>JBBSGS010000208.1:0-4601 GCA_038253875.1 Chthoniobacterales bacterium
CGAGCGCGTCATAGGAGCAAGCGCGCGCAACAAGTTCCTTGTTTTCATCTTCGTCCTCTTCGGCATCGCGGCCGGGATCTGGGCGATCCAAAGGACGCCGCTCGATGCCATCCCCGACCTGAGCGACGTGCAGGTGATTGTTTATACCGACTGGGAAGGACGCTCACCCGACCTGATCGAAGATCAGATCACCTATCCTATTTCCACCAAGTTCATCGCCGCACCGAAAGTGAAGTTCGTGCGCGGCGAGTCGATGTTCGGGAAATCGTTCGTCTATGTCATTTTTCAGGACGGGACCGATATCTATTGGGCGCGCTCGCGCGTGATCGAATATCTCAACTCAGTGCGCGGCTCGCTCCCCGAAGGGGTCAACCCGGTCATAGGTCCCGACGCCACCGGGGTCGGCTGGGTCTTCGAGTACGCGCTCGTTGATGAGACGGGGAAGCACAATCTGGCCGAGCTGCGTTCCTTTCAGGATTGGAATCTTCGTTACGCTCTCGAGTCGGTCCAAGGCGTCGCCGAAGTGGCTTCCGTCGGCGGCTTCGTCAAGCAATACCAGGTCGATCTCGATCCGAACAAGCTGCTCGGTTACGGGATTCCGCTCTCGGACGTGGTCGCTAAAATCAAGGATAGCAACGCGGATGTCGGCGGTAAGACTTTCGAGGTCGCGACGACGGAGTATTACGTGCGCGGCCGTGGCTACATCAAGAGCGTCGAAGACATAGAAAACATCCCGCTCAAGGTCGATAACGGCACCCCCATTTATGTGAAAAATGTTGGTACGGTCCATCTCGGCGGCGACCTCCGGCGCGGGATCGCGGAGCTCGATGGCAAAGGCGAAACCGTCGGCGGCATCGTGGTCATGCGCTATGGCGAAAACGCGCTCGACGTCATCGCAGGGGTGAAGAAGAAACTGGCGGCAATCAAAGGTTCGCTGCCCGAGGGCGTGAAAGTCGTGCCGACTTATGATCGGAGCACGCTGATCAAAAGTTCCATTTCGACACTGCGCTGGAAACTGTTCGAGGAAAGCATTGTGGTCGCTCTGGTCTGTGTGGTTTTTCTCTGGCACTTGCGCTCCGCCTTCGTCGCCATCATTACCCTGCCGATCGCGATCATCCTTTCTTTTCTGCCGATGTTAAAGCTCGGCCTAACGAGTAATATCATGTCGCTCGGCGGGATCGCGATTGCGATCGGCGCGATGGTCGATTCGGCCATCATTATGGTGGAGAACGCGCACAAGTTCCTCGAACATTTTCGGGAAGAACATGGCCGTGAGCCGAACGGCCAGGAACGCATCGCGACGGTCATTGCCGCGGCCCAGAGCGTGGGCCGTCCACTCTTCTTTTCCTTGTTAGTTATCACCGTCAGTTTCATTCCCGTCTTCTCGCTCGCCGCGCAGGAAGGGCGGTTGTTCAAGCCCCTAGCCTTTACCAAGACCTTCTCGATGTTCTTTGCCGCGCTCCTTGGCGTCACTTTGGTGCCGGTGTTAATGACTCTGCTCATCCGCGGCAAAATCCGGCCGGAAGCGAAGAACCCGATCAACCGATTCTTGATTTGGGCCTACCAGCCATTGGTGAACTTCGTCCTGCGCTACCGCTGGCCCACCCTCATCGCCGCCGCGATCATCCTCGCGATCACTCTCATCCCGTTTAAGAAGCTCGGCTCGGAATTCATGCCGCCGCTGAATGAAGGCACGATCCTCTATATGCCCACGGCGGTCCCCGGAATGTCGATCACTGAGGCGACCAAGATCCTTCAAATTCAGGATCGAATGCTCCGCAAAATTCCCGAGGTCGAAACCGTCTTTGGCAAAGCCGGACAGGCAGAGACGCCGACCGATCCCGCGCCGCTTTCGATGTTCGAAACGGTGCTGACTTTGAAGCCTCCCGACCAATGGCGGCCCGGAATGACCTGGGACAAGCTCACCACCGAGATGAACGCCAAGATCAAGACCCCGGGGATGGCGAACATTTTCTGGATGCCGATTCAGACCCGGACGGAAATGTTAACGACCGGTCTTCGAACCAAATTGGGAATCAAAGTCTTTGGGCCTAACCTGGGGAAGATTCAGGAGATAGGCTTGCAGATCGAGAAGGCCCTGAGCGATTTCCCAGACACCCGCAGTGTCTATGCCGAGCGTACAACTGGCGGCTATTTCCTCGACTTCAAAGTCCAGCGCGAGACGGCCGCGCGTTACGGTCTTACCGTGGGCGCGGTCAATGACGTGATCGAAAGCGCGATCGGCGGCAAGACCATCAGCACCACGGTGGAAGGCCGCGAGCGTTATCCGATCAGCGTCCGCTACGCGCGTGACTTTCGCGACGACCTTGATTCGCTTAAACGCGTGCTCGTGGCCACGCCGACGGGCGCACAGGTGCCGATCTCGATGCTCGCCGAGATTAGTTACAAAACGGGACCACCCTCTATCCGCGACGAGAACGGCCAGCTCGTGGGCTTGGTCTTTGTCGATATCACGACGAGCGATCTGGCCGGTTATGTCGCGCGCGCCTCCGCCCAGCTAAACAAAACGATTCATTACCCACCCGGCTACTACATTCAGTGGGCCGGACAATATGAGTATCTCCAGGCGGCGATGAAGAAACTCAAAGTCGTGATTCCATTCACGCTCTTGATCATTTTCGTGCTCCTCTATTTCAACACCAAGTCGGTTACGAAAACGTGCATCGTTCTGTTGGCGGTCCCTTTCTCGTTAGTCGGGGCTTTTTGGCTTATTTATTTGTTAGGCTATAACCTGAGCGTTGCCGTCTGGGTGGGGATCATCGCGCTCGCCGGGCTCGACGCGGAGACCGGCGTGGTCATGCTTTTGTACCTCGACCACGCTTGGGAGAAGTCTCGAGCCGAAGGCCGAATGAACAGTTTCAAGGATCTGCACGATGCGGTCATCGAAGGCGCGGTCCAGCGCATCCGGCCTAAAATGATGACCGTCTGCGCCATCCTCTTCGGCTTGCTTCCGATCATGTGGTCGCCCGCGACGGAAGCCGGCGCCGACGTCATGAAACGAATCGCGACGCCCATGATCGGCGGAATCGTGACTTCCGCGATCATGGAGCTGCTGATCTATCCCGTCATTTATTTCCTCTGGAAGAAACGGGGGTTGAAGGAACCGGAGGTGGACGAAACCCCGCTGCTTCCGACAATCCTGATGACATCCGCAGGAATACGGCGCCGCCTACCGAGAATCATCGCGACGGTCGCGATCGCGACGGCGCTGATCTACGGCGGCACGAAAGTCTGGCAAAATGGGTTGTCCCATTCGGGGAGCGGCGCGGTCGCCCAAGGCGCGCCCCTGGCCGTAGAAACGGTCGGCGATCTCACGGTGAAGGTCTTCGGCGATTTGCGCAGCGGACAGAGCGATCTCTTACTCGAATTCCGCGACGCGGCTGGCAAACTAGTGGACGTCGGCGCAGTCAGGTTCGTTCTGCAAATGGACATGGCTGGAATGACCATGCGCGACGCCGGAAAACTTCAGCCCGCGGGAGAGCCGGGCCAATATCGCGTCCAGGCCAATCCCAGTATGGCCGGCGATTGGCGGGCAAATCTTTCCTACGATGGCCCGCGCGGCCACGGCGAGACAAGCATTTTGCTCAGCGTCAAGCCGAGTACATGAGAAGGGAAGAAGCCGCGGCAGTCGTTAACGGAACTGATGAGGACCAGCCGGCTCTATAAGTTTTCGAGCAAGACCCGGTCTACCTCGAATCCATTGCCGGATCCGCCGGCAGCGAAAGAGTTGGAACCGGCCTAGATTGCGGATCACCGATGCGATACGGCGTCCTCCTCATTCTCGCGCTCTGCGGCTTTGTCACGTCATTCGGCGCGCACATTGTGGCGACGAATTTACCGCCCTACGCGGAGGCGATCGGCGCCGGTGCGTTTGTCATTGGACTGCTGATCGCGGTTTACGATTTCGCGGAGTTCTTCGCGAAACCGCTCGCTGGTTTTATCGCGGACCGAAGCGGGATGAAGCTCACACTCATTGCCGGGCTCGGCATCTTTGTCCTCGGCTCGCTCCTTTTTTTGGTCGTTAGTCCGAAACTTTTGTTGGTCGTGCGCTTCGTGCAGGGGCTCGGCGCAGCGGCCCTTTCAACGGTCTCAATCACGCTCGTCGCCAAGTATTTCGAAACCGGGCGCGGCCAGGCCTTCGGCATCTATAACGCGATCAAAGGCGCGGGCTATGTCGTGGCTCCTGCGCTCGGCGGGTTTCTCATCCACGGCTATGGCTTTGCCATGATCTTCATCGTCTCAGCGGGAGTCGGTGTCCTGGCTTTGCTGCTCAGCCTGCTCTTGCCGCGCGACCAGAACAGAGGCAGCAACCTGAAAGACGATGACGACGAGATCACGCTCCGGCAGTTCTTCCTCATCTTCAAAGAACCCCGACTGCTGCCGACTTATGCCGTGATTGTGGTCAACATGTTCATGGTCGGAATCCTTTTCGGGTTTCTGCCGGTCTATCTGCATGGGATCGGTTACACGCCGCTGCAATCGGGCAGCGCGGTGAGCGCGGCGACACTGAGCTATCTGCTCGTGCAGCCCCTCGCGGGTTATCTTGCGGATAGGATTTCCATCAGCGTGACCGTCATTAC
>JBBSGS010000209.1:0-4542 GCA_038253875.1 Chthoniobacterales bacterium
ACTGCGCGCGAGCGACTCGGGCAGGTCGCGCCGCAAGAGGAAGTAACCGCCGGCGAGGAACGCGGCGAGCGCGATGGCCGCCGCGAGGAGGAGCAGGGAGCGGCGCCGGGCCAGCCAGAAGTCCGGCCGGATGACACCGGAGCGACCGCGCCGCTCCTCCGCCCGCAAGGCCTGCACAATCTCCTTCTCGAGATCGGCCGGCACCTCGGTCGCGGCAAAATGTTCGGCGGCAAACGCCTTCGTCCAGCGCAGCGCGACGAATTCGCGCCGGCATTCCGCGCACTCTTGCAGATGCTCCTCGACCTCGGCGCGCGCGGCGGCGGCGAGACGATGGTCGAGCAACTCCTGGAGTTCTTGCTGGAAATGACGGGGCGAAGCTCGCATCGACGCTATGTATCCGTCTGCCGGATGATCCCCCTCTCCCGCGCGTAATGGTGCAGCCCGACGAAGAGCAGCCGCCGTGCGCGGAAAAGCCGGGAGCGCAGAGTGCCGGCCGGGCAGCGCATTGCCGCGGCCGCTTCTTCGTAAGTCAGGCCCTCGGCATCGACGAGCAAGACTGCGGTGCGAAAGCTTTCCGGCAATTTCTCGAGCGCCTGCCGCACCTCCGGCTCCGGCCAATCCGCACCCGTGCTGGTGAGGGCGGCGAAGTCGCTATCCCAGGAGCCCGCCGCGAGCATGCGATGAAAAATTCCGTCGTTCTGATCGAGAGAAACCATGTCCGGTTCACGTTGCCGTTTGTGATATCGGTTGATAAAAATTGAATACAAGATGGTAAACAGCCAGGCCTTGCAGTTGGTTCCCTCGCGGAAGCTGGCAAAGGTGCGGTAGGCCCGCAAATAAGTCTCCTGGACGAGATCGCGCACCCCTTCCCGCCCCCGCAGGAGATGGCGCGCCTGCCCATGGAGCGCTCCGGCAAAGGGCAGCGCCACGGCTTCGAAACGCGCGGACGCCTGCCCCTCCTCGGGACGCGAGACTGACGCTTTATTTTTCTTTTCGTCCAAATCGGGAACTTCTTCGCGGCGCAGCTTGTTAGAGGGAGGAGCAGCGGATCCGCACCGGGCCTGGCCGCGTGCCGTTCCTTTGGGAGCAACGCCAGCCGGGAAAATTTCTGAGAGAGTTAAAAAAAAGAGAAAGAGAAACCAAATGATGAAACGAAAAATTAGCAGTTGGGGAATGATGGCGGGCCTGCTCGGCCTAACGATGCTGGCCCAGAATGGTTTGGCGCAGGACAACGTCGCCAATATCAAGGATCGCAACGACGTGCGCTTCCTGCCCGATCCCCTTCGTAACCGAATAATCGAAATGGCCCGGCGACCGCACACTTATCTGCCCCAGGCCGCTTTCAGCGAGGCAAAGGAGCGCAGCCAGTTAGTGCAGTATTTTCTGCTCGATTCGAGCCAATTTCAGCCAAACGTCTTCACCGCGATCATCCCTGGGATCAACGACGGAACCCGGCCCACCGCCGCCAATGCCGCCAATGGCCAGCTGCCGACCATAGGGTCCGTTCGCGTCGTCGTCGAGCCCAAGCCCGGTTTTCCGACCAACCCGAATAATCCGCGCGCGCAGATCGATATGTTCACCGACGTCTCCGGTCTCTTTGTGATCAATAACGAATCCGGCTGGTATGAGGGTTGGGTCATCCGCGATATCAAGGTCCCCGGCGTCCTCCCACCACGGGAAAACGGTCGGGCGCAGTATGGATCGATGACCGCGGCTGACCAGACGGCTAACGCCCGCAGAGGCACCGGCAACAACGCCATCACCGGCAATTTCGCCACCAACGACGGCAATGACTTCCGCGATTTCAGCCCTAACGATGTCTTCCCCGACATCCAATCCAACATCATCCCCATCCCAGTCAGTCTTGGCACCTTCAATGCGCTCCAGCAGAGCGACGTGCATGCTTACTGGGAATTCAATCCGGGAACGAATTGGATTTTCCCGCACTACGAATTGCTTTTCACCGGCGGTACGCCCGGTAGCTTTGTCAACCGGATGCTTGGCGGCATCACCTCCATCGTCCCCGGCTCCGGCCCGAGCGGAACCGGTCCTCGACCCTTCCGAAGCATCCTTCGCGGCAATGACCCGCTGGTCTATGGTGACAATCCCAACGACCCGCGTGATCCCGACCGCGCCGAACTGAGCAAGGTCAGCGATATCGATCGGCCGACGCCCGGGAATCCCGCCCACCTGGAGACGCGCAACCGCTTTATTCCGAGCCGGCTGACGGAGGAGATTCTCTTCGACGTCATGCTTCGCATCGCCTCCTTCGAACCGCAGGTGACCGACCCGGCGCAGCGTTTCTTCGACGCCTACCAGTATGAAGTTTCCCTGGTCGACCAGAATGGTGATGGCGTCCTCTCCTTCGGCGAAGCAGACATCAACGGCAGCTCGGATGGATTGCCCAACAGCCGGTTGTATCTCCCGGTGACCGCCTTCAATCGTTACGCGATGACCCGCGAAATCAACGATGGTCTGCTCGCCCCACGCTTCGGGCCGGGCCAGCGCGGCTATACCGTCGCGGGCGACGCCGTTTTGGTCGATCCGTCAGTCAACGCGTCTCTATTTCGCCGCGACGCCGACGACCGCTAACGAATCCGCGCACGCAGAGGGGTACGGAGACACGGCGTTCAGCGATCGCGCGAGCGAACGGCTGGGCGCCGTGTTTTTCGTTAGGGGAAATTTCCCAAGTCAGCACCACTTGGAGGGCGGAATTGCTGCGACGCCGGCGCTGGGCGCTGGCCGCCACGCCAGGATTCGCGGAGCTCATCCCTTCAGGAAAGGCTAGTGCACGTATAAAAGTTGAAACTGGACGCGCGGAAGCGCGTCCCTCCAGCGAGTCATGCTTCCGCATGAGTTCGCAACGGGTGCTTCTAGACTAGATCAGAACTTGCCGTTACGCCGCACTATAGGAGGATCTCACGAGCGGTGGCAGGACCGCTTCGATCGCGGCGCGGTTCGGCTCGAGCCAAGGCGGAAGAACCAGCGTCTCCCCGAGCGCGGCGGCTGCTTCATCGACCGCGAAACCCGGCCCGTCCGTGGCGAGTTCGAAGAACGCCGCCAGGCTCTCGGAAATAAACGGACTTAAACCAGAAGCGATCAATCACCGGCGTCGGTTGTGCACCCGCACGAAGCACGTCCTCGCGCACCGCAAGTTCCTCGGCGTCGTCCGCGACGCGCCAGGCGAGATGATGAACGCTGCCGGTCCCCCAGGCACCGGGCCGCTCGTTAGGCGCGGCCCGAAGGTCGAGATATTGCCCTGACGTTCCCTCGCTCACTCCGAAGCGCTGCCAGCCGTTTTCCTCCCCCAGCTCGCGGAATCCGAGCGCCTCGCGCAGAAACGAAACCGGCGTTTCCAAATCGCGCTCGAGCAAGCGCGCGCCTTCCAAGCCACGAATTTGATGGCTGGCCGGTATCGGGCTGCGCTCCCAGGAAGTGAAAGGGCACCCTAACGAACTTTCGCTCTCGACGAGGGCGAGGCGAAGACCGTGCGGGTCGAGCGCAGGGAGAACTTTAACTCCAAAACGCACCTCTGTTTCAAAAGTCTTCGCTCCCGATCGCGCGAGACGATCCACCCAGAAATGCAAACTTCCCGGCGGCACCGCGAGCGATACCTCAGTGCTCAAGCCGTAACCATCGCGGCGCGGCGCGAGATCAGCCCAGGGAAAAAAGGTGATGTCGGTCCCGGGATGGCCTTCCGCATCGGCGTAGAAAAGATGATAGGTCCCGGGGTCGTCCTGGTTGACGCTCTTCTTCACCAGCCTCATGCCGAGGACGCCGGCATAAAAATCGAGATTCTCTTGCGCCGGCCCGGCGATGGCAGTGACGTGATGTATTCCTGAAATTGTGCTCATACCGTCTCGATGATAGCTGAATATTATTGGCCATGCGATTCAGGCTCCCGCTCGGTTTGTTTTGCGTACTCGCGGCGACGGCGATCGCTGAGCCGCAGACGATTTTTCTCGTCCGCCATGCCGAGCGCGCCGATGCCGGCGGTGTCCCGCAGAGCGACCCGGACTTGTCCGACGCAGGACGGAAACGCGCCGCGGGCCTGGCGAAGGCGCTGCGGGACGCGAAGATCAGCGCCATTTTTGTGACGGAATATCGCCGCACTCAGGAGACGGCCAAGCCACTTGCGGAAGAGCTTGGGATTCACGTGACTGTCATCCCGGCAATGGAATCGACGCGGCTGATCGCGAAGCTAAAATCTTCCGCGGGCAGCGTCCTCATCGTCGGCCATTCGAATACTTTGCCGGAAATCATGGCGGCGCTCGGCATTTCCTCGCAACCCCTGCTCGCTGAGCGCGATTACGACGATCTGTTTCTTCTTCTGCGCGATCCCGAGCCGCGTGTGGTGCAGCTCCATTATCGTTAGGCCAGATCGACGGCGTGCTAGAACTCCACGGCAGTCGTGAGTTGAAAAACGTGCGCGCTGAGCGTGAGCGAGGTGCGAGAATATTCGCCGTCGAGGAGGATGCTCTGCCCCACGCGTTGGGCTGCGGGGAGTTGCCACTGCCAGCCAATGTCGGCGTGATAGCGACC
>JBBSGS010000210.1:0-4540 GCA_038253875.1 Chthoniobacterales bacterium
CCGCCTAACTAACGAAGAAATGAAGGGGTAACGATATGGACGACCTTCGCCTTGCCTTCCGCCAACTGCGCAATGCGCCAGGCTTCACCCTCATCGCGGTCCTCACCCTCGCGCTCGGGATCGGCGCGAATACCGCGATTTTCTCGGTGATCGAGAGCGCTCTGCTCCGGCCGCTGCCCTTCCCGAAAGCCGAGCGCCTGGTCCGGGTTTACGAGACCTTCGAAGAAAACGGCGCGCGCGGGAACTCGCTCAATCTCACCGAGAAAACCGTCAGGCAATGGCGCGAATACGGGAGCGACATTTTCGAAGGGCTCGGGGTGGCGACGGGCGCGAGCGTCACCGCTGCCCGCCCAGGCGAGACCGCGCGGAGCTACCCGACTGCGCGGATCAGCGCCAACTTTCTCGAGGTCCTCGGCCTGCAACCGGCGCGGGGGAGAAACTTCACCGCGGCCGAAGACCAGCCGGGTGGTCCGCGGGTCGCGCTCATCGGTTACGATTTCTGGGAGCGCAATCTCGGCGGGCGCGAGGATGTCCTCGGGCAAACCGTCCAACTCGACGGCGCGCCGCGCCTGCTCGCGAGCCTGCTCTACGGCGTCGGAGCGAACGATCTCCTCACCTACGCGGCCGTCGTCTTTTTGTTAGGCGGGACGGCCTTGCTCGCGAGCTACATCCCGGCGCGCCGCGCCATGAAAGTCGATCCCATGGTCGCGCTTCGCTATGAGTAACACAGCCGTCCCGGCTGTCGGGTCGCGCGGGCGTCCCGCCGGCGCAACCAAACTGCGGGCGAGACGCCTGAGCTCCGCGCATCCGCCGATCCTCACTGCCTAACGATCAGCATTTAGAATCCAGCAACAAGCAATCTTATGAGCAATCTACACCGCACTTTTTCTCGACTCCTGACCGGCGGCACCATGCTGGCGACTCTGCCGGCGCTCGCGGCCGCTCCGCTCGGTGTGGTTCCGTTTAAGTGGGACAACACCCTCATCCGCGTGCAGGTGCGGATCGATCAGGCTGAGCCGGTCACGTTCCTGCTCGATAGCGGCGCGTCGCATTCGGTGCTCGATTCCAAGTACGCTGAGCAGCTGGGATTGAAGCTGACTGCGGCCTCGCCCACCACCGGAACCGGCGCCGGCAACGTAAGCAAATCCCACGGGCCGCCCGTAACGATGCGCGTCGGGGAGGTCAAGGTGGACGTCGCGGAACCTTGGGTGATCGACTTGAGCAAAGCGCCGATTTCGTCCGAGGTGAAGGGACTGGTCGGGGCTGAGTTCTTCAAAAACTTCATCGTTAGGCTCGATCCAGTTCATGCCACTTTGACCGTCTTCGCTCCGGACGCAGCCCACAAGCTCGACGGCGTCGCGTCGATTCCGTTAATCGTCGAAGGCGATAAGCTTTTTCTCGAAGCGGCTCTGGAAGTTCCGGCAGGCACAACCGTGACGCACAAACTGCGGATCGACACCGGCTCCGGAGAATCGGTAAATGACGAAATCGTTAGGCAATCCGAGGAAGTTCGCGCCAGCCCGGGTGGCGGAGGATTGGGCGAAAACTTTAAATCGTACTCCGGCATCTTTACCTCAGTCACCCTCGGCCCTTACAAGTTTAGCCACGTTTGGGGACCGGGCTCGCCGGGCCCGGGCATCGGAATGGAATTGCTCCGGCGTTTCGTCGTCACCTTCGATGGGCCGCATGGCCGGCTCTACCTCGAGCCCACGCCAGCTTTGACCGAACCAGTTCCGACCCCGCCGTCTAATTAAAGAATCGCAAACCCATGAGCGACCTCCGCTTCGGCCTTTTCGCCATTCTCGCGTTCTTTCTTTCCACGGTCGGATTGTCCGGCGCATTCTCCCATAATGCGCTCAGTCGCACGCGCGAGATCGGCATTCGCATGGCTCTCGGCGCCCAGCGCACGGACATACTGCGGATGGTTTTGCGGCAAAGTCTGAGCGTCGTTGTGATTGGTCTCGCGCTTGGGTTGGGTGCCGCCTTCGCCGCGACGCGTTTGCTCGCGAGCCTGCTCTACGGCGTCGGCGCGAACGATCTCTTCACCTACGCGAGCGTCGTCTTTTTGTTAGGCGGAACCGCTTTTGTCGCGAGCTACATCCCGGCGCGTCGCGCCATGAAAGTCGATCCCATGGTCGCGCTTCGTTATGAGTAACCGCGGAGCACTTCTGGGCACCGTGCGCGCGGACTGGCGGGGCCGGAGCACAGGCAGCCTGCCTGTGGGGAAAGCAGGCGGCTCGCCTGCTTCGGAGTCTGCTGCGGGCGAGCCGCCCGCGCTCCCCACAGGCAAGCTGCCTGTGCTCCGGCCGCCTCAGCGATCAGCCTTCAACCATCAACCATCAGCCAGCCTATGAACGATCTCCGCTTCGCGCTACGCCAGCTGCGCAGATCGCCCGGCTTCACTTTTGTCGCCGTGCTCACACTTGCGCTCGGAATCGGCGCGTCGACCGCCATCTTCAGTGTGCTCGATGCGGTTCTCTTGCGGCCGTTGCCGTATCCGCAACAGGAGCGGATCGTCGAACTGCGTGAGCTTGACGAAAAGGGCCGGGGTATGCCGATTGCCGATCCGAACTTCGACGATCTGCGCAATCAGAGCCGGAGCTTCGAGGCGATCGCCCAGTATAACACCGGCCCGGACGCAGTCGCGGGTGGCAATGAAGCGATCCGGACAATGGCCTGTGCGGCCTCGTCGGACTTCTTTCGGGTTCTGGGAGTAAAACCTTTCCTGGGGCGTCTCTTCTCGTCGACCGCGGATGCGCGGGAGAATGAGGCCGCGGTGGTCAGCTACGGTTTTTGGAAGCGTTCGTTAGGCGCGCGAACCGATCTCGCGGGCGCAACTTTGCGGCTCGAGAATCACAGCTTCGCGGTCATCGGTGTTCTGCCCGCCGGAGTTGAGTTTCCGCAAGGTGTCGATGTTTGGTTTCCCGCCTCGATTTATCCGCCGGCTCCTTCGCGCACTGCGCATAACTGGAGCGTCGCCGCGCGGCTGCACGAAGGTATTTCGCCGCCACAGGCGCAAGCGGAAATCGCGGCGATCGGTCAGCGCTTGAAGCGCGCTTACGGCAATCAAACCGACGCGTTCAGCTTTGGCCTCACGCCGCTGCGCGAGCGCATGGTGAGAAACGTTCGCGGCCTGCTCCTCGTCCTCTGCGGGGCGGTCGGCCTGCTGCTGGTTATCGCCTGCTCGAATGTCGCGAATTTGCTTCTCGTTAGGGCAACTGGCCGGCGCAAGGAGATGGCGCTGCGCGCGGCGCTGGGCGCTTCCCGTTGGCAATTGACGCGGCAGTTTGTCACCGAAACGATGCTGCTCACACTGGTCGCGGGCGCGCTCGGAGTGCTGTTCGCGTATTGGGGCGTGGCGCTGATGGTCGGCCTGTATCACGGCAATCTCCCGCGCATCGGCGAAATCGGCGTCGACTCGAACGTGCTCGTTTTTGCCCTCGGTATTTCGTTATGCGTCGGGCTCGTTCTCGGCTTCGTGCCTTCGCTGCACGTCTCGAGCAGCCAGTTGCAAACCGATTTGCAGGAGGCCGGCCGGGGTAGCTCGGGGGGACGTTCCAGTTCGAGAATTCGAAATCTGCTGATCGTCTCGCAGATCGCCCTCACCCTGATGCTGCTGGTCGGCGCGGGATTGTTAGGCCGAAGTTTTCAACGCCTGCTCGCGGTCAATCCCGGTTTTCAAAGCGAAAGCGCAGTGGCGATGAGCGTGTCGCAAACGCACCCGGAAACGCCAGCAGATCTGCGGAAGCTGGCGCTGCTTTATCAGCGTTTGCTTGAGCGCTTTCGCGCGCTGCCCGGGGCGGTCGCGGTCGGCGGGATCAACTCGCTCCCCATGACCAACGAAGGCGTGAACGGAACCTTCATCATCGAGAACGGCGCGGAGCCGCCGAAGACTCTCGCCGATTTGGACAAGGAATTTTCCGCGCTCGCCGGGAGCGGCCGCTTGGGAGACGCGGATTTCCGCGTGGCCAGCGCCGGCTATTTCACCGCGATGCGCATTCCGCTCCTGCGCGGGCGCTATTTCGCCGAAGCGGATGGACCGGACGCGCCGCAAGTCGCGGTGGTGAACCAAGCGCTGGTGCAACGCTATTGGCCTAACGAGAATCCGATCGGAAAACAATTGGAGTACGGCGGGATGGATGGCGATCTGCGTCTGCTTCAGGTCGTCGGCGTGGCCGCCGACGTCCACGATAAGGCGCTCGATGTGCAACCGCGCCCGATGGTTTACGTCAACTACCTCCAGCGACCGGGACAGGCCGCAGATTTTTCTTTCGTGTTGCGCGGCCACGGCGATCCCGCGAGCTGGATCGCCGCCATGCGGCGGGAGGCGCGGACGGTGGATCCGGAAATGCCGGCGAAATTCCAGACGATCGAGGAGATCGTTTCGTCCTCCTACGATAACCGCCGCTTCAGCATGATCATGCTTGGCGTATTCGCGGGCGCGGCGCTGGCCCTCGCGATGGTCGGGCTTTACGGAATCATGTCCTACATCACGTCGCAGCGAACGACCGAGATCGGCATTCGCATGGCGCTCGGCGCC
>JBBSGS010000211.1:0-4528 GCA_038253875.1 Chthoniobacterales bacterium
GGGGCACCGATTTCTCTGCACGATACTCCGCCGTGGGTCATTCCCGTCGTCGTCGTGGGCATTTTTTTCGCCGTCGCATTCATCGCGTTGTTGCTTTGGTTAAATGCCCGCGGCCGTTTCATGTTTATCGATTGCATCGTGCGTAACCGCGGCGCGATCGCGGAGCCGTGGCGCGAATACCGGACGGAGGCGAATAGCTACTTTATCTTTCAACTGGTGGTGGCGCTCTGCAGCCTGGTCGGATTTGGCAGCATCGCCTTTGTCTTCTTTCTCGCGTGGTATTGGGCAAATCCCGTGATGCCGTTTGCGCTCATGATCCTCTTGGGGGTCGCCTGGTTTCTGTTCGTGGTTCTTTTCGCTCTGGTCTCGCAGTTTATGGTCCCGGTGATGTACCGCCGCCGTTGCAGCGTGATGGAAGCGTTTCATACCGTCTGGTCGCTCGTGATCGCAAACCCAGGGGTTTTCATCCTCTTCGCGCTTTTCTACATCGTCCTCTGCATCGCGGCGGCGCTGATCGGGTGTGTAGCCGGTTGCGTGACCTGTTGCCTCGCTGCGCTTCCTTATCTCGGTACCGTCATTCTCCTACCCGTGGTAATGGTGCTGTTCGCTTTTCCACTTTGCTTCCTGCGCCAGTTCGGCGACGCCTACGATGTCTGGGCGGGCGCTCGGCCAACGGAACCGCCGCCGCCGCCGATCCCGCCGGTCCAGGAAGGTTTGCCTCCTTCATGAAGCCGCGCTTCCCCGCCCTCTCCCCTAACGAGAGAAGGTCGCGTCTCCTCGCTCTCGTCATTCTGCCGGCCGCGCTCCTTCTCCTCCGCAGTGTCCGGCCGGAGGCGCTGCCGCGGTGGCTTCCCTTCCCGACTTCCTGCGGTGCGATTACCGGGCTGCCCTGTGTCTTTTGCGGCCTGACGCGCGCGCTTCACTTGCTCCTCAACGGAGACTTCCGTCACGCCCTCTACTTCAATTGGCTCGCCTTCCCTATGCTCGGTTTCTCGGCCATCCTTATCTTCGTGCTGCTCGCTGAGTTACTGCTGGACTGTAACTTTCTTGCTCGCGTGCCAAACATTCCGTTCACTAGGAAGTCGCTGACAGGCTGCTTTCTCGGCTTGCTGCTGCTTTGGTGCGTCCAGGTTTACCTGGCGGTCTCACAGCGTAAACCTGAGCTGCTCAACCGCGACGGGCTGCTTTACTCGTTAGTCGTGCGCTAGGTCCAGAGGGGCAGCTTCCGCTCCCCAGTTTTGACCCGCGCCGCACCAGATCCTGGACGTGCGAAAGCACGTCCCTCCGAGGAGTCACGCTGCCGTCTCGTTGCGACGGTCGAAAGGCCTCGCATGGCCGGCGCTCGACAGACCGCGGCTGCTGGTCTAAAGAGTCGGAGCGCGCCCGGGCGGTTAGCTCAGCGGTAGAGCGGCACGTTTACACCGTGTTGGTCGGGGGTTCGATCCCCTCACCGCCCATCGCACTTTCCCTTAACGACCCGATAGCGCAGGCAGGATGGCGGTTGCGAAAAAACTCTGCACCACGATGTCGCGCTGGTTCCTCGTAAGACTGCGATAGCGGATGATCCCAAAACCGGGCCGCGACTGGGAAAGGCGCGCCTCCACGATTTCGATCTCGACCCGCAAGGTGTCGCCCGGCCGGACCGCCGCGGGCCAGCGTAATTCGTCGACCGCGCGACCCACGATCCCGCCGGCCACCTGCATTGTTTCGACGAAGAGCCGCATGGAAATTGCGGCGGTTTGCCAACCGCTCGCGGCTATTCCGCCGAGCAGACTTTCCCCGCCGCCAGCCGTTTCGAGGTGCATGGCCTGCGGATCGAACTGGCGCGCGAACTCCACGATCTCCTTTTCCGAAATGACGTGACTGGCGGAAACAAAACGACGGCTATCGATGAAATCCTCAAAGCTGCGCGACACGCCCGAGCATCGCGGCATTGCCGGGATGCGCGCAAGGGATAAGCTCGGCCTAACGATGCGCGCAAACTTGCCCAAAGCCGCGTTGTAGCGTCCGCTCTCTCAGCGGACATAACCTTGGGGACGCGCGCTGAGGAGAGCGCACACTACAACGATGACCGAGAATGAACTGGTCGAGGCCGCGATTGCGCAGGCTCGCGCGCCAGGGCGAGCTTATCGCCGCGGGGCACAACAAACGGGTCCAAGAGAGCGATCCCGTCACGCATGCGGAGATCGATTGTCTGCGCCGGGCCGGGCGGATCGGCAGTTTCCGCGACACCGTTCTCTTTTCCACGCTCATGCCCTGCTACCTGTGCAGTGGCGCGGTGGTGCAGTTCGGCATTCGCAAAGTGATCGTGGGCGAGAGCCGCACCTTTTCCGGCGCGCCGGATTTTATGCGCAGCCACGGGGTCGAGGTGATCGATCTCGATCTGCCGGAATGCGTCGAGATGATGACGAAATTTATCGCGGAGAATCCGCAACTCTGGGACGAGGATATCGGTCGTTAGGCTTGGTGACTTGGTCAATCGAGACCGACACCCGCCCGCAAGAAACTGGACATGCGGCCTGTCTCTGGCGCAGCAGTGTCGTTTCTTCTGATCCGTGGCACTAATACTCGATTGCGATGATTTCGAGCTCGGTCTCACCGGAGGGAAATTTGAACCGCACTTTTTCGCCGAGCCGGGCGTCGCGCAACGCCCGGGCGATGGGCGACATCCAGCTCACCCAGTCCCGCTCCAGATCGGCCTCATCCGCGCCCACGATCCGGTACCGCGATTCCTCGCCGCCCGGCTCGCGCACCGTCACGGTGGCGCCGAAGCTCACGCGATCGTACGGCTCGGCCGGCGGGGAAACCACTTCGGCAGATTGCAGGACGGCGTGCAATTCCTCAATCCGCCGATCGAGCAGCGTTAGTTGGCGCGCCGTCTCGGGATCATCTTGGTTCGTTAGGCGAGGTCGCTCTGTTTCCGTGAGCTGAATCAATTCCGCTCGCAACCGCGCCGCCCCGCCGGGCGTGATGGAATTGCGCGCCCCTTCCGGCAGAGTGACGGCGCGCTCGATTATTTCCGGTTGCTCCGGGAGGGCGTCGTCTTCACGGATGAAGGCTTTGCTCACGACCGAAGATAGCGCGATTGCGACCCGCCTGACACCGGGATGTCGGCGCGATCAACCCCGCGGCGAGGCAAGCGCAATCGCCTAACGATTATATTTCTTCAATATTTCGCGAACTCGGGCATGCGGCAGCGCTTCCACCTTGTGATCGTCGCGGCCGGTCATGCTTTGATTATCGACCAATGCATTCACGATCGCCTCCTCGACTGCCTGCACCGTTGCGTCGAAGAGCGGGTCGAGCCGGTCGTTAGGCACGGTCTGCACCGAATGAGTCGGCTGGTCGGGACTGGCCGCTCCGGGATTTGCGGTCGAGAAAGCGATGAACAAATCGCCCGATCCATTTCCGGAGACGGAACCAGTGCGCGCGAGGCCGAGACTGGCGCGCCGCGCGAGCCGTTTCAATTGATCCGGCAAAAGCGGCGCGTCCGTCGCCACGGCGATGATGATCGAGCCGGTCTCCCGCGGATAAACCGCGCCCGGAATCTCCTTCCCTACGGGCACGCCGGCAATCGTCAGCTGCCCACGGCGCCCGCAATTTGCCTGCACGAGCGCACCGACGGTATAGCCTCCCGCTTTTTCGCCGAGGACGCGCGATGACGTGCCGGTGCCACCCTTGAATTCGTAACAAATCATCCCGGTACCGCCTCCCACGCTGCCTTCCGCGACGGGTCCGCCCTTTGCGGTGTCGAGCGCGTGCGTTACGTCCTCCGGGTTCACGTGGAAGCCGTTGATGTCATTGAGCCAGCCGTCCCACGTCTCGGCCACGACCGGCAGGCTCCACCAATACCCGGTCTTGTCCGGATTGCCGTGTTTGATCCGCCAGGCGATGACCGCGTCGCGGGCCACGCCGACGCTATGTGTATTCGTTAGGATAATCGGTCCTTCGAGAAAGCCGCTTTCCTCCACCCACGCGGTTCCGGTCATCTCACCGTTGCCGTTGAGGCTGAAGGTTCCGGCGTAAACCGGATCGTCGAGCGAGCCATGTCCGCGCGGGATGATCGCCGTCACGCCGGTCCGGACTGGCCCTTTTCCGATCTCCAGTTTTCCCTCACCGTCGACAATGGTCGTAAAACCGACCTCGACTCCGGCCACGTCGGTGATCGCGTCGAGCTTCCCCGGAATTCCGTCGAACGGGATGCCGAGCGCTCGGGCGCGCAGGGCAATTTTTTGCGGCGGCGCGCTTTGGGGCTCGCGCGCGAGGAGCAGCGACAAGGTGAGAAGGAAAGTCAGGCCCGTTGCGAAAATTTTATCAATCATGGGGAGACAGGATTAACAGGATTTACCGGGATTGGAAGAAGGTTGCATGGCAGGTCTTCCCAAAAATCCAGTTAATCCTGTAAATCCTGTCCATCTTTTCCAAATTCTGTTTTCGCCTCGTCGCCGACACACTAGATTGAGCGCGTGAGCTACCAGGTTTTTGCTCGAAAATACCGGCCGCAGACCTTCGACGACCTCGTCGGGCA
>JBBSGS010000212.1:0-4525 GCA_038253875.1 Chthoniobacterales bacterium
AAAGTGGACGATCCTTTCCCGAAGAAGCTCATCCAGACTGTGCGCGGGGCCGGCTATGTCCTCAAAGCCCACTGAACCGCGCTCGATCGCCTCGCAGCTCGTCCTGCTTTTCACTCCAGCATCGGCCTTCCTCCTCTGCTGCGGCATCGGCGTGCTCTACTGGATCGTGGTGCGGCACGCCTTTGCCGAAGACCGCGCCGTCCTCGCGGACAAAATCTTCGCCATCCGCGCGGACTTGAAGGCGGCGGGGCCGGACGTCATCAGAGATCGATTAACGACGTCGCCCACCGGCGAGCGCGTGGCTTACTGGGTGCGGGTGATCGATGCCGCGGGCCGGACGGTGGCCGAAACTCCGGGCATGGGGAACGGCCTGCCGTCGCCTGTTTTTGCTCCCGTCCGAATCTCGGAGGCGCCGCGAGAGAAGCATTATCAGACCGGCGGCAGGCTATTCTCGTTAGTCTCGACCGCGACGGCCGCTGGAGGACGCGGTTACACCATTCAAATCGCGCAGGACCGCACGACCGACGAGCGATTTGAGAAACGATTCGGCCTTCTCGTCGCGGGGGTGCTGATCTGCGGGATGTTCGCCTCGGCGATAATCGCGGTGACGGTGACGAGACGCGGTCTGCGCCCACTCGCCACCATGACCCGCTCGCTCAAACGCGTCGCTCCCGAGCACCTGCACGAACGCATTCCGCCGCACGAATGGCCGCGGGAGTTGCAGCCAGTCGTGGTGGCCTTCGACGACATGCTCGATCGTCTCGAGGATTCGTTCACCCGGCTCTCGCAATTCTCGGCCGACCTCGCCCATGAGCTGCGCACTCCCATCGCCAATATCCGGGGGGAAGCGGAAGTGGCTTTGACCCGGCCGCGTTCGCCTAACGAGTATGAGGTGGTGCTGGAATCGAGCGTGGTGGAATGCGAGCGACTCTCCGGGCTGATTGATAACCTCCTCTTCCTCGCGCGCGCGGAAGCGGCCGAGGGCCAGGTGCAGCGGAAGAACTTCGATGCGCGCGCGGCGGCGGAAAAAATCACCGCTTACTACGAAGCGATCGCGGAGGAACGACAATTGCGCATGAGCTGTGAAGGTGCCGGCACGGTCTTCGCCGATCCGCTTCTCTTCGAGCGCACCCTGAGCAACCTGCTGGAGAACGCGCTCCGCTTCACGCCAGATCGCGGCACGATCACCATTGCCATCGAGCCGAGCGCCGCCGCGATGGAGATCGTGGTGCGGGATAGCGGCGCCGGCATTGCGCCGGAGCATCTCCCGCGCGTCTTCGACCGGTTTTATCGCGCGGACTCCTCGCGCAGTGCGGAAGGAACAGGGCTCGGTCTGGCGCTGGTGAAATCGATCGCCGAACTCCACGGCGGGACGGTCGGCCTCGCCAGCGAGGTCGGTCGCGGGACGAGCGTGACCCTTCGCTTTCCAAACGACAGCGAAACGGCGCGGAATAAGGCCTAAAGTGGGCTGCTGATGGTTATATCATGACATTTTTGTCATTTTCTTCTTGTCACCGCGGACGGTTCCGGGTAAGGCCGACGGCGTGTTAAACAGATTGTCGGTCTGCTTCCGGTTAAGCATCTACGGGCTGGCTCTTGCCGGCGGATTGTTAGGCGTAGCTACCTCGTCGGCGCAGGATGCGCTTGCTCCGCGAAGCACCACGACCGCTGCCACGACCACGGCGACGGCTCCGACCGAGCCGACGTTAGTGGTCACCGGTGATGAATTGCCCGGCGCCTACGGCGCGCCCGGAGCTTTTTCGCGCAGCCGCTTTTCTCCTCTCACGACGGCCTATGTGTTACCACCCGGCTCGGTCTACGCCGCGTTCATTTATGAAGGCGACGTCTTTCACGAAGGAAAACCTGACCATCTCTTCACCGAAGAGGTGGAGGTAGGTTTGCCTTATCGGTTCGGCATCGCCTTGGAAAATCGCGTCGAACGTTTTGCGGGCGATACGGAAAACTCCGCCTTCAGTGTCGAGGCGCGTTATGCCCTGGCGGATTGGGGGAAGATTCCGCTCAACCCGACGCTCTTTGCGGAATACAGATTTGGCACGGGCAAGATTCTCCATGAGGAGGGCCCGCCGCCGCCTCCCGGAAAAGAGGAAGAGGGCGGTCCGCCCGACCTTCCCGACGCTTATGAATTCCGGCTCTTGTTGTCGCAGGAATTCGGCGAGCGGGTCGAGTGGGCGTTCAATGCCTTTTTCGAGCGGGAAAACGTGGGCGCGAGTGGGGTTTTGCCCAGAGCATCCAGACGCCGCTCCTGCTCGAACGGGAACGGCTCAAAGTCGGCGTGGAAATGCGGTATCAGAATTTTACCGTGAAGGACACGCGTGGATCACCGATTCATCGTTTCGGCATCGGCCCGAGCGTTTCCTTCAAGCCATCCGCGCACAGCCGTTTCGATCTCACGCCTCTTTTCGGCGCGACCGATGATACGCCGCGGGTGGCGGTCTTCGCGGTGTTCTCCTACGTCTTCGGTGGTCCGGAAGGGAAGGAAGCCGAGGCTCCCGCCTCGACTCGGAATCGTTAGGCTGTAGACGCGTCCGTCTGGGGCGCGCGGAGGGAGCGTTTGGCTGCGTATGACGTTGTCCTCGCGCCGCGCAAAGCGCGGCTTCTACAGAGCCGGCACTCCGGGCTTGTGGATGAGGCCAACCCCGCAGGCATCTTTGTAGAGCGGACGCGGCAACGCCATGCTGCGCGATTCACCGTTGAGACAGAGCGCTTCCGCTTCCGGATGTTGCCGGCGCCACTCCGCCAGGGCGCGGCGCACACCGCCTTGTCCGGTAACATCGAACTCGACCGCGAACGCGCTGACGTCATGAAGCACAAAAAGACCGCCGATTTGCAAGACCGGATACCACAGCTCTAGCTCCTCAACGGTCGCCTGATATTCGTGCGAGCTGTCGAGCAGAATCATCTCCGGCTCGGCGCCGAAATGTTGCGCGGCCGCCGCGCGCGCGCCGGGCGCGCGGGAGTCGCCTTCCGCGACCGCGACATAATTCGTTAGGCCGGCGCGTTCCAGCCAGCCTCGGGTGAGCGCACAGAGCTGCGGATTGATGTCGAGCGTGAACAAGCCCTGGGGCGCCTGCATCCGCCGGAGCATGAAACCGAGGAGGAGCGACGAATAACCGGAGCAGGTCCCGAGTTGCACGATGCGCGCAATCCGGTTCCCCATCACCAGTCCATGCAAAAGCGAGATCAGCGGGACGGCGCACTCGCCGATTTCTCCGCTGTGATCGGTCTCTTCATACCAGGCGCGGACCATTTCCCATTCCGCCTCCGTCAGATCTGAATAAATCGGGGGAATGAAATCCATCCCCGGGAGATGGTGCCACCAGTATCGCGGAGCGGGGTTGTGTCTCCACCGGAGTGAACGGCTCGGTTCGTTAGGCAGCGCCATGAAAAAGTCGCCTAACGAGTCAGGGCGCGAGCCGCTCGAGCGCCCAGGAGGCGTCGTTCTGGCGGGTGTAGCGGAAGCGATCGTGCAGGCGATTGGCGCGGCCCTGCCAGAATTCGATTTCGTTAGGCATGAGTCGATAGCCCCCCCAATGCGGCGGCAGCTCGATGGAACCGCGGGCAAAACGTTCGCTCATTTCCGCGAGCCGCCCTTCCAGGATCCGGCGGGCATCGATCACCTCGCTCTGACGCGAAACCCACGCGCCCAACTGGCTTCCACGCGGTCGTGAATGAAAGTAGGCCGCGGATTCTTCCCGGGTTGTCTTCTCCACCCTGCCGGCGACCCGGATCTGGCGCTCCAGTTGCACCCAGTAAATCGCGAAGGCCGCCTGCGGATTTGCCTCCAGTTCGCGGCCTTTGCCGCTGCGGTAATTCGTGAAAAAAACGAACCCGCGCTGATCGAAACCTTTCAAGAGAACGATCCGCGCCGACGGTTTGCCCGCCGCGGTCGCGGTCGCGAGGGTGATCGCGTTCGCGTCCGGGAGCGCGGCGCTGACCGCAGCCGCGAACCAGATGGAAAATTGCTCGATCGGATCGGGATGCAGGTCGGTCCGGCGCAGCCCTTCGGTTTCGTATTCGCGTCGCAGGCCGGCGAGATCGAGCGAGTTCATCTGCGGCAGAGCGTAGGCGAAGGAGCGCCTGCTGTCGAAATTGATACGCAGGGCGCGCTTGCATGTCCAAACCCTCGTTCGGACGCGAATACAACGCCCGGGAGGTCCTTCGCTTCGCTCAGGATGACAAGCAAGAAGCGGCGCTTTCAGGTCAACTTGCATTCGTTAGGCGCGGTTTTCCGTTTGTGCACTCCAATTCGCATCGCTAATAATTGGGGATGTTTACTTTGACCATGCTCGGGAGTGGCAGCGCCGGAAACAGCGCGCTTATCGCGACCGATCATTGCCGGATTCTGGTCGACGGCGGCTTGAGTGCGCGCCAGCTCCTCCTCCGCCTCGCCCTCTGCGGGGTCACCCCTAACGAACTCGACGGCGTCCTCCTGACCCACGAGCATGGTGATCACGTCTGCGGCCTCGAGGTGCTCTGCCGCAAATTTCAGGTTCCGATTTATTGC
>JBBSGS010000213.1:0-4515 GCA_038253875.1 Chthoniobacterales bacterium
CGACGTGAAGGTGACGCGGCTGGTGCACGAGCACGGTTGCCGGCACAAGGAACTTTTCTTTCACGATCGCTTCGCCCGGCGCCAGCGGGTCGAGGTCGAATGGACTCTGTAACACGGGCATCCTGCCTGTCTTGTCGAGCGAGCTTCCAGCCCGGTCCTTGCCGACGGCGGGCTAGAAGCCCGCGTTACCCCATCAGCCTGGAAGGCTGAATTACGACTTCGATCGGCAAACAGTGATTGATCTCGTAGGTCCCGCGATCCGGATCGCGCTCCATCGGTTGGGTGCGCCCGTGCGAATCAGTCGCCCGCGCCATCAAGACGCAATGGCCGGGTGAGGGCGGCGTTTCCCATTGCCATTCCCAAAGCTGCCAGCAATTCCGCACCCGCTCCCCGCCTAACGACACCTCACGCCAGGATTTTCCTCCGTCCGCGCTCACTTCCACGCGGACGATTTCTCCGTCTGACGTCCACGCTGCGCCGACCACCTTATACTTCGTGCCCGCGGCGATCACTTCGTTCATGCCGGGACGGGCGATGGAAGCTTTCACCTGCATCTTCGTGATCGGCACGAGGGCCACGCCCGCGGCATCGCGCTTCCAGAAAGCGTAATCCACCGTCTGATAGTAGCCGTGGTACGGTTTCTCCGTGACGATGATGCGTTGCAGCCACTTCACCGAGGCCATTCCATACCAACCGGGCACGATCGCGCGGAGCGGGAACCCATGCGACGGGGTCAGCGCCTGGCCATTCATCTGTAAGGCGAGGATCACCCCTTCCATCGCTTTGCCTAACGGAAGACTGCGCGCGTAATGGATTTTGCCGGCCGGTTTTGGAGCCTCACTGATCGTTCCGCAGTCGGCGCCTTCGAGAATGACTTCGAGCGCGCCCGTTTTCACTCCGGCCTGGCGCAGAACTTCGCCTAACGAAACGCCCGTCCACTCCGCGGTGCCGATCGCGCCCAGCTCCCATTGCGTCCCTTTCACTTTGGGGACGAGGAAAACGCGGCCGTTTCCGGCGCACTCCAGGGTTGCCGGCAGCGTTGTCGCCGGTATGGCTCGCAGGTCGTCGAGCGTCAGCTCGAGCGGGCGCTCGACCGCGCCCTCGATTTTCAATCGCCAGTTGGCGAGATCAATTTCCGGGACAGGGAAGTGCGAGCGGGTGTAAAAGAGTTCGTTAGGCGTGGTGAAACCATCGAGCAACCCGAAGGGCATCTCGAGGTTACCGGGCTCCTTCTCGCGGATGATCATTTCTCGACGGGAAAGCCTGCTTCCTTCCAGGCATGCCAGCTCCCGGGAACATTGCTGACATCCTGAAAACCGGCCTTCTTCAAGATGCTCGCGGCAATGCTGGCCCGATAACCGGAGGCGCAATAAACGGCCGTCGGCTTTGTGCGATCGAGTTCGGCGACACGTTGCTGGAGTTGCGGGACCACGATGTGCCGCGCCCCGGGCATGTGGCCGCCCTTCCATTCCCGATCGGTCCGGACATCGAGCACCTGCGTTTGGCCGTTGGCCGATTGCAGTTGGTGCACGGAAATTTGCGGCACCTGCTCGAAAGGATAACCGGCGACGTCCCAAGCCCTCATCCCGCCAACCAGATAGCCGGCGAATTTCATGAAGCCGGTGCGGAGAAATAGCCTAACGACTTCTTCGAGGTCGTTATCATTCTCGAGCACGAGCAAAATCGGACTCTCCGGATCGAGCAGTGATCCAGCCCAAATCGAGAGGCTGGGCGACGCCCCGAGATTGAGCGCGCCGGCGATATGCGCCCCGCCGAAGGCAAACATCGAGCGCGTGTCGATCAACAATCCACTCTTTTTTTCGACTGCTTGCCTAAACGCTTTCGGCGGCAGAGCCTGCACCTGAGGCAAGCCGCCGAGGATCACCGGCCCTTCCGCATTCACCTTTTTCATTCGCGGATAATATTTGGGAATCGGCGGCGCGGTTTTGACGCAGTGCTGGGTGAAGGCTTCGACGTCGTCGAACTGGAGGAAAGGATTGAAGGCGCGTTCGAAGCCGATCGTGCTCGTTAGGCGATCGCCGATCTCCGCGCCGCAGGGCGAGCCGCTGCCGTGCGCCGGATAAACGATGACGCCGTCCGGCAGGCCGAGATAAAATTCGTGCAAAGTTTTGAACTGAAGCGCCGCCAGTCTGGCGGTTTCCTTTTCGCCTAACAAATCCGGGCGCCCCGCCGAGCCGACGAAAAGCGAGTCGCCGCTGAGCACGCCCCAGGGCAGTTCCGGATGATCCTCCTCGGCGAGAACATAGGAAATATGTTCGGGCGTGTGGCCGGGCGTGTGCCGGGCCGTGATGAGGAGCGATCCAAACTTGAACTTGTCGCCCTCTTTGACCGCCTCGGTGGCGAAGCCGTAGCTCGCCCCCGCTTCGTGGCTCGCGAAGATTTTTGCCGTACCGACGCGAGCACTTAGTTCCCGCGCGCCGCTGACGAGATCGGCGTGGATGTGCGTCTCGAAAACGTGTGTGATCGCGACGTTCTTCGCGCGTGCGAGCTGGAGATAAATCTCGACATCTGGCCGAGGATCAAAGACCGCCGCGCTGCCTTCTTCATCATCGCCGATCAGATAAGAAATTTCGGCGAGGCCTTCCGTTGGGATTGTCTCGAAAATTAGCGACATGGCCGCAGCTTATCTTCGCTTGCGGCGGCGGACAAGACTGCGGTTAGGCGCGGCAATTTTCCGCCACCCAACTCAGGTAATCGCCGGAGCCGGCGCTGACCCGGAAGGCGACGATCTCCGGAACATCGTAGGGATGGAGCTCACGCAGTTTCTCCTGAAAGGCGTCGAATCGTTCGGCCGTCGTCTTAAAATAGACCAGCACTTCGGTCGCGGTTTCGGCTTCGCCCTTCCACCAGTAAAACGAATCGACCGCCGAAGCGACGTTCGCACAGGCCGCGTAACGTCCGGAGACCAATTCCTCCGCGATGCGTTGCGCTTTGCCGCGATCGGGGAAGGTGCTCAGCACGAGCAGGACTTCGCCGGCCATTCGTTAGGCGGGAACGGCCGCGGTCTGCCGGCAAATCCAGCCGCCGCCGGCGACGACGTCGCCATCATAAAGGACGGCAGCTTGCCCCGGTGTCACCGCTTTTTGCGCTTCGTGCAGTTGCACGCGCGCGCGCTGCTCGGGCAGCGGCGTGACCGTCGCGCTTGTCCCCGGATGGGCATAACGAATCTTCACCGTCACCTCGCTGGAGTCGTTAGGCAAAAGGTCGCCCGCCCAGTTCACCTGATCGATTTCGAACCTCTCCGTGACCAAATCTTCGGCGCCGCCGACAATCACGCGATTGGTTTCCGGGTCGATATCCACGACGTAGCGCGGCTGGGGCGATCCGCCGGGCAAACCTTTGCGCTGCCCGATGGTAAACATTTCGATCCCTTCGTGGGGCGCGACAAAGTTGCCGCCCAGATCGTAAATGCCGCCGGGATGGAATTCGTCCACGCCAAGGTTGGAGCGGAGAAATGCCTTGTAGTCATTCCCAGGCACGAAACAGATCTCCTGGCTATCGACCTTGTCCGCCACCCTCAAGCCTAACGATCGCGCGATCTCACGGATCGCCGGCTTCGCCATCGTGCCCAGCGGGGTCAGCGCACGCTGCAGCTGTTCCTGCCGCAAGCTGAAGAGAAAATAGGATTGGTCTTTGCGCGGATCGACCCCCTTGCGCAAAACCGCGCGCCCGGCGCTATGCTCGATGATCGCGTAATGGCCGGTGGCGATGTAGTCGCACTCGAGCGTTTCCGCTTTCTCCCAGAGGCTGCCAAACTTCAATTTTTCGTTGCACATCACGCACGGATTCGGCGTCCGCCCGGCCTGGTATTCGCTCGCGAAATAATCGATGACGACGCGTTCGAACTGGTCCGCTTCGTCAACCACGTAGTGGGGAATGCCTAACGAGTGCGCGACGCCACGGGCGTCGGCAATGGCCTGCGGACCGCAGCATTTGTCCTCGGCGCGGGAGAGACAATCCTGCGGCCAGACCTTCATCGTCACCCCGACGACGTCATAGCCCTGCTCGCGCAGGAGGTAACCGGCGACGCTGGAATCGACGCCGCCGCTCATGCCGAGAAGGACGCGTGGCTTATGGGCGGACATGGGGCTGTAAAGGTTGGGCGAATGCATGGCGGAGTCAACGTGGGCCGCCCAGCCGGCCGCGGGGTCTGGGTAGCGCGCGCGTCTCGCGTGCAGGCGAAGGCGTCTCGCATTCGCGGACTTTCCTTTAACGCGACAGTTTTTCTAACGGCCGCCCCGACGGCAAAGTTCGTCGCCGCCGGACGCGTCGACCACCACGCGAGACGCGCGCGCTACCCGGAGCTGCTTGAGCGCGGCGCGCTCTTTTGTTTCTGTAACACGCGGGTCCGTCTCGCAGCGTTCACCGACACCGGCACGCTGACAAACAGACTCCCGCGCAAAGTGAAGCGCCAGAGAAAATCCTGCGCGCGGCTGATCCCGATGCGCGGGTCGGCCACGACCTCGACGCTCTCGTTGGGCCGCCTGCGGAAGC
>JBBSGS010000214.1:0-4500 GCA_038253875.1 Chthoniobacterales bacterium
AGGGAATCCCGTTCTACCGCTACGAGGTCAGCGGCCTCACCGTGGTCTTCTGGCCGGAAGGGAAAATGATGTGCGCCCTCGTCTCCGGGATCGCCCCGGAAAAAGTGGTCGCACTGGCCATGGTCAAGGCGACCGGCATCTAGCCTAATGATAGTGCAAATGGAGGAGTCGCGGCGGCTCGTCGAGCACGACGAGGAAAAGGTCGCTGTAATCGGACTCTCCGATGGCGATCGGGCTGGAAATCCCGAGCGCTTTGATTATTTCCGGCAGTGTGTTGGAATGCCCGATCACGAGAACGCGGGAGGCGCCGGCTGCGCGAGCAACGTCGCGGTAGCTTGCGCCGGGACGACTCCAGGCTTTAGCCCTAACGAATCCGCGAGAGGCGCCGCGGTTTGCTGCGTCCGCCGGTATTCCGTGACGTAGATGGCGGTGAGGCCCGCGTCGCGCAGGTCGCTGGCCAGAGCTTGCGCGCGCGCGTGGCCTTTTCCCGACAACCCCGGATAGTTTTGCGGAGTCGCGCCCGCATCCGCGCGCTCGGCGTGGCGGACGAGAAAAATCGTGCGCGGCTCGGCCGCCGGCGAGGAGGCGGGCAAGGCAGAACAGCAGCAAGCAAGCGGCAATGAGAGCGAGGCGATTCATGATGGTGTCGGCTTCCAGAGCAGTCTAGGAATCTCGCAGCCGCGAGAGAACACAAACGCGCGCAAAGAAAACGCCTTCATCCTCCGCGCCCTCGCGCGGTCTTTTTCGATCGTCACATGAGAGTTGGACGCGACGGGCCGGGTGTTGAACCTTGCTTCCCTGCATGATCACCGCTCCCGACCGTCGCACCGCCCTCCGCGAAGCTCTCCCCGCAGAAGGACTTTTCGCGGAGAAAGAGTGGCTCCTTTCACCCCAGCCTTTCGCCGTCGACCAGAAACTGCGCAGCAATCTCGAGCGGCTCGGTCATCAGCTCTTTGTCTTTCAGCGCGCCTGCAATCAGCTCTATCAACAGAGCGTCAGGGGCAAACAACCGGATTGGGTGGCGCATTATCTCGATTTGGGGAAACCGGCGGAGCTGGTTGAGTTTTCCCGGGCCAAAGAATTCCGCGAAGCGCTTCCACGGGTCATTCGTCCAGACCTCGTCCTTACCGACGATGGCTGGACGATCGCGGAAATCGATTCAGTCCCGGGGGGCATCGGTCTGACGGGATGGCTGAACCAAACCTACGCCGGGCTCGGCACGGACGTGATAGGCGGTAAGGAAGGAATGCTCGACGGCTTCGCAACCGTCTTGCCACGGGGCGGCGACATCCTCGTCTCAGAAGAATCGGCGACCTACCGGCCGGAGATGGAGTGGCTCGTTAGGCAGCTGCAGACTCGCTTCCCGGAGCGGTCCTGGAAAGTCGAGTCCGCGGAGAATTACGCGCCGCAAAAGGGACGTGACGTCTATCGTTTTTTCGAGCTCTTCGATTTGCCTAACATTGCGAACATCTCCGCGCTGTTGGAGGCGGCGGCTCGGGGCGATCTCACGGTCACACCGCCGGTGAAGCCGTTTCTCGAGGAGAAGATGTGGTTCGCCCTTTTCTGGCTGCAGCCTTTGCGCGACTTCTGGCGGCGGGAATTGGGCGACAAATATTTTCGCCAACTGCAGCGGATGATTCCCTACACTTGGATTCTCGATCCCACGCCCTTGCCGCAGCACGCGGTCATCCCCCGGCTGGAGATTCACGATTGGCGCGAGGCCGCGCGGTTCAGTCAGAAGGAGCGCGATCTGCTTCTGAAAGTGAGCGGGTTCTCGCCGTTAGGCTGGGGGAGCCGCGGCGTCGCCCTCGGGGCCGATCTCCCGCACAGCGAATGGCAGCAACGGATCGCGGATGCGCTCGAAGGTTTCGAGCGCGAGCCGACGATCATGCAGCAATTTCACAAGGGTCGATTGTTCGATCATCCGCATTGGGACGGGGAAACCGAGGAATTGAAAATCATGCGCGGCCGCGTCCGTCTCTGTCCGTACTATTTCATCGAAGACGAAAAGGCGATCCTGCGCGGTGCGCTCGCCACCGTCTGCCCGGCCGACAAGAAACTGCTCCACGGCATGAGTGACGCGATCCTCGTGCCAAGTCAGTTTGCCTAACGGCGATACTGTCGCCGCTGACTTGATAGGCGTGAATGGGGACGTATCGGTCTTTCGTGGTCATTACCTGCATTCGCGAATTCAATCGTAGCGTGCCGTTTGTGCCCTACGAAATTCGCACTGCCAGTGGTGAACGATATAGGGTGCCTCATCCAGACTTTATTTCGATTTCGCCGAAAGGATCGTATGTGGCAGTGATCGATGCGAAAGATCGCCCCCACCATCTCAACACGCTGTTGATTGAACGCGCTTCGCCCCTCAATGGCCAGGGACGGCGCAAGCACCGCCGAGGCTAGTTACAACCGCAAACCGCGCGGGATTAGGAAACGATCGAGCAAGTCGAAAAGTCCCTGCACCAGGAGGGCGAGTAAGGCAGCGGGGATCGCGCCTTCCAGAATCGTGGCGTTGTCGTTGAGATTGAGCCCGCTTAAGATCGGCTCGCCCAAACCGCCGGCGCCGATGAGCGCGGCCAGCGTCGCGGTGCCAATGTTAATCACCGCGCTGGTTTTAATTCCGGCGAGGATGGTGCGCGAAGCGAGTGGCAGATAAATTTTGCGGAGTCGCGCACCCGGCTCCAGGCCCAGCGCAATCGCGGAATCGCGCAGCGCGGGCGGGACGTCCTGCAAGCCAGTGGCGGTGTTGCGCACGATCGGCAGAAGCCCGTAGAGAAAAAGCGCGACGATCGCGGTGGTCGCACTGATGCCGAGAAATGGCACGGGCACGAGCAGGGCGAGGAGCGCGAGCGATGGGACGGTTTGGATCATCCCGACAATCGCGAGGATGCCTTGTCCGAGGGCGCCGCCGCGACTGGCCGCGATGCCTAATGGCAGGCCGATGAGGATGGAAAAGAAAAGGGAAATGCCGGCGAGTTCGAGATGGCGGCCGATCCAACGGACCAGCTTCGGCGCGAGCTGTGGTGATGGCGGGGCTGACTCGTTAGGCGAAGCGTTGAAGTACTGTACCGCTGCGTAGGCGTAGTTCTTTGTGCGTTCGGCGGTGGCGTTGAGCGCGATCATTTTCGCTTCGTCAATCCGGCCAAAGTGATCGAGCGCGGCGATCGCGCCCGGCTCGAGCTTCTGGCGGTAGAGGAAGACGGCTTTGTATTCCGGGAAAAAGTGCAGGTCATCAGCCAGGGCAACGAGATTGTTTTCCTGAATTTTCGCGTCCGTCGAGTAGGCGTCTTTCAGATCGATCGAGCCTTGGGCGAGCGCCGCATAGCCGATCGCGTGGTCGATTCCGCTGACGTTAGGCATTGTTAGGCCATAGCGGGCGGTGAGCGGTCGCCAGCCGTCCTGCCGGTCGAGAAATTCATGGGTCAGACCAACCTTGAGATCGAGGTGTCGGCGAAGATCGCTGATTTTTTCAATGCCAAGGCGCGCTGCTTCCGCTCGCCGCATGACGAGCGCGTAGGTGTTGTTGAAACCAATATCGGCCGACATGCCGATGCCATATTTCGCCAGAGCCGTTCGCATCCCCTCCTCCGAAACCGGTTGCCTGGTTTTCAAAATTTCTTCGCTAATCGTGCCGGTGTATTCGGGATAGACGTCAATCTGTCCGCCGTTCAGCGCCTGCCAGAGAATGATCGTGCCGCCCATGCCGGCACGTTCCTGCACGGTAAAGTGCGCGCGTTTCAGGACCGTCGTCGCGATCTCCCCGAGGACGTACGACTCCGTAAACTTTTTCGAGCCGACGACGATCGGTTCGGCCGACGAAGTTGACGCGGTCGTTAGGCACGCGAGAAGCCCGAGGAGGAGTCCAATTCTCAAAACGCAGCGCTCCTTTGGGCGTTAATGAACTCAGTGACGAATTCGCTCGCCGGATGATCGCGCAGATCCGCGACGGTTCCGCGCTGGATGATCCGCCCAAGGTTCATGAGGACGATCTCATCTGCGAGATAAGCGGCCTCGCCCATGTCGTGGGTGACGAGGATCGCCGTCTGTTTCAGCCGCACGAAGATTTCCTTCAAATCCCACTGCAAAGCTGACCTAACGAGCGGGTCGAGCGCGCCCAGGGGCTCGTCGAGGAGGAGCACTTCGGGTGAAAGCATGAGCGCGCGCATCAAGCTGACGCGCTGGCGCTGTCCGCCGGAAAGCTCGACTGGGTAACGATCGAGCGCATTTCGTGGGAATTGCGAGAGCACGCACAGTTCCTCCAGGCGCTTTTCCATTTCCACGGCCGGCCGGCTGAGATGGCGCGACATCAGGAGGACGTTGGCCCGGGCGGTAAGGTGCGGAAAAAGTCCGCCCTCCTGAATGACATAGCCGACGCGCCGGCGCAGCGCTTGCGCGTTCGCGCCATTCACCTTTCGTCCGTCGAACGTGATCTCGCCGCTATCCGGCTCGAGCAACGCGATGATCAGTCGCAGAAGGGTGGATTTGCCGCAGCCGCTC
>JBBSGS010000215.1:0-4481 GCA_038253875.1 Chthoniobacterales bacterium
ACTGCTGTCTCACTCGAACAGCAAGGCCGAATGCACCTGACGGGCGAGCCGCTCGACCGACAGATCACGGAGATTTTCGCGCACCACGAAGCGGAGCCGGAGAACGTCGATCTGGTAATGCGTCTGGCAGCGTTGCACGACCAGAAGGAGGATCTGGAAGGCGCTCTCGCCTGGTATCAATACGCCGTCGATCTAACGAACAGAAGCGACCCAGGCCTCGTGCGTAAAGTTTCCGATCTAAAAATGCGCCAACTCGAGCGTCGCATCCGCGAAGGCGAAGAATATCTCGCGATGCCGGGGATGAACGACGAGCGACGCGTGGAAAAACTGGCCGAACTGGAGGCGGCCAAGACACAACGTGCGGAAATCCTGATCGAAGACGCGCGCAAGCGCCTCGATCGTAACCCGACCGATCTGCAGCTCCGCTATGAGCTCGGCGCGCATCTCACCAGCGCCGGCCGCTATCGCGACGCCCTCCCCGAGCTGCAGCGCGCCCGCCAGAATCCGAATGCGCGCCTCAAGGCGATGAACTTGTTAGGCTATTGCTACCGCGAACTCGGCATGCTCGATCTGGCCGCCAGGCAGCTCAGCGAGGCCGCGCAAGAAATGTTCGTGATGGATGCGGTAAAAAAGGAAATCGTTTACAACCTCGGCCTGGTTTACGAGCAAATGGGTGACTCCGAGAAATACATCGAGGCGATGAAGAAAATCTACGAGGCCGATTACGGATATCGGGACGTCGCGAAGCGGGTCGAGAAGTCCTACGGGAATCCGGCCGAGGGCAGCGGTTAAGTGCAGTGCACTAATAAGTCGAGACCACAACCGGCTCCAGTGCCGCCTGCAACGACATCGGGTGATCGCCCGGAATTTTCACCTCCGAAGCGCCGGAGGCGCGCCATGTTCTGCCCGCGAAAAGAAAGATAAGCCGTCCACAAAAGAAAACTGCCTCCTGCCCAGAGCGCCGATTTTGTTTTTCGGGATGCGGATTAAACTCCGCTTGGAAAGGTCGCCGCCAATGGCGGCCGAAACGACAAAGCGTTCCCTCCGCAACGCCATTGATTCGTTAGGCTATGAATTTTTTTAAATCACTCGTTCAGAAATTCGCGGGCAGGCCGGTCGATTGGGATGAGCTTGAGGAAATGCTCATCCGCAGCGATCTCGGCGTGCCCATGAGCTTGCGCATCGTCGCTGCCTTGCGGAATCGTGCGGAAACGCAAAAGATCACCGCGCAAGACGTCGTGGAAGTGGCGCGCGAAGAAATCCTCCGCGTCCTGCCGATCCAGCCCGGGCCGATCCGCCCCCTCCCCGCCAAGCCCAAGGCAATTCTCATCGTCGGCGTCAACGGCACCGGCAAAACGACTTCGACGGCCAAGCTGGCTTATTATTTCCAACGCAACCGGCACAGCGTGCTCCTCGCCGCCGCCGATACCTTCCGCGCCGCGGCGATCGAGCAGTTGGGCATCTGGGCAGAACGATTGAAGATCGAAATGATCAGCGGCCGATATAACGCCGACCCCGCCGCACTCTGCTACGAAGCCTACCAATCAGCCGACCGGCGCGACATCGAGTTTTTGATTTGCGACACCGCCGGCCGCTTGCATACCAAGAGAAACCTCATGGCCGAGCTGGAAAAAATTAAGCGCTCGCTCGCGAAACACGACCCCGATGCACCGCACGAGCGCCTGCTCGTGGTCGACGCCACCACTGGGAGCAACGCCCTCGCGCAGGCCCGCGAGTTTCATGCCGCGGTCGATCTTACTGGTCTCATCGTCACCAAGCTCGATGGCAGCGGCAAAGGCGGCATCGTTATCGCGATCCAAAATGAGCTTGGCATTCCGACGCGCTTCGTCGGCACCGGCGAAAAGCTGGAAGACCTAGCCCCCTTCGACAGCCGCAGCTTCATCGAGCAGATGCTCTGACGCCTGACTCAGTATCCTAACATTCCGGAAATTGGACATGCAGACTCGCCACGGCGTAGCCCGTCCAAGGCGGAGGCGGGAGCATGTCCCTCCGGAGGAACCTACTTCCGCGGCGTGCAGCCGGGCGACGTTAGTAGCCGTCTCGCTCCCTGCCGGCCCCTGGCCCCAACCTTACGAAATAGTTATGAAATAAGATGTGGAAATCTTTAGGGGAGCTTTTAGCGTCGGCGGTCAATCGTCATATCCCGAAAATCATTATGGAAAAGCGAGTCGTTTTTAAGTCTGCTTCCTCTGTCCGGCGCGTTCTCGCGCTTTTTTTGTGCTCGCTCAGCCTTCTTGCAGGGCTGCTCGGGATTAACGCCCTCTTAGGCACTTCTGCCGTGGCTCAGGGCGGCAACCAGACGACAGCCCGCTCTGTCCGCGTCGGCGCGTCCTATCATAACGACGTCTCGCGGCCGATGCGCGACATGCCTCCATGGAGCGACGCCGATGTAAGGCGCGGGGGTGACCGAGATGCCAACGAAAACCCGAAGATACCTTACCGTCACAAGGACAGTCTCGACCCAGTCGTGCAAAACTGGCATGTCTCGTCGTTCGGCTTTACCACGCCTAACATACCTCTTCCCATCCGCAGCTTCGATGGCGTCGGATACCCCGGCGTAGGCTGTAACTGCGCACCGCCCGACACCAACGGGGCCGTGGGAGCAACGCAGTACGTACAAATCGTCAATGAAGGTTATCAGGTCTTTGATAAGGCCACGGGCAATTCCGTTCTGGGACCTAACAGCATCTCTTCCGTTTGGACTGGTTTTAGCGGTGTCTGCGCGACCGGTGGAAAGGGGGATCCAGTAGTGCTCTACGATCACCTGGCCAATCGCTGGCTCATCAGCCAGTTCGCCGGCTCCGGCAGCGCCGTTACCGACGAGTGCGTGGCCATCTCCACCACGTCCGACGCCACGGGCACCTATTACCGCTACGGATTCCACCTCGGGACGAACTTCTTCGATTATCCTCACCTCAGTGTCTGGCCCGATGCCTATTACATGAGCATGAATATCTTCAACGCGGCCGGCACCTCTTACCTTGGCCCTCAGCCGTTTGCCTTTGATCGAACGAAGATGCTCTCCGGTCAGCCTGCTACTTTCGTTAGTCCGGTCGGACCTCTCGGTGGATCGGTCGATGGCTTTCTCCCCGCGGACCTCGATGGGCCAACCTTGCCGCCCACAGGCGCTCCGAACACCTTCGTCGGCTTCCCCGGCCAGGCGACCAATCCGAATTACACCACTTATCATTTCCACGTGGACTTTGCCACGCCTGCGAACTCGACCTTTACCACCTTTGCCAATCCGCCGGCGGCCGGTTTCACGGCGCTCTGTCCTTCCACCCGCGCCTGTGTACCGCAAAGCGGAGTCACCAGCGCAAATTATCTCGATGGCATCGGCGACCGCTTGATGTTCCGCCTGGCCTATCGGAATTTTGGCGATCACGAATCAGTCGTCGGCACCTATAGCGTCAGTTCCGGCGGAGTGGCCGGTCTGCGCTGGTTTGAGCTGCGCAACGTCACCTCCGGACCCGTGAGCGTCTACCAGCAGAGCACCTACCAGCCTGATACGACTTGGCGCTGGCTGGGGAGTGCGACCATGGACGGCCAAGGAAATCTCGCCATCGGTTTTAGCGCCTCCAGTTCCAGCATCCATCCCCAGCTACGCTACGCCGGGCGACTGGCGACTGATCCCATCAACACCCTGCGTCAGGGCGAAGCCATCTTTTTGATGGCACCGGCAGCCAAAGCGGCAGCGGCAATCGCTGGGGCGATTACAGCTCGCTGACGGTCGATCCAGTGGATGACACCACGTTCTGGTTTACGAACGAATATTACTCTACGACGACCTCGTATAACTGGCGCACGCGCATCGGCAGCTTCAAGCTGGCAACCGGCACGCCGACTCCGACACCGACGCCGACGCCAACTCCGACACCAACTCCGAAACCAACAGTCACTCCCACTCCGACCCCGACTCCGACCCCGACACCTACGCCGATTCCGAGCGAATTGATCGTCAATGGTGGACTGGAGGGCAGTATCTCGCCCTGGGTGTTATCCGGTTCGGGCGCGTTCTACACCAACAACGGCACCTATCCCCACGGTGGAACCGGCTACATGTATTTCGGCGTGAATAACAGCGTGTCGGGACAGACTTACCAACAAGTCACAATTCCCTCGACCGCCACCGGCGCCCTGACCTTCTGGTTCAACTGCAGTTCCAGTGAGTCCACGACCACGGCATACGATTTTATGTATGTCGAGGTCCGCAACACCAGCGGCACATTGCTGCAAAGAATCGCGACCTACAGCAATCAGAACAAAACAACCGCCGGCAGTTATTCGCAGAAATCGTTTAGCCTGGCGGCTTACAGGGGTCAAACCGTCCGGCTGCAATTCCGCAGTACGACTGACGGTTCGTTAACAACGACTTTCCGCGTAGACGACGTCTCGTTGAAGTAACTAACAAAGACAAAGCAGCAGAAAAGGAACGGCGATGAGCCGTTCCTTTTTTGTTG
>JBBSGS010000216.1:0-4463 GCA_038253875.1 Chthoniobacterales bacterium
CCTCATTCTTGGCAATTTTGTTGAGAAGAAGCGCCTTGGAAAAATTTTCGTGACCCCTTCGACGTCATCTTCGACGAACAAACGTTTTGCAGCCTGACATCATTTTCTTCTCCAACACGCGCGCTCCTGCCCTAACGAAAGCCGGCGCCACGGGTGCGCCCGACCTTGCGGTTGAAATCCTTTCGCGCGGCGCGGAAAAACGGGATCGTGTGCTTAAGCGAAAGATTTTTACGCGCAGCGGAGTGGAGAAACTTTGGCTCGTTCAACCCGATACACAGCGGATCGAATTATACCGGCTCGAGGAGAATCCGGACCAGCCGCTGCAAACAATGAAGGGTGGAGAACAGTTTCAATCCAAACTCTTCCCTGGCCTAACGATCGATGTCGCAGCGGTTTTTGCCGCCTGAGCCCGCTGATGAAGCGAATCCTTGTCCCGGTCGACTTCTCTCCCGCGATGGAAGGCGTGCTCGCGCTGGCGTGTCAGATGGCACGAGCCTTCGATGCTGAGTTACACCTCGTGCACGTGCGCGAAATCGCGGCCATACCGGTTTTTCCGGCGGCGACCATCGGTTATCCGGGAATGGGAATGCCGGAAATGGGCCTGGCCGACGGCATCTCGATGGTCCCGCCCGGCTTCGTCGCGGGGGAAGTGCCTAACGAAAAGCAAAGAAGCCGGTTGGAGGCGCTCGCAGAGGATCTAACGCGGCAGGGAATCCGCGTCGCCGCGCATGAGCGCGATGGAACCGTAGTGGAGGAAATTCTCAAGACCGCGGGCGAACTTTCCGCCAACCTGATTGTCATGGGATCGCATGGCCACGGCTCGGTCTACAACTTGCTTGTGGGGAGTGTCACTGAAGGCATTATCAAATCGGGTCGACGTCCAGTCCTGCTCGTCCCGGCCCCGGCCGCGGCGAAATAGCGGCCTCGCGTCTTGCGTCGCGCGGCTTTCTTTCGAAAGGTCTTCCGGCATGCGCGCCAGCAAGATTTTCTTCAGCCTCATCCTTCTCCTTGGAACATCGCTTTGCCTAACGAATGCGGCGGGACTGCCTTTCGATACCGTCTTTCGGGGTCGCGCGACCTTCGATCGGCTGGTCGCGCAGGCGAAGGCCAACAACTGGCGGGCACTTCCCATTGGCGAGCGCACCGCCACAGTGGGCCGTGCGCTCGCAGGAACGCGCTACAAATCTTTTACACTCGAAATCGACGACCGCGTGGAAGCCGCCTCGGTGAATTTCAACGGAGTGGATTGCTGGACGTTTTTCGAAATCTCTCTCGGCTTCGCGCGCATGCTCGACGAACTGGAGATGACCTGGACGCCGGCCACGCTGCTCCATTACGTCGAGGCTGATCGCTATCGTAGCGGCGTCTGCACCGGCGAGTATCTTTCGCGGCTGCATTATTTGGAAGACTGGCTGGCGGATAATGATCGGCGCGGGCTGGTCGATGATCTCACCCGTAGACTCGGTGGCGTCCGAGTGAATCACGCGGCGCAGGAGATGACCTTAGGCTGGCGACATTACCGCTATCTGAAGGCAGATCCGGCGCTGCTCACGCCACTCCGTCGAATGGAAGAAAACGTGAGCAGCCAGCCGCTCTACCAAATTCCGAAAAACCGGGTTGCTGGAATCGAATCGAAGCTCAAAAGCGGCGACATCATCGGCATCGTCTCACGCGATCGTCCGGGGATCTACTCGACCTCGCACGTCGGGCTCGCCTACCGAACGAATGACGGCATTCTCCATTTCCTGCACGCCTCTTCGCCGCAGAACTACGGCCAGGTCGTGGTCGATGCGCGGCTCTCGAGTTATCTCGCGCGTTATCACTCCGACAGCGGCATCCTTGTCGCGCGGCCGCTCCACTAGAGTAGACGTTGGAAGGCCCGTCTGTTGCTTCGCATCCGTTACGACGCTCTGCGAAACGCGGCCGCACGCGTCGCTCCGAGCACCACGTCTCGACTCGCGCCTCCGGGAGGGAGGCGCCTACACGAAATCGGGCAGTTCCCTGATGACTTTCGCCAGGCGCTCGACTGCTTCCTCGGCATCGACGCCGCTTGCTTCCACGGTCGCGGTCGCACCGCAATCAAGATTCGCGCGCATTACGTCGATCAAGCTAAGGGCGGAGAAGCGGCCGGCTTTGGTCACGAGCCAAATCTCGGAACGAAACGAATTCGCGCGGCGCACGAACTCGGCTGCTGGCCGGGCGTGCAAACCGAGCGGGTTGATGATCGTGATCTCGCGCGAAGCGTGGGCCGCTTCGCGTGGAGAGCGATTTTTTTTCAATGCAGGCGCCGTGCTTATTCGTGCCGCTGTTTCTCTACCAGCGTCTTGAGCTGGCGCTCCATCGTCTTAAAGGCGTCGTTGATCACTTTGCTTAACGGCTCGTGCATCTCGTGGGCGGCCGGCTTTTCTTCCGCGACCAGTTCGTGCCCGGGCGGCACGGTCACGTCGATCCGAACCCGGAATGGGTTGCCGGAATGCTGGGCGTGATTGGGGTGCTCGACGACCACATCGCAACGGCTGATATGATCGCAGAAGCGGTCTAGCCGTGCGGCTTTGGAGCGGATGTGTTCATCGAGCTGGTCGGATTTTTCTACTCCGCGGTAAGAGATTTCGATGGGTAGCTGCATTGGTTACAATGCCGAGTCAAAGCGGTTGGAGCGAGCGGAAATGGCTGGCCAGTTTTGCCGGCTCGATCTTTACGAGTCCGATTTGACGTGCTCCACCAGACGATGGCGGATCGGCGCGGGCAGCAAATCCGAAACGGTGGCGTGAATCGAAGCCGGCGCGGCAAAGGACCAGCCCTCGGCTGCTTCACGCTTCACGACCTGGGCGATGTGCTCGGCGAGCTGCTTGCAGATGCGCCGGTCATTTTCGGTTTCGAGCGCGGTGCGTTCAGCGACCGAATTAGCGTGGCGGCGGTTGCCGTCGCTCACCGGGAAGCGCCCCGCTTGATCGGTCACTTTGTCATCGTAGCGCCCATGGGCGCCGGTGATCTCAAAAGCCTGGACGAGTTGCAGACTCGCGCCGCGAGTAGGAGTCGGGTCGACACGATAAGCTTTTAAGCTGCCGCGATCGACCACGATGATGAGTGAGGTTGGTGTCATAATCAGCTCAGAGAATCGAGCGCGGGACGGGCTTTGCGCTCACTCTTTGGAAAGCTACTTCGCTGCCACCGCGGCCGGCTCTTCCGGTGTCGCGTCCGCAGGCGTTGTCTCGCGTTTCACTCCGCCGTTATGGGGTGCGGCGAATTGCCGTTTCTTCCAGGATTCGTGTCGCGCTCGCGCGGTGGAGCCAGCGGTGAGTTTGAGCAGGATGGTCGCGCGGTTACGGATTTCCACCTCGTCACCGGAGACGTGATTCTGCGGCTCTGCGCAGAAACCCTCCTCCAAGGCGGTATCGAGAAGAAGTTGCCAGGCGACCTCTTTCTGGCCGGGAAGGACGAACTGGAGCGGCTCGTGATGCGCGTTGATAAGAAGCAGAAAACTGCTGTCGCGGATCGGCTCCCCTTGAAAGGTCTGCACGTCAATCGTGTCGCCGCTCAAGAGCATCCCAAGACAGCGCACGAAGGGCGAGTTCCATTCGTCATCTGTCATCTCATTACCGCCCGGGTTGAACCACATGACGTCGCGAATTTCCGACCCGCGAATCCGGCGGCCCTGAAAGAATTTCGGGCGGCGGAAGACTGGATGGTCGCGCCGAAGCTGGATCAGTTTTTTGGTGAAATCGAAGAGCGCTTTTTGATTCTCGTCGAGGTTCCAGTTGAGCCAGCTGATTTCATTGTCCTGGCAATAGGCGTTGTTGTTGCCGCCTTGGGTGCGCGCCCATTCATCGCCGGCGGTGAGCATCGGGACGCCTTGGGAAAGCAAAAGCGTGGTGAGAAAATTGCGCCGTTGCTGGAGACGCAGCTGGTTGATTTCCGCGTCGTCGGTCGGGCCTTCCGCGCCGTGATTCCAGGAATGGTTGTTATTATCGCCGTCGCGATTTTCCTCGCCGTTGGCTTCGTTATGCTTGTCGTTGTAGCTCACGAGATCATTGAGCGTGAAACCGTCGTGGGCGGTGATGAAGTTGATGCTGGCATAAGGCCGGCGGCCGGTCGTTTGATAAAGATCCGGGCTACCCGTCAGGCGATAAGCGACTTCGCCGATCTTCCCTTCGTCCCCTTTCCAAAAACCGCGGACGGTATCCCGATACTTGCCATTCCACTCGGCCCAGAGCACCGGAAAATTCCCGACCTGATAGCCGCCCTCGCCGACATCCCATGGCTCGGCGATCAACTTCACCTGCGAGATGACCGGGTCCTGGTGAATGATTTCGAAAAAAGCGTGCAGCTTGTTCACGCCATGCGCGTCGCGGGCCAGAGTAGAGGCGAGATCAAAACGGAAACCGTCCACATGCATCTCCAGCACCCAGTAGCGGAGGCTGTCCATAACGAGCTGGAGCGTGCGCGGATGGAGCAAATTGAAG
>JBBSGS010000217.1:0-4456 GCA_038253875.1 Chthoniobacterales bacterium
GCCATCCAGGAAGGCGCGAAGGCTTACCTCAATCGGCAGGTGATGACGATCAGCGCCATCGCAGTCGTCATTTTTATTCTCTTGTTCATCTTCAAAGATCACCCCACCGCGGTCGGCTTCCTTGTCGGCGCCATCTGCTCGCTTGCGGCCGGTTTCATCGGGATGCGCATCGCGGTGCTCGCGAATACCCGCACTACGCAGGCTGCGATGACTTCGCGGACAGCGGCCATGCGCGTGGCTTTCAACGGCGGCGCGGTCACGGGTCTGCTCGTGGTTGGCCTGGCGCTGCTCTCGGTCGGACTCTTCTACACCATCGCGGGCAAAATGATCGGTCATGATCTGGCGGTGAAGAGCCTGATCGGGCTGGCGCTGGGCGCGAGTTTGATCAGCGTTTTTGCCCGGTTGGGCGGCGGCATTTATACCAAAGCGGCTGACGTAGGCGCCGATCTCGTAGGCAAGATCGAGAACACGCTCGACGAGGACGATCCGCGCAACCCGGCGACGATCGCCGATAACGTGGGCGATAACGTCGGCGATTGCGCGGGCATGGCGGCCGACGTTTTCGAGACTTATGCGGTCAGTTTGATCGGCGCGATTCTGGTCGCTGCACTGACACTGGCAAATGCGCCCGCGGCGATCGTTTATCCGTTCGTGCTTGGCGGCATTTCGGTGCTTGGCGCGATTTGCGGCATTCTTTTCGTCAACATGAGTGGGGGCAAACCGGGCAACGTCCTTATGGGCGGAGTGATGACGAGTGCATTGGTCTCGGCAATTCTGTTTTGGCCGGCGACGGATCTGCTTTTCCCCGATGGCGTCATCATCGCCAATGCTCTGCGCACCGCCAACGATCTCTATTTCGCTTCGCTCGTCGGCTTGCTCATGACCGGGATCGTGGTCGTGATCACGAATTACTATACTTCGATGAGCTACTCGCCGGTGCGGAAAATCGCCAAGGCTTCGGAGACCGGTCACGCCACGAATATCATCGCCGGCCTCGCGATTGGACAGCACGCGACCGCGTTGCCGGTCGGTTTCATTGGCCTCGCGATTTTGTTCAGCTTCCATTTCGCCGGCCTCTACGGCATCTCCATCGCCGTCATGAGCATGCTCTCAATGGCGGGAATTATCATTTCACTCGACGCCTTCGGACCGATCACTGACAACGCCGGCGGCATTGCGGTAATGAGCGATCTGCCGAAAGAAGTGCGCGGCGTGACGGACGATCTCGACGCAGTCGGTAACACCATGAAGGCGGTGACCAAAGGTTACGCCATCGCTTCGGCGGGCCTGGCGGCGCTCGTGCTTTTTGGATCCTATGTTGAGGAATTGCGCGCGCACCTCACTGAAGCCGGTCGGCCCTTCAATTTCCAGTTTTCTCTCACCGAGCCTAAAGTGATCATCGGCCTCTTCATCGGCGGCTTGCTGCCGTTCATCTTCACCGCTTTTAGTATGGACGCGGTGGGGAAAGCGGCCGGAGCGGTCGTGCGCGAAGTGCGCCGGCAATTAACTGCCAAACCGGGCATCCTGCGCGGCGAAGACAAGCCGGATTACGGCACCTGCGTTGATATCGTGACGAAGGCAGCCTTGCGGGAAATGATTATTCCGGCCCTGCTGCCGGTCGCGTTCGTGGTCGCGGTGGCAATGATCAAGCCGCTCGGCCCGGTCGTTCTGGGCGGCCTTCTCGTCGGCACGATCGTGACCGGATTGTTCGTCGCGATCGCGATGACGTCCAGCGGCGGCGCCTGGGACAATGCGAAGAAATATATCGAAGAAGGTAACCTCGGCGGCAAAGGCTCGTTCGCGCACGCCGCTTCAGTCACGGGTGACACCGTGGGTGATCCTTATAAGGACACCGCCGGCCCGGCGATCAACCCTATGATCAAGGTGGCCAACATTGTCGCCATCCTCATCATCCCGATTTTCTTCTAGGACTCGGCCTAACGAATTCATGGACGCTGCCGATTTTCAACTCGTCCCCGCGGCGCGGAAAGAAACGCCCGCCGTCCCTGACGCGGGCGCCAATCCCTTCAGGGTTGTCGTCGACCCGCAGATGCGGATGCAGTTACGCCGCGCCCTGATCGAGCTCATCGATCACCATGACGAAGCGCTCGCCGATCATTATTCCGATGGGAAGCTGGCCCTCGAGTCCTACAAGGAATACATCGAAGTCTTCGCCCGGAGTTTGAAGGAGACGATGGAAAGCGCGGAAGGCGTCTCTTATCTCTTGCGCGCGGTTGGCTTCGATGTTCCGCCCGACAAAGTCAACCTCCGGCCCGATCTGCGCTGGAAACGTCCGCCCGACGCCTAACGAGTGTGGGCACCGCTGATTGCGGTCGCTCTTTGGGAAAAGAGCTTGTCTCTCTCGCGCGGCTCTGAGAAGAATTTCCAGACCCACAAATGGCAACGGTTCTTTTAATTGAGGACGACGCCGAGGGCCGGCGCGCAACCCGCGAGCTATTCCTCCGCGAAGGATGGGAGGTGCTCGAAGCCGGCGACGGCGAGTCCGGAGTTGAGCTGGCGCTCAAACACCGGCCCGAGCTCGTCCTTTGCGACCTCCTCATGCCGAGGTCGAACGGCTTTCAGGCCTGCCGCCGCATCCGGAAAAAACTGCTGCATACACGCATCATCATTATCTCGGGTCGCGATTACGGAGTTGATCGCAGCAGCGCCGTCGAGGCTGGCGCGGATGAGTATCTGGTCAAGCCAGTCCTTTGGGAAAATCTCCGTGAAGTGATCGACCGCGTCCTGCCTTCCGACGGACATCAGGCCGTGGAGAACGATCTCGTGCCGGAGTTTGTGCTGCCCTCAACCCGGCTGAAATTCTGGGGCGTGCGCGGTTCCATTCCGGTGCCCGGAGCTTCCACCGTTCGTTATGGTGGTAACACCAGTTGCATCGAGCTCCGCGCGGAAGGCGAGATCATCATCCTCGATGCCGGCTCGGGATTGCGACTCCTCGGAAATTCTCTCGAGGAAGAATTCCGTTCCAAGCCAATCAAACCGACGCTCCTGATCACCCACACCCATTGGGATCACATCCAAGGCCTTCCTTTTTTCCTCCCTGCCTATCAGGAAAAGAACAGCCTGCGCGTACTCGGCTACGAAGGGGCGCGCAAAGGTCTCGCGGCCATCCTCGCCAGTCAGATGGAAATTTCATTTTTCCCGGTCAGCCTGCACGACATGCCGAGTTTCATCGAGATCGAGGAGTTAAAGGAGATGGAATTTTCGATCGGCAGGGTGCAGGTCAGCGCGCGGTTTGTAAATCATCCTGGTATCTGTGTCGGTTACCGCCTTGAAACCAGCAGCGGCTCGGTGGCCTACCTCCCGGACAACGAGCCTTACGGCGTCTTGAATCCTGCCCAACGAGGAAGCTCTGATCTTGATCAAGCACGTGCTTACGCCATGGCCGAGCGGACCAAGCTTGTGCAATTCCTTCGCCGCGTCGATGTCCTCATCATCGACGCCCAATACACCGACGACGAATACACGCACAAGGTGGGTTGGGGCCACGGCTCCTTGAGCAGCGTCGTCTCCCTCGCGCTCGATGCCGATGTCCGCAAACTATTCCTATTTCATCACGATCCCGAGCACGACGACAAGAAGGTGGATGAGATCGTGGAAGCCGCGCGTACCATCGTTTTGGAGAGTGGCAAATCCATGGAAGTCGAAGCGGCGCGCGAGGGCGCCGAGGTCTGGCTCAATCCGAAAGCGCCCCGCTAGCCTCAGTGCACCAGGACGAGGCGACGAAAAGGTTGCGGTTGCGCCAAACTGGATCTGCCTCACAGGGCCATGCTACGGCTAGCCTTTGACGCCCGCTCCGCGCAACGCCTCCGTAAAGCGCACTAACTCCGCCGCGACCTGCTCGACGCGCTGCACGATTTTCGCATCGACGACCCCGTCGTCCGCGAAGGCATCGCCGGTCGCGAAAACAAAACGCGGGATGATGACGCAACGAAAATCGAGCATGAGACTGTTAGCGTAGGCCATCACCGACATATAGCTGCCCATTCCACCGGCCGCGCAAAGAAATCCGACTATCTTATCCTCCCAGGCGCTGCCTGCGAGCTCGATCATATTCTTGGCCGCGGCGCTCACGTCATAGTTATAGACCGGGGCCGCGACCAGGACGCCGTCCGCTGCTTTGATCGACTTGGCGAGCTGCTGCGCCCCGGGTTCCGCGTAACAGGCATCGGCGTCGCACAAAGGCAGATCCAGATCCCCGAGGTCCAGCCAGTCACAGTTCACCTTGGAATTCGTGAAATAATGGAACGCTACCCGGCCCATTTTGCGGCTATTACTTGAAGGATTCCCACTGCTGCTGACGACGAGATACTTTGGCATGGCGAAAAGCTAGAGCATGTGCCCGGCGAATCGAATACAACTCGTCGGGATAATCGCGGAGAATCCCTGGCGCATCTGCTCTCCGGCATCAGCGGGCCGCTGATGCGCGTTAGAGGTA
>JBBSGS010000218.1:0-4268 GCA_038253875.1 Chthoniobacterales bacterium
GCAATGGAAGCGCATTATCACACCGAAAAGGGCGCGCCCATCCGCATCGGCGGCTTGCCTAACGACGATAGCCTAACGACGAGCTACGCGTTGCAGATTCCGCGCGGCTTGAGCCTGCTGACGGCGCATGATCCGAACGCACGGGTCGCCGGTTTGGAGGAATTCCCGCGCACGAACTGGCCGAACGTCCGTCTCGTTCATTGGTCGTTTGATCTCGTGGTCGGCTGCGGCTTCGCGCTCCTCGCGCTCTCGCTCGCGGCCGGGTGGCTCTGGTGGAAACGCCGGCGGCTGCCCGATGGGAAATGGTTTCTCTGCGCGACGGTCCTGGCAGGTCCGCTCGGATTTGTCGCGGTCGAAGCCGGCTGGATGGTGACGGAGCTGGGTCGCCAACCCTGGATCATTTACGGCCTGATGCGGACCGAGCAGGCAGTGACGCCGATGCCTGGAATTGCGGTGCCCTTCTTCGTCTTCACGGCGGTATACATTTTTCTCGCCATCAGTGTGGTCTATCTCCTCCGCAGGCAATTTATGAAAGCGCCGGAATCGGTCGATCACGCGTCCGCCATCTCCACCGATGTCTGAAAACGTTGTCGCCCTTTTCATGGTCGGGGCGCTGATTCTCTATGCGTTAATGGCGGGCGCGGATTTCGGCGGCGGCTTTTGGGATTTGCTCGGGAGAGGACCGCGCGCGCTCCGGCAACGGCATGCCATCTCCCACGCCATCGGCCCGATCTGGGAAGCGAACCACGTCTGGCTCATTCTCGTGATCGTCCCTCTTTTTACCGGTTTCCCGAGCGGCTTCGCAGCGCTTATGACCGCGCTCAACATTCCCATCACCCTCATGCTTCTCGGCATCGTGCTGCGCGGTTCCGCTTTCGCTTTCCGCAAATACGACCGGACGGACGAGCAGGTGCAGAACCGTTGGAGCCTAGTCTTTGGCGCGGCCAGTTTCTTCACCCCGCTGATCCAGGGAATGACGCTCGGTGCGCTGGCCACGGGAAAAATCCGGGTCGAGAACGGGACTCTCACCACCGGATATCTGGCCGGCTGGTTGACGCCCTTCGCGTTTGCCTGCGGCGTTTTCGCTCTCGCTTTGTTTGTCTTTCTCGCCGCCACCTACCTCACCGTCGACACCGAGGGCGAGACCGATCTGCAAGAGGATTTCCGGCGCGGCGCGCTCTGGTCGGGAGGCTTGCTGGGGCCGATTGCCGCGATCGTTTTCGTGACTTCGAGGAAGGGCGCGACGGGGATGTTCGACGGGCTGACCCGTTGGTGGGCGCCGATCTTGTTAGGCGCGACAATCGTCTGCGCGCTCGGTGCCTTGCTCGCGCTCTGGAGCCGGCGCTATCGTTGGGCACGGGCCGCTGCGATCGGTCAAGTCACGCTCATTCTCGGCGGCTGGAGCCTGGCGCAATATCCGCGCCTCATCATGCCGGACGTGACGCTCCTGAACAGCGCCGCCCCGCCCGCCACTTTGCGTTTGCTTATCATCGCGCTCTGCGTCGGGGCCGTTCTCCTCCTCCCGTCGTTGTACTTTCTCTTTCGAATTTTCAAAGGCAGCGAAAGTCAGTGAACGCGAAAACGAAAACCATCGCGGTCCTCGGCGGCGGTTCCGCCGGTTTCACCGCCGCCCGCGTCGCCTGCGAGCAAGGCGCCAACGTTCTCCTTTTCATGGGCGACAACGCGGACCACGCCTCGCTCTGCATCAATGCCGGATGCATGCCGTCGAAGGCGCTCTTCGAACCGATCGATGCGATGCACCACGCGAAAGCGCACGGCTGGCTCATCGTCGAGCCGAAGCAGCCTAACGAATACCTGGCGCAAATCGTGCGCTGGAAAGACGAGGAGATCGAAAAGTTTCGCGCTTACCGGCAAAAGGAAATCCAGGATCTGGCGGGCGATCGATTCCAGATCATCCGCGCGAACGCGCGCTTCATCGGCGACCATGAAATCGTCAGCGAAGGCGTGCGCTATCGCTTCGATGCCGCGATTGTGGCGACTGGCTCCGTCACCACCTTTCCCCACTTCGAAGGGCTCGCAGAAGTGCGCGACGCGGTCTGGACAAGTGACGAAATTTTGCAAAACACGCGCATCCCGAAGTCGCTCGCGGTCATCGGCGCGGGACCGGTTGGTTTGGAGTTTTCTTTGCGTTACGCCCGTCTCGGTTGCGAGGTGACGCTGCTTGCGCAGAGGAAACTTTTGCCGCGCTTCCCCCCGAAGTTCGGCGAGCGGATGGCGCTGATTTATGAAAAGGAAGGCGTCCGCATCCTTACCGGGCGCAAGATCGCGCGAATCAGCCGCGACGAAGCGGGTGCCTTTGAAATCGAAAGCGATGGCGCGGAAAAAATCCCACCGGTCCGCGCCGAGCGCCTTCTCCTCGCGACCGGCCGTCATCCCGCGGTCGCGAATCTCAACCTGACTGCGGTCAAGATTGCGCCGAATCGGCAGGGCCGGCTCGAGATCGGCGAAGACATGCGCGTGCACGGCTCGCAGCACATTTTCGCCGCAGGCGACGTCGCCGGGAAACGCATGGTCGTGCATCACGCCCACATCGAAGCGGGAATCGCGGCGGAGAACGCCTGCAGCGAGGGCGATCGGCGCTGGACGAAGCGCTCAAACATTCAAGTCATCTTCTCCGATCCGGAGTTCGCCTTTGCCGGGATGACCTACGCGGCCGCGGAAGCAGCCGGGCATCAACTCGTCACTGCGACGGGCGAGAGCCGGGACGTCGGGAAACTCCACCTCGCTGGCGACGATTTCGGTTTCGGCGAATTCGCCGCCGACGCCAGGACCGCGAAATTGATCAGCGCCGGCTTGCTCTGCAACGACGCGAGCAACCTGATTCACCTGCCGGCCTATGCGATCGATCACGAGCACACCGCGCATCAACTCGAAGACGCCGAGTTTTATCACCCGACAAAAATGGAAATCGTGACCGAGATCGGCGACAAGCTTTGCCGGGAACTGGGCGGCCATCCGTTCTCCCGCGCGGCAGAATAACCCGGCCGGCCTAACGATCGTCGCTTTTCTCGACCGGTTTGGCCGGCCCGCTCGCCGCCCCGGAAAGGAGATCGACGCGAACGATGGGATCGTTAGGCTCGAGGAGCGGTCCTTCAAAGCGGAGGAACTCCGCCGGTGGCTGGGTCAACCAGATGTGGGTGTCGGGCGCCTTGACGAATAATTTGGCAATCGCCGGAATCTTGGGGTGAATGATGAAGAGGTCGCCTTTCGGGAGCCGGTCCGACATCTCCATCTGCTCGAGGCCGCCGTGGGTGATTTGCACGGTTACTGTGGTCGGTTTCGGAGTGAAGCCGATCGCTTCGAGTTCGACCGGTTCGCCGTGGACGAGACGTGCCCGGAGATTCTGCACCGCGAGCATGAAGCCATAACCGACAAACGTCCGGCCCGGCTGGACCTCGATTTTCTCCGACCAATCTTTCCACGCGCCGTTCTCCCGTTTTTTTGCAGTGGCGGTTTGGGTTTTGAAATCGACCGCGTACTCGCGCACGACGTCTCCATCCTTCAGCTCGCGCCACGACCATTTTTCCTGAACGAGCTCGGGCTTTTGCTGGAAGAGGGCTTTCTCCTCGGTGCGGCTGCCGTGTTTAAATCGGTATTTGAGCGTGATGGAAAGGCGTCCGTCCTCGAGTTCCTGGATGAACTCGCCGTCGGCGATCTTTTTTCCATTCGCGTCCAGCATCGCGGGAAAGCCGTGCGCGGTGCCTTCAAATTGGGTCACTTCTACGGCCGGCGCAGACAATGGCGAAAGCAACGCCATGACGAACAAGACTGGAACGCTTTTTCTCTTTATCTTCATTGTTTGATAAAATCGGGCTTTCTCCTCCAGACAGCAATTTTTTCAGCGCCGCCCGCGACCAACGAAGCGAGTGGCGCGCGCGGGGAATCGTGCGAGCATTTGGGGCGGAAACAAAACCGCCCGCGACTATGACTGCGCGGGCGGTCGCAAACTTCAGATATGATTGTCGATCTTACGGAGGCGTCGGTGTCGGCTTCTTCGGCGCGGCGTGCGTCGCGGCCTTATTGACGATGACGCGCGCAGCGAAATACCCGTTGTAGAAATCGCTGTTCGCTTTTTTGTATGGCGTCATCATCTTGTCGATCTCGTTGCGGAAGATGCCCCGCACATTCGCGATGAGTTGCGGAAGCGATTGCGTCTGCGCGATGCGGCCCGCTGCGGCTTCGCGCGGCGAAGTTTTGGCGCTCGCAAAAGTTGTCCGCGCAGTATCGAGCGCGGTCACATCCGCTGC
>JBBSGS010000219.1:0-4227 GCA_038253875.1 Chthoniobacterales bacterium
ACCGCAACCTGCCCAAGAACCTGATCCTGGGCGTCAATAACCCACCACTTGCGGGCGACTTCGTTGGCTTTTGCGGAAAACGTTTTCATCGACGGTCTGGTGAAGGGCGGGGAAAATAGCGGCGTCGCCTGCGGGTGTCAACTTCCCTGTAGACGCCTCGCTCTGCGAGGCGCGGTTTGCGAGAAGCCGGTGGAAGGGGCGCCTCGCGTTGCCCAGAGGGCAATGTCTACAGAGCAAAGGTGGCACCGCAGTTGCTAGAATTACTAGAATGCGAGTTTCCGCCTTCCTGGCATTCGCCTTCCTCCTCTGCGCAGGCGCCGCCGAAACGAGCGCTCATGGATCGCCACAGTCGCCACTGACTGGCGCCGCAGTCATTCGGGAAATGAATCTCGCCCGGCAACATCCCGAGCTTTACGCCGATTTCCTCGAGGCGCGCCGCGCGAAATTCCGAAGCGACGTCTTTGTACTCCCTGCCGGTTCACTCCTGCGGACGCGCGAAGGTGCCGCCGCACTCGACGAAGCGATCCGATTTTTGCGCAACGCTCGCCCTCTCGCGCCGCTCAGCGTTTCGGCCGGAATGTCGTTGGCCGCGGCCGAACATGTGGCTGATCAGGCGAATGGAAGTTACGGACACGGCGGCTCCGATCGCACCGACCCGGCGGCACGCCTTAATCGCCACGGCAGCTGGAGCATTCTCTGGGGCGAAAACATTTCCTACGGAAAATCCACCGCGCGCGACATCGTTGCCGCGCTCATCATCGATGACGGCCAACTCGCGCGGAAACATCGCAAGAATATCTTCAACCCGGCGTTCAATTATGCCGGCGCCGCGGTCGGTCCGCATGCGCGCTATCGCACCGTTTGCAGTATTGATTTTGCCGGCGGTTATGCCGAGGACGGTCCAGCGACGGCCTCGCTCTTCGCGAGGAACTAACGAGCGCTCCTGCCCCTGCTCGTGATCGTTCCCCTTCCCCTAACGACGACGCCGGTTCCGCTCCGAGAGTTCGATCACGAACAGGAGCACGAGGACGATTAGGAGCAGGAGAAAACCGCTGCTGGCCAACATCCCAGCAGCGGTTTAAGTATCGCGCTCCGCACCATGGCCAAGCCCGACGTTCCAAAATCCGCGATCAGTCCGCGCCGCGACGAAGATTTTCCCGAGTGGTATCAACAGGTTGTGCGCGCAGGCGACATGGCCGAGCCGAGCGACGTCCGCGGCTGCATGGTGATCAAGCCCTGGGGCTACGGCATCTGGGAAAACATGCAGCACGCGCTCGACGCCATGTTCAAGGCGACCGGACATCGTAACGCCTATTTCCCGCTCTTTATTCCGCTCAGCTACATGCAGAAAGAGGCCGAGCACGTCGAGGGCTTTGCCAAGGAATGCGCGGTCGTCACCCATCACCGGCTCGAGTTGAATGCCGATGGAAAAATGATCCCGGCCAGTCCTTTGAGCGAACCTTTAGTCGTTAGGCCGACCTCCGAGACGATCATCGGCGCGAGCTACGCGAAATGGGTGCAATCGTATCGCGACCTCCCGATTTTGATCAACCAATGGGCTAATGTCGTGCGCTGGGAAATGCGTCCACGTGTCTTTTTGCGCACGACGGAATTTCTCTGGCAGGAAGGCCATACCGTGCACGAGACCGAAGCCGAAGCGCGGGCTGAGACCCGGCAAATGCTCGAGGTTTACAAAACCTTCGCGCGCGATTTCCTCGCCGTGCCCGTCTACACCGGCGAGAAATCTGAGGGCGAACGATTCCCGGGTGCAGTCCAGACTCTCTCCATCGAAGCGATGGTGCAGGATCGTAAAGCCATCCAAGCCGGCACTTCGCATTTCCTCGGGCAGAATTTTTCGCGCTCGAGCGGCATCCAATTTCAAACCCGCGACGGGCAGCAGGAATTTGGTTGGACAACGAGCTGGGGCGCGAGCACCAGGCTCGTCGGCACACTCATCATGATGCACGGCGACGACGACGGTCTAATCCTTCCACCACGTATCGCTCCCACCCAGGTGGTCATCATTCCAGTCACACCGAAGCCTGAGACGCGCGACGCCGTTCTCGCTGCCGCTAACGAGCTTGCCACGCAACTGCGCGGCATTCACTGGCACGGCTTGCCCCTTGATGTCCACCTGGACGGACGCGATCTCGGCGGCGGCACGAAAAATTGGGAGTGGATCAAGAAAGGCGTGCCACTGCGCGTGGAGCTTGGTCCGCGCGATCTGGAGAGTGGCACTGTCGCGGTCAGCCGGCGCGACGAGGGAATGAAGGCGAAGCAGTTCTTACCGATACAGGAGTTTGTCAGCGCCGTCGTCATTACCCTGGACGCAATCCAGGAAAACCTCTTCGCGCGCGCGCGTGCTTTTCGCGATGCGCACACCCGCAGCATCGACAGCAAGGAAGAGTTTTACGACTTTTTCACTCCCAAGAATTTGGCCAAGCCCGAGATCCATGGCGGCTTCGCGCTCGCTCATTGGAATGGCCTCCGGGAAGTCGAGGAGCAGGTAAAGGGCGACTTAAAAGTGACGATCCGCTGCATTCCTTTCGATGACCCGGCCCATCCGCCTGAGGCGGGTAAGTGTGTCATCACCGGGGAACCGAGTAAGCGGCGCGTGCTCTGGGCGAAGTCTTACTAAGGAGGCAATCGTTGTAGACGCTTCGCTCTGCGAAGCGCGGGTGGAACGCCACACCGAAACTCGCGCCTCCCAGAGGGAGTCGTCCACAAAATGCCCCCGCGCCCTGAAGCGCGAGGGCATTTGCTAACACCAATCTGCAATTAGTCGTGGTCGATCTCGAAGACTTCGATCAAAGCGATGCCAGTCGTATCGTTAGCACCAGTCACCACCGCCGTATATGCGCCCGGCTCCAGGCGGATAAGGATGCTCGATTCCTTCTCGTTCGCCGGCGGAATCGTCGTCGCTATGATATCGTCGGAGTTCGACTCACTGCGCCAGTCGTCGTTCGACCTCAGCTCGGTTGCACCGCTCACTAGCTTTAAGACCGGGTTCGCCAACACCGGACTTACCCCTTGATTCGCCAGGGAAGGCCCGAGCGCGCGGACAAGAACGAACTTCGGACCACCAGTCACGATGAACCCGCCGAGCAACTGACCTTGGCCCGTGCTGACGAAGCCACGAGTGGAGATATTAGCGAGATGATTCTCTGACGACTCTTGCGGAGCACGGAAGAAATCAGTCGTCCCGGCCAGGGTGAAATCACCGAGCTGTGCGCCGTGACCGTAGGTAAGTGTCCCTGTGACCGCCTCCCCACTCAGAAGAGTTATAGAAAAGGTCGCGTCCGGGTGATCGTCATTGAGGTCTTCGTTGGGGTCCTCCAGGTCACCCGCTGATCGTGGCGCCCGCGTTTGAAGCAAGACTAAAGGAGCCGTCGTCCCCAATGTCACCACCGGCAAAGCTGACCGTGCTCGTCGCCACGTTAAAGAGGTAGACCGACAAGGCATGGTTGCCCTGGATAAAAAAGACGGCTTTGCCTCCTCCCGTTAGATCTGCTTCAAAGAATCCGCAATGGCTTTCCTCCGCCCGCCCCGGAGCTGCACAAGCGAGCAGTAAACCGAGGGTTAAGAGCAATTGACTTAGTGTTGTTTTCATAACTTGTTGGGGCGAAAATAGGAGCCGCATTGGAGCGACGCGAATCACGGTTGTAACTTCTGCTGCTCGTTAGGCACGGGGAAAAGCCGCCGATCTCTCAGCTCCGAATCGAAGAGCAGCAGTTTGCTCGTCGACAAGCGCGCGAGCTGCCGCCTGGGTTGTCAGCCCGGCGGCAGAGACGCGCGCGCGGCAAGCAAATACGCTTCCAGCGCGGTGCGTTCGTCGGGCTTCAGATGCGCCCGGGGCGCCATCTCATTTATATTGAGCCGCCATTGCTCGACGGTGTAGCCAGCGATCGACCGGGCCACATGACATTCTGTGCAACTGGTCGTAAATATTTTCCGGCCCCGCGTGAGCGTGGCAATATCTATTCCCGGCGCTGCTCCGGAACTCGCCACCGTTTGCGCGGTGGGGAAAGCAGTCTGCGGGCTGACCTGGCAGCCACTCAAGGGCCATGCGCAGAAAAGGAGAAGTCCGAGACAATTGGTCAGGCGGCGACTCATACTTAGAAGCTGAAGCCAAAGATAACGCGCGTTTGGAAATCCACTTCTAAGGAAATATCGGTCAGCTGGACCAGCGGCGTCAGGGTCGCCCACCAGTTTCCTCGGCGATAGGAG
>JBBSGS010000220.1:0-4213 GCA_038253875.1 Chthoniobacterales bacterium
GCGACGCAGAAAAACCGGCTTCAGCGCATTGATCGCTTAGGCTTCACGGGAAATCACTTATTGCCTCTGCCTAATCTTTCACCGCAGTGGGATTATCTTTTCGCCTCTGCCGGCGTGCAACGGCTCAGACGTTCAATAAGAGTCCGTAGCTTAACGGGTTCAATGAGAATGGGCCGTTAAGTCGTCGTGAGTGTGTCCGGTAATATTGTGAAATTCTTCGCCCGCTTCTTCGGTCGGATCGACGTGCACCACCACTGAGGACAAGTAGCTCAGGTGGTGCGTGGCCTCATGCCGGACCGCCTTTGCAATCTCATGCCCTTTGCTCACCGGCAGGTCAGACGCGACCGCGACATTCAGCTCTGCGTGCAAACGGTGACCGAGCCAGCGAGCACGCACCTCTGTCACCTCCACCACTCCCTCGACTTCGCTAGCCGCGTGCCGAATCTCTTCCACGAGCGCGGGCTCAACGCCATCGAGCATGCGGGTGAAGACGGCTTTACCCGATTGCCAAACGATTTGCACGATCGAGATTGTGATGAGCAGTCCGGCGATAGGATCGGCTAGCGGATAACCAAGCCAGACGCCAATGGCACCGAAAAACACCGCCAGACTGGCCCAGCCATCGATGCGGGCGTGGTAGCCATCGGCGACGAGAGCAGCACTCTGGATCTCTTTGCCGATTCTAATTCGGAATATGGCCACGGCCTCATTGCCGATAAAGCCGACGATCGACGCGACCATGACTGCCCAGACGTAACCGAGCGGCTGCGGATGCAAAAAACGCTGCACAGTTTCATAGCCGGCGATGACCGCGCTAAAAGTAATGGTAAGAACGATCGCGACCCCCGCGAGATCCTCGACGCGACCGTAGCCGTAGGTGAAGTGCTTACTAGCTCTCCAGCGCGCTAGCATGAACGCAACCCAGAGCGGAATGGCCGTCGCGGCGTCGCCGAAATTATGAATCGTGTCCGCGAGCAAGCCGACGCTATGCGAAAGGTAAACGACCGCGATCTGCAGCAGCGCGGTGACAAAAAGAACGACAAATGACCACTTGATCGCCCAGATGCCGCGCTCCGAGGTGGTGATGGAAGGATCGATCGCGCCATGTCTGTGACCGTGTGCGCCATGAGCATGCGCATGGTCGGGTACATGATCGTGAGAATCTGGCTGGTCGTGGGAGTGTTCCGACATCGCGACTCTTTAGTTGTCTCTACGCCTCGTTAGTCACCCGTATCGGTGATTTAAAGGGCCGGTTGTAATCCGCTTCGAGTTCAATGGCTGGTCGATATGGAGCAGGTCCACCGCTCATCCGCGACGTGCTCCGGCAGCACCTGCAAATTATGCAGTAGTACGGTATTCCCTCAAGTGGGCTTAGTTTCGATTCAGCATTCGGGAGACTGAAAGGCGATCACGTAATTCGGCATTTCGCGAGCGTGTACGCCTTATGCCAGCGACTTCGCTAGCTCGGAGTTTCCTGATTAAAGAATAGTGTCTGGTCGCATTAGTGAAGCTGCCGGCATGCACGCGAGTCAGAGGTGGGGCTATTTGCGCCGTTTATCCGGCTCTTTGGCGACGCCTTTGAAGGGTTTGCCGTCTTTTTTCACGGCCATGAATTTGCCCGCTTTGCTGCTCCCTTTGGTTTCGTTGCGCTTGGTGAAGTCGCCGGTCTTTGGGTTTTTGATTTGGGTGCGTCCCGTGACCGCGCCTTTGCGTGAGCCTTTGCCTGTGTCTTTTGCCATTTTGTTTCCTTTCGTTGTTGGGATTGAATTAGCTCGCTGCGCATGCGCAGGCAAGTCGGAACCCCGGGATTGGTCGGAAATGCTCCGCGGCGTACCGGGGCTTTCCTTTTATCCTAACGACGCCTCCGCTATCCCGTCGATCCAGCCGGTGTTCACGACTTTCGCCTTTTTCGCGCCGAAACTGCTTGCGGTATGGTGACGGTAGTTGGAGGGTCGCCTTCGTCATGAAGGCCGTCGCGAAAAATTCCGCGCTCTTGTTGCGAGCAGTTTGCTCGCGACGTTTCTTTTCGCGCTTGGCCTGGCGGCTTCGCCGCAATTGCACGCGCGGTTTCATGCCGACGCGGGGTCGGCTGACCACGAGTGCGCGGTTACTCTGATCGCGACGGGTAAGTATGATCTGGCCGACGCGCCGCCGATCCTGGTGGCGCCCCAGCCACTTGCTCTTTTCGAGAAAATTCCGGCGCTGGCTCCCGTCTGGGTGCCCGCGCCGTTTCTTGGTGCGGCTATCTTCGAGCACGCTCCGCCTGCGCTTTCCTAGCGCCAGGTCCTAGCCATCTCTCCGCACGGATTCCCGCGCTCGCGGGTCCTTCGATTTCCTGTGGGCCTTCGGCCCGGACCGCGCATGCCTTGATTCGTTAGGTTCTCCACCCGTCGTGGAGCGCCTGTCTTGTCCGTTTAATGCATCTGCAACCTAGGAGAAATATTTTGAAGAAATTTGTCACACTTAGTTTCGCGCTCTTTAGCAGCGCAAGTTTCGCGTCTGCCCAAATCGCGGTCGCCGCCGCCAGCCCCACTGCGACGCCCGTCGCGCCAGTAGAAGCCGCTTGCATCGTCGTTACCGGCGGTGAAATCGAACGCAGTTCTACCGATACCGCTCAGGCGGTTACGGTATTGAATGAAGATGAGTAAAACAAAAAGCCGCCGCCAGTCTCGGCGATACGCTGGCCAGCCAACCGGGGGTGGCGGCGAGTGGCTTTAGCCCGGGGGCGAGCCGGCCGATCATCCGCGGCCTGGCCGATAACCGGGTCCGCGTCCTCAACGACGGCACTGAAGTCTTCGATGTCTCAAACTTAAGCCCGGACCACGCGCCCAGTGTGAGTCCCTTGCTCAGCCAGAGCATCGAGATCGTGCGGGGACCGGCGACCATCCTCTTCGGCTCCGGAGCGATCGGGGGGTCGTTAACGTGGTCGACAATCGCATCCCGGCGGAGATGCCGCCGGCGACTTTGGGCGGCGAGTTCGATGGGCGCTTCGCGAGCGGTTCGCTTGAGCGAAGTGTTGCCGGAGAGACGGAGGTCGCGCTCACGAAGCACTTTGTCCTCCATCTTGATGGTTCGTGGCAGCGCACCGACAGCCGGCGCATCCCGGTTTCGCGCTCGACGAGCGCATCCGTGCCGAGCTTACGCCAGAGCAGCGGGCACTCGATGATTTTGGCGGAAATCCGGAAGGCGAAGTCCCTAACACTTATGTGAGAACCAAGGACTGGGGGCTCGGCGGTTCCTAGGTGTGGGACAAGGGTTACATCGGCGCCTCCTTCAGCCAGTTCCTCTCCGTCTACGGCATCCCGGATGACCCGGAAGTGGACGACCCGACCGTGCCGCCGGAGCGCGTGCGGCTCGACGTCACCAAACGCCAGGGTAATGTCCGCAGTTCCATCATCGATCCCTTCCCCGGCTTCGAAACGATGAACTTCAAGTTTGTTTATACCGACTACAAGCATCTCGAGATCGACGGCAACACAGTTGGTTCGACCTTCAAGACAAGTGGAGTCGATTCCCGTCTTGAGCTGGTGCATCAACCGCTTGGCCATTTCAGCGGTTCGGTAGGCGGGCAGTTCTTCTACAAAGATCTCTCCATCCTCGGGGCCGACGCTTTTCTCCAACCGACAACTACGATGGAAGGGGCAGCCTTCGTTTTCGAAGAGGTAAAACGGGGGCCGGTCACGGTGCAATTCGGCGGCCGGGTAGAGGAGGATAACGTGAGCATCGAATCGAGTGATCCGATCCTGACCTCGCTCACTTCGCCGGACGTGCTGCCCTTGGAGGGCCGGAGCATCATCGTCGGCCTGCGCACGACCTTCTGAACGCGCGTTTGTTAGGCCAAACAGGTGGCAGGCCGCGGTGTCCAATCCGCCCGGTCTGAAATCGGAGAATTATGCGCAGCATGCCTCGCCGGTCTGAATGGGCGGGCAGGGGACGGAGCCATAGCTGCAAAAGACGCAGCAATCTCCCGCCTTGGGTTTGAGCCGTTCGTGGCACTGCGGGCAATCGTAAAAGAAGAGGCAGGCATTGGTCGGCATTGTTTCCCCGCGGCGATGGCCGCATGACGGGCAAGTGATGACCGAATAGAGCAAGGGTTTCGATCGGCTGCAAAACCAGTTCCACACGCTGGCGGCGACGAGTCCGAGGAGGCCGGCGTAGAGCAGCGGAACACTCCACGAGTAATAGAATACGGAGATCAGCACCGCCCCACTCA
>JBBSGS010000221.1:0-4211 GCA_038253875.1 Chthoniobacterales bacterium
CCTGCTAGGCGCCCTCGCCTCATTGGTAAAGCCGCTCATCTATTGGCGGATGCCGGAGTGGATTCATTTTCTCTCGCCCGCGCGTACCCTGCAGCTCTCCGCCGTGGTCGATGGCGTGGCCTTTATTTTCGAATATCTGACTGCCGTCTACCTTCAGGTTTATCTCATCACCGTTAGTCTTGCCTGGATAAAAGGGCTGCACTTTGGCGAGGAAGCGCTGCTCCGTTTCGCCATGCGCCGGTTCAGTTTTGTTTTGAAATGGCTCGGTCTCGTGGTCCTCGCGAGCACACTTCTCCTGCGTCTGCCGCTGCTCGTCGCTTACTTTCGCGACGTGCCGGGCGTACTCGATTATCTGCCGATCGCCCGTGGCCTTATGGCGGCGCTCATCATTTGTTTTGGCACCATGCAGATCTCGCTTGTCCTGCATAACGAAAGCCTGCGCGAAGCGTTTGTCGCGCATTGGCAATTCGTTAGGCGGGATAGCGTGCGCTTCGGTTGGTTTCTCTTTCTTTGCGCTCTGCACTATTGGTTCCTCGCGCTCGCGGACGCGAGCATTCATGCTGCCGCCATCGAGCGTCCGCTCGCGCTCATAAGCTGGACGTTGCTCTTTGTCTTCGCTCGCGCCTTAATCACGGGCTGGCTTCTCGCCGGTTGGGTCTGCCTTTATCGGCAATGCGAAATCGGACGAGTCAATCGCGAAACCTGGATCCGCTATTAGCATGGGCGCGACCGTGCGAGACCGTGGCCTCCGTTATCTCCGCTTCAGTGTGAAGCGCCGTAGGCGCGGCATGTCTATAGAATCGACTCTGACAACGACCCAAGCTTCGTTAGGAGCCGCATTTCCGGCGCAGTTACAGGCCGCTCCTACGGAGCTTGGTTGCTTTGCGCTGGGCGTGGCTATAGACATGTCGCGCCTACGGCGCTTTCGCGCTCGCGGTTGCGGCCTCGATAACTGGTATTTGAAAAAGCTCGGGACGAGCGGCGCCTTCCGCTGCGAGGCGAATTTGCAAACTCATTCCTGAGCGCGTGTCACCTCCATCATCCAACGCCGAGGAGATCACCCGGACGAGCAAATCAAATCTCGCCCTGGCCTTTGTCTCGTTAGGCCGGGAACGCCGAAGCGACATCACGGTCTTCTATGCCTTCTGCCGGCTGATCGATGACATCGCCGACGGTCCGGACCTCGCCGCGGAGGAGAAAGCGCGGCAGCTTAAAACCTGGCGCGCCGCGTTAACCGGCCCCGCCCCCCACGAGTCGGCGGTCGCCGCGGACTTGCGCGGTCTGATCGCGAAGTATCCGATCACCCCGGCGATGCTCGAAGAGATCATCGATGGCGTGGAAATGGACCTGAGAATCTCGCGCTATGAAACTTTCGAGGCCCTGCGCGGGTATTGTTATCGAGTGGCGAGCGCGGTCGGGTTGGTCAGCATTGAGATTTTTGGTTATCGCAATCCGGTCTGCCGTGAATACGCGATCGAACTCGGGCTGGCCCTGCAGATGACAAACATCCTGCGCGACGTCGCGAAAGATCTAGCCAACGGGCGTATCTACCTGCCGCAGGAAGATATGGCGCGGTTCGAGTACTCGGAGCAGGATTTGCAGGCTCGAGTTTACGATGATCGTTTCGTTAGGCTGATGCAAAGGGAAGCGGACCGGGCGGGGAAATATTTCGCGAAGGCCGCGGCACTCCTCCCGCGGGAGGATCGGCGGACCATGATTAGCGCGGAGATCATGGCGTCGATTTACCACGCGCTTCTGCGCCAGATGGTGCGGGACCGCTTTCGCGTTTTCGAGCGCAGCTACGGTTTGGGCAAACTGGCGAAGCTGTTTCACGTTAGCCGGCAGCTGCTCACCCGCGGTTGAATATCCCGCCTGGCGCATCCGTCTCATTCCCACAGTTCGAATCTGAAATAACATGAAGAAATATTTCCTACCTGCGGCTTCGGCTACCCTCCTCACCACCCTCGCTCTCAGCTCCTGCGAAACTCCGGTTGGCCAGGGCGCCGGGATCGGCGCTGCGAGCGGCGCGCTCATCGGAGCGGGCGCGGCCGGCGGACGCGGCGCGGCGATCGGCGCGGGCGCGGGCCTTCTTGCGGGCGCCTTGGTTGGGGCTGCCGTCGAGGCGGATCAGGAGCGCTACTATCACGCTCCTCCCGGGGGCTACCCTGCAGCCCAGCTCACGGGCACCCCGGGATATGTGATCAGCCCGTACGGACGGCACAATACGATCGACGTCCGAGGGGTACCGCGCGGGGCACGGGTGAAGGATCCATCCACCGGCGGCATTTTCATCAACCCATAGGGTTTTTGCAGACCAGAGATTGAGAACGGGTTGATCGCCTCGATCGCGATCAACCCGTTTTCTTTTGCAGCTCGTCCACGAGCCGTTGCGCTTCCGCGCTCATCCGCACCAGCTCCGGCCAGGGACGATCATAGCCTTCTCCGGCAAGTTTCCGGGTCGCGTCGAGGCCCATGTGCGAGCCCACATTCTGCACGCTCGGCGCATGATCGAGCGAGTCGCTCGGGTTGGTGATGAGCGTGCTGTCGCGTTTCGGATCGGTATTCGCGCAGAGTCGAAAGAGCACCTCGCTCGTGTTATGCACGTCGCAATCTTCGTCCACGACCACGATGTATTTGCTGAACATCATCTGCCCCATGCCCCAGAGCCCATGCATCACCTTGAAGGCCTGGTAAGGAAATTGTTTGCGGATGCTGACGAAAACGAGGTTATGGAAAACGCCTTCCGCCGGCAATGCCATGTCCACGATTTCCGGAAAATTCATTCTGAAAACGGGCAGGAAAATGCGCACGCTCGCCGAGCCCAGGTAAAAATCCTCCATCGGCGGAATGCCGACGATCGTCGTCGGATAAATCGCCTCGCGCCGATGGGTGATGGCGGTGAGGTGAAACACCGGGTAATCCTCCAGCGCGGTGTAAAAACCGGTGTGATCTCCAAAGGGACCTTCCGGGCGGGTCTCGCCCGGCTGCACGTAGCCTTCGAGCACGACATCGACATCCGCCGGCACTTCCAAGTCGTTCGTTAGGCACTTGACCAGCTCGACCGATTTCTTGCGCAGAAAACCGGCGAAAAGAATCTCGTCGAGCCCATCGGGCAGCGGCGCGGTCGCGGCGAAAGTATAGGCGGGATCGCCTCCGAGCGTGACCGCGACGGGCATGCGCTCGTTGCGTTCATAGTAAAGTTTGCCATGGCGCGCCCCCACCTTGTGCACCTGCCAGTGCATCCCGGTCGTTAGGCCATCGTAAACCTGCATCCGGTACATCCCGAGATTGCGCGCTCCGCTTTCCGGATCGCGGGTATGGACGTTAGGCAAGGTAATGAAGCGCCCGCCATCCTTCGGCCAGCATTGCAGGACGGGAAGATCGCCTAACGAGAAGTCCCGCGCCCCGCTGTCGAAGCGTTGCACCACTTCCTGGCAGACGGCGGATTTCACGCGCTTCGGCCGCGCATGGAGCAGATGGATACCCTGTTTGAGGAGACTCCAGCCTTCACGCAGATCGGTGGGCGGTTTGGCTTTGAGAATGAGCTGAATCTCCTGCGCCAGATCTCCGATGCTCTCGACCTGGAGCGCGAGCGCCATCCGCTTCTCCGAGCCCATCGTATTGATCGCCACCGGAAACTGCGACGGCTTTCCATCAATCGTCGGCTTTTCAAAAAGCAGCGCCTTGCCGCCACCCGGCGATTTCATTTCCCGGTCGGCCCATTCTGCGATGAGAAGATTCGTATCGATGGGCGTAGTGACGCGCCGCAGTTCGCCCGCCTTCTCCAGCGCGTGCAAGAATTGAGTAAAGGAAGCGTAAGCCATCGTCGTTCGCCTCACGCTTCTTACTCCGAGTAGCCCATGGCCGCCACCTCCGGTTCGCGACCTTGACGGGAAGCGCTTTCTCATCGTCCAGCCATGCGGGGGCATGGTTGGCCAGGGGCGTAAGGTCTGCTTTAGAGTGAAGTCGGGCAAGGCCGCGAACGCTGCCATGTCATCGCGGCGGAGGGACGATTTCTCGCGTAACAGTCCGCGTCGTCGCAACGAAGGCGATCTTGCGCGGAAGAAGGCCCCCGTCGTTACAACAGAGGCGATCTTGCGCGGAAGAAAGGCCCCGTCGTTACAGAGGCGATCTTGCGCGTCAGGAAGGCCCGGATCTCAGCTTCGGGCGCCTATCCGGCGCTGCAGATTGCCCGCATGAGGCCAACCGAG
>JBBSGS010000222.1:0-4190 GCA_038253875.1 Chthoniobacterales bacterium
AGTGGCGGAGATCGTCGCCGGCTGCACCGATTCCGACGAAACACCGAAGCCTCCCTGGCGCGAGCGAAAGGAGCGTTACATCACGCACCTGCGCACCGTTTCTGCTTCCACCCGGCTGGTTTCGGCCTCGGATAAGTTGCACAATTGCCGCGCCATCGTGCACAACCTCCGCGAAGAGGGCGACGAGGTTTGGCCACGCTTTAAGGCAGGCAAGGAAGGCACGCTCTGGTATTACCGCGCTCTCGTGACGGCCTTTCGCGAGCACGGCGCGAGCCCGCTCGTCGAGAAGCTTGACCGCGTTGTCACGAAGATGGAAAAACTGGCTCGCGCCTAACGAATAGCCCTGTTCGCATCGCGCAGCGGAATCGGCCGCCCCGACAATTGTGGCTGCAGTCGAACGCGGCCTAACGAATATCGACCGCCCTGCCGGTTGACTTGCCCCCCGTGCACGTTAGCTTTTTGCGCGATGATCCATGTCACTGAGAGCGCGGTAAACCACTTGCGTACCCTCCTCGCCGAACAGGCCGCCCAGACCGGCCGGGGCCTCCGCGTGCAGGTGGCCCGGGGCGGCTGCTCGGGCATGCAGTACGAGATGTCTCTCGATGAGCGGCACCAGGGCGACGCCGTGGTTCAGCGTGACGAGATGGAGTTTTTCGTCGATGCCGAGAGTGCAGCTTTTCTCCGGGACGCGACGCTTGATTTTGAAGATGGCTTGACTGGCGCAGGCTTTCGCATTGTCAATCCGAACGCTGCGCGCACCTGTGGTTGCGGCACTTCGTTCGAGCCCGCCCGCCCGGCTTAGACGCAAGCGCAGACGAAGCGGCGGCGTCCCACCATGGAACCCGATCTTTTTCGCTTCGACGATCTCCACGGTTTTCAGCGCAAGCGGATCAATTATTTCGGCTGGACCATCTTTACCCTCTTGTTGATCGGGCTGGTCCTCGCGGCCTGGCTCGGCAGTTTCTACATTCTCGGTCAACCGGAACGGCCGGAGAGTTATCGCATCCTGAAAAAACTGCACAAGGTCGAAACGCCGAAACGTTTCGCGCTCACGGCGGCGCCCGCGGGCGAATTTCTTAATCCGAAACAGCTTTATGCGCGCTATAGCGCGATGGGGCCGGCCGAGCTGGCGCGCAAGGACGCCGAGCTGACGCGCAACTTCATTCGCAATTTCGAGCAGATGCGAGGCCTGGTTCCGTATGTGGTGGGCCGTTTCAATATCATGGCGGCGCGGGAGCTGACGCCGGATGACGTGTTCAATCCCGGGGCCGTGGCTTTGGCACGCGCCGTAGAACAGCCTGAGCTTTTGATGGAGCACGTTTTCACGACCGCGGATCGGCACGATGCGCAATTGCTTACGCCCCGGCTGGCAACGGGTCTGGATGTGAATTTCGAGCGCAGCCACGATCTTTCGGCAGTCATCCATGTGGAGCGTCTGACGGATGGCCGTCTTCAGATCACAGCGATCCCCCTGCTCTATGGCAGCTACGCCGTCACTCGTGGGACAGGCACGTTCAGTCTCGAACCGCCGGCGGATTTGAATCTGGGAGCAGGCTGGCCTGTTTTCAAAGGCGACGCGCGTCACACGGCCGAAGTCCGCTACGATAGTTATCGCGAAAAGCTCGCTCCGGCCGCCAGCTCTCTTCCCATCGTCGGATTACCGCCCGCGAAAACCGTCCTTCCTACGGAGGACGCGCTCGTGCGCGTGGAACCAGCCGTGCCGCTGGATGATGAGCCATCGCCCCCTCCCGTGCCATTGCGCGCAGGCAGCCGTCGGTTGGACGTAGCCAGCGCGGACCGGATCACAAAACCGGTCGCCGGGCAGCCTGCCGCGCCATCGCCGTCCGGGCGTCGCGCCGAACCCGTCTCTTCTCCTAACGATGCGGCCGTCGCGGCTGTCGCCGCAACGTCCCCTTCGCCCAGGGTGATGCGCGCGCTGCCGCTCGATTCGGCGACGCCGGCCGTCGCGATCGCTTCCACAACGGGCGCGACCTGGAAGACTTTCACGCCCGGAAGGATGCCATTGGGCAAATTAGTGGATCCGGCTGGTCTGCGCGCAGTCGCCGACAACGGCACTCGCGGCGAACGCGTTTATCTCAGGGGTCAGTTCGTGGTCAACTTCGCCGACGGCAATCGCGCCGTGCTGCGGCCGACCAACGGGAGTGGCGGTCCCGGCGCCTTCTCGCGTAACGCCCGCATCATTGTCGATTACCCTGCCGGCGCGCACCTGCCCGAGCCCGGCTCCACCCTCGATCGCGACGCCCAACGACCGTTCGAAGTCACGGAAGTGCGTCAGCAATCCGACGGTCAGCTGAATGTTTTCGTGCGCGAAATTATGAAGCAATAAGTACTGCCCTAACGAGTGGAGGGGATCACGGGAAGCTTGGAGCCTAACGAGGCGAGGACTTAGTGCAGGATGATATTCCCGTCGCGAATCTCGGCGGTGCTGACATTATACGGAGCCGCCGCGCCCAGGCCGTAGCTCAGGATGGATTGCCCGCCGACCGTCATGGAGAGAATGCTGGAAGGCACCGGGATTCCATTCGCGTGAATCTGAGAGACGCGCAGGGCACCGATCGGAGTGGGTCCGTCGGTCGTAATCGCGAATGTTCCATTCAAATAACCGCGCGGAAAGCCCGGCACTTTGTCGGACGGCACGCTGATCTGGACGTTGGCGGTATTGCCGCTGACGGACACCGAAGCATGCCCGCGCGACTTTCGATTCGCGGAAATGAGTCCGTTGATCTCGCCCACGCTTAACACGAGTTCCTTGCCGGTCTCTGCTGGCGGCGGCTGAGGCGCCGCCGGGGTTGCGTCCGGTGCCACGGGTTCCGCCGGTGTCGGCGCGACCGCCGCCGGAGGGGCCTTTTGGAATTGATCGATCCGTTGATGGACCGCGGAGAGCGCCTCTGGCGAGAGCTCTTCCACCGGCAACTCCACCGGAGCCGACGCCACCAGGCCGTACGAGACAAAAAAGTAAACGCCTACGACAAAGAGCAACGCGAGGCCGATGAGGGTGAGCACTCCTTTGGCGAAACAGCCCATGCCAGCCGGCTGCGGCGGGGGCGGCTCGATCCAGGTGGTGGGAGTGTTCGGCATGTTCGTTAGGCGGCGAGACACTCCTGCGCGGCCATGATTTTCGCGTAAAGCGATTGCAACCCTTCCGAGAGCAATCGCGTCGCGCCGAGCACGGGCATGAAATTGGTGTCGCCTTCCCAGCGCGGGACGATGTGGAGATGGAGGTGGTCGAGCACCCCCGCGCCCGCGCCCGCGCCGAGGTTGAGACCGATGTTGAATCCCTGCGCTTTCATCGTCGATCTGAGCAAGGCTTGAGCGTGCACAGCCAGGGCCCAGAGTTCAAGGACTTCGTTTTCGCCTAACGAAGAAAGCTCAGCCGTCTTCCGATAAGGCACAGCCATGAGGTGACCGACGCTGTAGGGATAACGATTCATCACGAGGAATGCGTTCTTGCGCCGCGTGATCACGAGATGCGCGGCGTCGTCGCTCGCCTGCGCGGCCCGGGTCAGAAAATTCAAATCGCGCTCTTCCTGCTCGAAGTATTCCACTCGCCATGGACACCAGAGGGCTTCGATCTCGGCTTTGGGAAATTCCATCTGCTCGTTAGGGAAGAAAGGCAAGGCACCCTAGCGACCCCAGCCACGCTGTCGAGCGGGTTTTAGGGTTCGCGCACGAACAACGAATAGCCTGGCACCGCCGATGACCTTTCCGAGACGAGGAACTCCTTTGCCCCCGGAAGGCGGGCGAGCGGGAGTAGCGGCGGCCGGTTCGGCACCACCAGGGCGTCAAGCGTTCCAGCTCTCCATTGCATTGCGGCGTCGTTAGGCGAGAGGAACTGATCGCGCTGCAGATAGAGCAGCATCCCCTCTTCCCGCCCACCCACCACGGCGTAACGCCAGTGGTGCTCATCCGCGGCGTGGCGCACCTGCCGCGAAAAGCGCACGAGCGCGTCGGCATTTTCCCGCATACTGTTCCCGACTTTCCAAGCGGCGTAACCGCCGGTAAAAACGCAGGCAAAGATTACTGCTGCTCGCAGCCAGGGAAACAATCTCTCCCGACCCCACGAGGTCCTCTGTGTCATTGCAATCTGTGCGCCTAACAAAAGACAGAGGGGCGGGATGATCGGGAAAATGCGATCGACGCGCTTCGATGGAATCGCCGACATCACCAGC
>JBBSGS010000223.1:0-4098 GCA_038253875.1 Chthoniobacterales bacterium
AGAAACAAGCGCCGGCCAGCTAGCGCGCGATAAGGTGGTGTGTTCGCATTCTTTTCCAATCGTCTCGGCTGCATCGGCTCCATCGTGGTCTCGGTGATCGGGACGCTCATCCTCCTTGCTTTGATGCGCGGATGCGCGCACTGAGCCGGCAAAGCCCGCACTGCGCTCTGCCAGTTCTCTGTCACGAAGCGACGCTTCGTGCCGGGCACGTTTTGCCCCCTGTACTCCCAAACGCAATTAAGAAGTTTTTGGCAAGGGGTCGCAACGAGAGGGTCGTTTCTGCCAAGGGATCATAAGTCACAGTCGACCATGGCAGACGGTGCGAAGACGAGCCGCTCGTGCCTCCATCGCTGTTATGTTCGTTAGGGCGGGGCCGGATCGCTGGGCTCTCGCGTCGTCGCGGGTCGGAGACCCGCGCTACACGAATTGGAATTCACCGAAACGTTACTTCCCCTTCACGCAGGCGCCACAATCGCTCGCCAGGTTGCTCTCAGACGGCAATCCGTCGTCGAAACCCAAACCATTAAAGAAAAGTCAATTCAGCTATCACCATCTCAACTCCTATGATCAAGAAATCCATCATCCTCAGCCTGCTCGCCACCACGGCTCTCGCAGGGGGCGCTTCCGCGGACCAAATCCGCGTCCTCCGCGAACGTGTCGAAGGCGTGCCGCAAGCAAATTCAGTTGTCGTCTCCGATAACGTCATCGCCCAGGAGTTCTCTCTGGACCTGCAACAACAAGGCCTCGATCGGCTCGAGAATCCCTCGGGCGCGATCGCTCGCTTTGGTTATCTGAGAGACGCAGTCAGCGGGATCAGTCACTCGCGAACGCCCACCGAGCCGGATGAAAACACCTATCTCATCCTCGATCACAATCCGGGCGGCCCGACCGCGGATTACGACTACGGCCGCCACTTTCTCTTCCAGGGCCACGAGAACAGCGGCGACCTCGCCTACGTCACTCGCATCAACCTGGACGTCTCGAATCCGGATCATCGAATCACATTACTGACACCGCCCGGCACCGACGGGCTCACGCACTTCAACCGCATCGACGGCTCCACGTGGGACCCCTTCTCGCAGACTCTTCTCTTCACGCAGGAAAACGGAAATCTCGGCGGCGCGCTCGAGATCAACGCCGGCTTCGATCCCAGCACCGGCGGCGGCGCGAGGCTCCGCACGCTCTACGGCAGCCTGGGGCAGGGGGGCTACGAGGGAATCCATCCGGATGATCGAGGCAACATCCTCATCGTGGAAGATGTGGGCGGCGCGCTCTTCGGCTTCGCCAAAAATCCTAACTCTTTCGTGTACCGCTTCGTCCCGACAAATAAGAGCGACCTAACTCAGGGCAAGCTCCAAGCCTTGCAAGTCACGATCGACGGCCAGCCGCTGGTCTTCGTTCCGACGGGTGACACCCTTTCGGAAAATCAGCTCAAGCTCCATACGCCCGGCACGACTTACCCGGTGAAGTGGGTCACCGTGCATGACACCGCGGTCGATGGCACCGATGCCTTTGACGCGAACGCTGCCGCGAAAGCCGCCAGCGCCACCCCCTTTAAGCGTCCGGAGAACGGCCAATTCCAGCCTGGCTCGGGTTTCCAGACCTTCTACTTCGACATCACAGGCGATACCGACGCAAACGCCGGCAATGATCCCGCGCTCGCCGCCCGCGGCGCCTGGGGAGGCATCTTCCGTGTGAGTCTCGATCCGAGCCGCGATACCGGCTCGATCGGCATCTTCGTCTTGGGCGACGCAGATCACTCGAGCTTCGATAACCTGACCTTTACCAGCCGCACCACCCTGCTTGCGGCGGAAGATCGCGGCGACACTTTGCACGACCAGCTGAACAAACTGGACTCCATCTGGGCCTATGACGTGAATAACCCGGGTGCAACTGCGCGTTTCGTCGCCCTCGGCCAGGATAGGGTGGCGGTGCTCGGCGAAGACAACGAACCGACCGGTCTCCATAACTCCGACGGAGATAGCTCCATCGCAGGCCTCCTCGGACGCCAAGTGCCTAACCCGCTCAAGAGCCGGCTTTTCTTTACCCAGCAACACGGAGAAAACAATCTCTTCGAGGTGCTGACCGAATCAGGGGACAATCAGTCTAACGAATAGCTCCAGATCGGTCCATTGGTTCAGGCGGCAGCGCCCCGGGTCTTTCCAGGCCCGGGGCGTTTGTCTTGCACATCGGAATTTCGGAACAGCCCATGAGTTAGCGGACACCTATTCGTCTGAGTGCAGCGTCACTCGATTGTCACTTCGTTTTCACTCTTCGTAACATGACGCCACGCAGCAAGGATCGTATCAGTGAGCTAACTCGCTAACCTCACCGTATTTTATGATTTCACCATTCACAACCACACTTACTAGAACGAAGCAGCGGCGCACAGCCGGTTCCCAAAAGCTCCTGAGGAAATACTTAAGGCATGAACGCCTTTGGTCGTTCGCGGTCGAGCTTTTCCTCTTTGTTCTGCTCGCAGCCATCTCCGCCTGGCCGATCATTCAAGCGATTGAAGCGCTGCGGATGCTTTAAGCGCTCACGCAGTTCGCGGTCACGCAGGCGACCGGGAAAGCTTGCGAGATGCGAGCGGGGCGATGGCGACAATAAGGTTTTGACCCCGGGCGCGCACTAGCTCATAAGCGGGGAATGCGCCAATGGCTGGAAGACTAACTCGCCATGTCGCTGAGCATTGTTTTCATCTGCCTCGCAGTCGTTGTCGGGATTTACTTCTGTAACAACCCGCTCCGGCACGATTGGTGGTTTCTCAGCCGCCGCTTTATTAACTGGTTCCCGCTCGGAATGACCTATTCGTTCCTCTACATGGGACGCTACAACCTTACGGTGGCCAAGAATGCGCTCGGCGCTCAGCTCTCAAACGAACAGTTCGGACTCATCTTCGCCGCCGGGACATTGACTTATGCGTTTTCCTTTCTGATCAATGGACCGCTCGTCGACAAGATAGGCGGCAAGAAGGGTATCCTCATCGCCGCGCTTGGAGCCGCCGGTGCCAACTGCGCGCTCGGCGTTCTTACCTGGCTTGTCCTGACCGGCCGGATACGCGTTTCGCTGGTCGGGGTCTTGTCTGTGACTTACGCCCTGAATATGTATTTCCAGAGTTATGGAGCGGTCTCTATCATCAAAGTGAAAGCTAACTGGTTTCACGTCCGCGAGCGCGGCACGTTCGGCGCGATTTTCGGCACCCTCATTTCCTTTGGCGTTTATTTCGCATTCGATTGGGGGCAGGCGATCGTCAACATGACCAAGGCCGCTCCGCCTTCGAGTTCCTGGTGGCTGCAGGCGCTGCTCCGGCGAATTTTCGTACCGGAAGGCGCGACGATCGACGCCACCTGGGCCGTCTTTTTCGTACCCGCGGCGATCCTGCTGGCGTGGGCTTTACTAGATCTCTTTCTGGTCAAGGACACGCCTGAAGAAGCCGGCTTCCCTTACCTGGAAACCGACGACGCCTCCGCTGGTCACATGGAAGAGACTTACTCGACGCTCGACCTGTTTACGAAAGTCTTTCTTAACCCGTTGATGCTTATGTTTGCCTGCATCGAGCTGTGCGCGGGCGTGCTTCGCAACGGCATCATGCAGTGGTATACGATCTTCGGCCACGATATAAGACAGGTGGGCGCGGAAGGGATCGTCGCGCATTGGGGTTTGCTGCTTTGCATCTTTGGCATCCTAGGCGGCTTCGCCGGCGGACTTATCTCGGACAAAGTCTTTCAATCCCGGCGTGGCCCGCCGGCGGCGATTTTCTGCGGCTTCATGCTCCTGCTCGCGGCGGTCATGGCGATGAATCTTTTTTCCCTTCCGTTCCTGGTCGGGGTGGCGGCGCTGCTCATCGTCGCGGCCGTCACCGGCGTGCATTCATTGATGTCCGGAACAGCGGCGGCGGATTTCGGCGGCCGCAAAGCGACCGCTACTTCCTCGGGGATCGTGGACGGGTTCGTGTATCTAGGGAGCGGTATACAGTCACTCGGCATCGGCTATCTGGTAACCCGTTACAGCTGGCAGTGGTGGCCGGTCTTCCTCATGCCCTTTGCTTTGGCTGGCAGCTTGATCGCATGGCGCATCTGGCACGCGCTGCCCGCG
>JBBSGS010000224.1:0-4095 GCA_038253875.1 Chthoniobacterales bacterium
TGAATGACATAGCCGACGCGCCGGCGCAGCGCTTGCGCGTTCGCGCCATTCACCTTTCGTCCGTCGAACGTGATCTCGCCGCTATCCGGCTCGAGCAACGCGATGATCAGTCGCAGAAGGGTGGATTTGCCGCAGCCGCTCGGGCCGATTAACGCAGTCGTTAGGCCGGGTTGAAAATCGAGGTCGGTTGGCTCGAGCGCCGTGCTGTCGCCGAATTTTTTGCTGACGCCGATCAGTCGAAGAAGCGGTTTCATGGTGTAGCGGCGGCTGTGTCAGCCGCGGAGCCAGCGCGAGGATCTTGTGAAACGTTCCCGAGCGGGCGACACGCCCGCCACTACACCGCAAGGTTTAGAGCGTTGTAAAATGGAAAACCGCGAAAAGCTTCTGCGGATCCGTCCAAAAACGTGCGAGCTGGAACCCCGCCAGGCGGGCAAGCGCGCTGAATCCTTCGACGGTGTATTTGTAGGAAAATTCGGTGATGATTTTTTCGTTAGGCAAGAAGCGAAATTCCTGCCCACCGAGATGAACGATCTGCTCGGCGGCGCTGATCAAATGCATCTCGATACGCGAAGCTTCCTCGTTGTAAACGGCACGATGTCGCCAATTCGGTAGCTCGAAATCCGCTCCCAGTTCGCGGTTGGCCCGGACCAGCAGGTTGAGATTGAACTCGGCGGTCACACCCGCGCTGTCGTTATAGGCCGCTTCCAAGACCTCCGTCGGTTTTTGCAGATCGACGCCGATGATCAGCCCGCCGCTTTCCCCACAGAGCCGGCAAACGCGCTGCAGGAAATGCTGCGCCACGTCGGGCTTGAGATTGCCAATCGTCGAGCCGGGAAAATAGACAGCGATGTGGGCCGGTTTCCGGGAAGGCGTCGGCAATTCGATCGGTTGCAGGTAGTCGGCGCAGACCGGCAGGATCTCGAGCGAAGGCATCTCGCGGCTAAGCGCTTCAGCCGATTCCGTGAGGTGTTGTTTCGAGATATCCACCGGCACGTAGGCGATGAGGTTGCGCAAATGATCGAGAAGCATGCGCGTTTTCATTCCCGCGCCGGTGCCGAAGCCGACGAGTTCCGCGTTGTCGCCGATCGACTCCGCGATCTCGGCGCCGTAGTGACGCAAGATCTCCGTCTCGGTGCGGGTGACATAATATTCGGGCAGCTCGGAGATCTGCAGGAAGAGATCGGAACCGCGTTCGTCGTAAAAGAATTTGCTCGGCAGGGTGCGTGGCGAGCCGGCGAGGCCTGCTATTGCCTGCTCCAAAAAATCTGAAGTGGCCGGCTCGAGATCGAGCAGGGTGACGCCGCCGGCCGCGCTGCTCATGCCGCGTCGCGGGCGAGCCGGATGCCGGTGAATTGCCAGCGTTTCTCCGGTTGGAAAAAGTTGCGGTAAGTCGCGCGCAGGTGGCTTTGCGAGGTCGCGCAGGAGCCGCCCCGCAAGACCATCTGATTGCACATGAACTTGCCGTTGTACTCACCGAGCGCACCAGGGGCGGCGCGATACCCGGGGTAGGGGAGATAGGCGCTGCGCGTCCATTCCCAGACGTCGCCATACATTTGTTCCAGCTTTCCGTTAGGCGCGGCCGCGACCGGCGCGGGATGAAAGTGCTCCGTATCGACGAAGTTGCCCTCGATTTCCAATCCCGCCGCGGCTCTTTCCCATTCAAACTCAGTCGGGAGTCTGGCGCCGCTCCAGTTTGCGAAGGCATCGGCTTCGAAATAACTCACGTGTGTCACCGGTTCCGCTTCCTCGACCGGGCGCATTCCTGAAAGGGTGAAATTCCACCAGACGCCGTCCTGTTTGCTCCAGTAGAGGGGCGCCTCCCAGCGGAGTTCGTTGATCGTCGTCCAGCCTAACGACAGCCAATGTTCCGGCTTCGTGTAGCCGCCCGCCTCGATGAAAGCGAGGTATTCGCCATTCGTAACTGGGCGCGTCGCGAGCGAGAAAGCGGGAACGAGCGCGCGATGCCGCGGGCCTTCGTTGTCGTAGCTGAAGTCGCGCCCGCCATGTCCGATCTCGAGAATGGTCTCGGCGAAATCGACGTAGCCCGCGGCAGCAATCAAAAGCTCTTCAGCCGGTTCGTCCTGCTCGCGGAAGACAGGATGAAGCGGGTTTTGCGAGAAGACATGCTTGATGTCCGTGACGAGCAATTCCTGGTGCTGTTGTTCGTGGTGCAGTCCGATCGTGAAGACCGGCTCCATTTCTTCAAGCAACGCCTGGTCCGCGCTGTCGAGCAGCTGCGAAATGTGGGCGTCGATCGAGTGGCGGAAGCGATATGTCTCAGCAACCGTCGGTCGCGAAATCAGGCCGCGCAGATCGCGCCTGTGCATGTCGCCCGCGGCATTGTAATAGGAGTTAAAAAGATACGCATACTCCGGCACCTCGGTGCGATAATCCGGCATCCAGACTTTGAGGACAAACGTCTCGAAAAACCAACTGGTGTGCGCGAGATGCCACTTCGTCGGACTCACATCCGGCATCGATTGCACGACGTAATCTTCCGGCTCGAGCGTCTCACAGAGCCGCTCGGAAAAGTTACGGATCTGCCGGTAGCGTTCGAGCAACTCACCGGCGCGATTCCCTTCTCGCGCTCGCTCGCGGTGCAAAGCCGCGGGGGCCATCTCGGCGGCGTTACTCATTGGTCATTGCGTTCCTGTTCAAGTTCGTCCCGGCGCGCTTCGACCATTTGATCGTGGGCCGCTTCCTCGATCCCGCCGCTCACCAATTCTTCGCCGACGTTGGCGTCATCTTCGAAACCATTGTTCGGCACGTGGTGGCCCGATGACCCGGGAATCTCGTCACGCTCGCTGACCTCGTCGGCCACTTCGTTATCAGCCTCCGGGACGTGTGCCGAGTCGACACCAGTCAGCTCATTTTTCGCCTGCGCCCAATCCGCGTCGGTAAATTCGTCCGCCTCGCGCGCGTCAATCATGGCAATTTCGCGGGCGCGCCTTTCGACCAGTTCAGGCGAAGGAACTCCGAGACCATTTCCGTGAACCGTGATTTTGCCATGCGGTGAGTGCGATCGATCGTTCATATCTGTGATTCGCATGGCGGATGCGGAATGGTCCGCATCATTCAACACCTTGCGAGTTGGCAGGAGCGTCGGTTATTCCAGACCGAAACTCAATCTCGGATGCGACCTCGCTCAACCCGGCTCGCCAGATTCGAGGAAATAAAGCAGCCGCCAGATACGATCCGTCTGCCCTCGCTCAATCACCTGTACGGGAGTGGAGCCATCGAGCGCGGAGTTTGGTTCCTTCAGCCAGCGGCCGACATCTTTCGGTTTCATCAAGCGGCCGAGGCTGTCGAGCAGGCGGTCCATCTCAATGAGCGCGCGCCGAACGGGCGTGGAGGGCGCTTTGCCACTGCTCCAGCTGGCGACCGCGCGCAGGGAGAAACCTGTCATCCGGCTGAGCGTCTCCTGGCGGAGCCCAAATTTGTCGGCGATTTTTTCAATCGCGGGTGGGTCGGCGATTTTCATGGCGGGATGGTAAGCCGGGGGCGATTCCTTCACGCGGGCGCCGCGGGCTGGTGTCGAGCCTGATTTTTTCTTCGCTTTCATATCCTGACTTTATCTCTCCCCTGCACATTCACAAGCACTTTATCGTGAAAATATGCATGTTTATTTTCAGGTGAGGCGAACGCGATCGAGCTTCTCCGATTCCAGCACGGTCACCTTGCTGGGATAGCGGCAATTCTCCGGCAGGTAGACCACATTGATTCCCGCCGTCACGCGCGCCGAAGGGACAACCAGCCCTTCGCCCCTGTTTGCAAAAACAGCCCGTCCAATCGCCTGGGTGAAACTCTCAACGCCACGCTCCTGCACTTTTCGCCAGTCTTCCGCGCGCAACTCGTCTTCCGAGACGCCAAGCTCTTCCCGAATGCTCGCCAACGACAGATCAAGGACCGCGCGCAAAGAGAGCTCGATCGCAACCAGCAGCCTTGGCGTCCGAAAGGGGATCGCGATGTGAAGATAATCGGCGGTGGCGCGCGACTCGGCGACGGCCACGGTATCTTCGGTACTGCCGTAGACAGCGCGGAAGGAGCTCATCGCATTCCAGCGTCCGCCGCGCAGAAAGCTTCCTTGCCCGAGCA
>JBBSGS010000225.1:0-3973 GCA_038253875.1 Chthoniobacterales bacterium
AGGGCATTGCGCTGAATGTAGCGCGCAAACCTCTCCGCGCTCTCGGCGTTCCGCACGATGTGATCGAAACTTTCCTTTTGCCAAAACGCCCCGCGGCGGTTGAGAACCTCGTTAATTCGGTGCGCGGAGATTAATTTCCACTCTTGCAGGATGTCCGAGAGGGGGTGTTCGTCCAACGGCGTCACGAGCACATGAACGTGATTCGGCATCACAATGAACTCGTGCAGCCGGTAATTTGTTCCGTCGTCGTGGACGAGGACATTTTCGACGATTTCGCGCAGGTCGGGGCGGGCGAGAAGGGCTTCGCCTTCGGATTCGTCGAGCCATTTCTCCCAGCGGTCGGGGAAGAGGCGATAATATTCCTCTACGGTGGCGTGGTCCCAAGGCTCGGGATGCGACCGCAACCAGGCGGTGCGTTCCGAAACCCATTGTTCGACTCGCTTCTTGGGAAGAGAATCGGCCGTGCGCCAGGTGACGAAGTAGGTGGCGCCGTTCTGGCGCCAGTGGGGGAGCTGGCCGCCGGTTTGGAGTTTTAAGCCTTCCTGGGGATCAAAGTCTTGGATGGGGAATTGCGGCGAGGGCGCCGCTGGCACTTCCTGCGACGATGGCGTCGCAGCCACGGGCCTTCGCAGCCATACTGCTCGCTTCCATCACGTGAAGCTTTCTCTCCAGCTCCGGGATGCGGCCGTATTGCAGCTCGCTCGCGGCCGCGAGTTCGCCGCGGCGTTGGGCGCGCTCGAGCTCAGTCCGCGCCGAGTCGAGCTGCTCTTTTATTTTGCGCTGCTCGTCGATGACCGATTTTTCCTTTTGCCATTCCGCTTTCAGGCCCGAGGAACGCTCCTTCAAGCTCGCCAGCTCTTTTTCCAGTTTCGTTAGGCGCTCTTTGCTCGCGGGATCTTTCTCCTTTTTTAAGGCCTGCCGCTCCATTTCCCGCTGCATCACCTCGCGCTCTATGACGTCAATCTCCGTCGGCATCGAATCGAGCTCGATCTTCAAACGCGAGGCCGCTTCGTCGACGAGATCGACCGCTTTGTCCGGGAGGAAACGATCGCTGATGTAGCGATGCGAAAGCACTGCTGCCGCGACCAGCGCGGCGTCGCGGATGCGCACTCCGTGGTGCACTTCGTAGCGCTCCTTCAACCCGCGCAAAATCGCGATCGTGTCCTCGACCGTCGGCTCGTCCACTATCACCGGCTGGAAGCGCCGCTCCAGGGCCGCGTCTTTCTCGATGTATTTGCGGTACTCGTTCAGCGTTGTCGCGCCGATGGTGCGGAGCTCGCCCCGCGCCAGTTGCGGCTTGAGCAGGTTCGACGCGTCAACCGAGCCTTCCGCCGCGCCTGCGCCGACAATCGTGTGCAGCTCGTCAATGAAAAGAATGACCTGGCCTTGCGAGTCGGTCACTTCTTTCAGAAAAGCCTTGAGACGGTCTTCGAATTCGCCGCGAAATTTCGCGCCTGCGACCATCGCGCCGATATCCATCGCGATCAGTTTTTTGTTCTTCAACGACTCCGGCACGTCGCCGGAAATGATGCGCCGGGCGAGCCCTTCCACGATCGCGGTTTTGCCTACCCCCGGCTCGCCAATGAGGACGGGATTATTTTTCGTCCGGCGCGAGAGTACTTGCATGACGCGGCGAATCTCGTCGTCGCGACCGATCACCGGATTGATCTTGCCGCGGCGCGCCCGCTCGGTCAGATCCTGTCCGTATTTTTCCAGGGTCTGATATTTTCCTTCCGGGTTCTGATCGGTCACGCGCTGCGAACCGCGGACCTGCTGCAGCGCCTGCATGAGTTTGTCTCGGGTGACGCCAAAATCCTTCAGGGCCTTGGCGGCGGCTGCGCTCGCGTTCGTTAGGGCGAGAAGATAATGCTCCGCGCTAACGAACTCGTCCTTGAGTTTCCCCATCTCCTTCTCCGCGCCATCGAGGACGCCGCGGAGATCGTTCCCGATGCGGTGATCGACGTTCGTGCCGGTGACGCGTGGTCGCCGCGCGAGCTCGGCCCGCAGCCGCTCGCGCAATTCGTTAGTCGGGACGCCCATTTTCTCGAGCAGCGGCGTGGCCACGCCCTCGGCCTGAGCGAGCAACGCAAGGAAGAAATGTTCGTTCGTGATTTCCTGCTGATTAGATTCCGCCGCGACCTCCTGCGCGGACTGGACCGCCTCCTGCATCTTCTGGGTAAATTTGTCGATGCGCATAACGCAATTTATGGCGGGTCTTCTGCCTCGCAATCCGACGGGTGTGGGCGAGGCGCTGGACAATTTTCCGGCGTCAATCCTAAACTGCGGCAATGCGCTCCAGCTGGGGATGCACCCCTCATCCCAAGTGCGGAGAAGCGGCCCTCACGGGCGAGGGAACGCTGCTTTTAATCATCGGATGTGCAGTGGTGATTCTCTTCGGATGGCTCGCTCTCGCTGGAATCGAATCCACGGAAGAGCGCGCCCGAGCTTATGCCAATCGCTCTTTGCAACGGCTCCTCTTTGCGCATGACGGCGCCTATTTCGCAAGCAATCTGAGCGTGAAAGCGCGACCCGGCTATCCGCCTAACAATCAAAAATATCTTATCTCCAGCCTAACGAAGTTGGGCGTGCCGACCGCGCCGCTGAAAATAGACGGCGCCGTCGCCTACGGTTCGGAACCGGGGGCGCACGACCCGACCGGGCGTTATGATGCCCGCGCCGTTTATCCTTCCGCGGACGCGCAATTCCACATCGACGTCTGCCTTATTTCGCTCCTTCTTTTGTTGGGACAAGCCGCGCTCATCATCTGCAGTATTTTTCTCGGGAACCTAACGACCTTTTTGCTTTCGACCGGCCTCGGTTTGTTCGCCCTGCTCCTGCTTTATTTCATCTGGATCGGACATAATTGGCCGCGCTGGCTGATCGCCCCGCTTTACGCTTTCTCCGGTTTCGCCAATTTGATCTGGGGCATCGTGCATGGAAACGGCCCGCTTTTTCTTCTCGGGCTCGGAGGCCTAACGGTCTTCACTTACCTCGCGCTCGCGCCTTCGGTCTACGCTTTCGCGCGGCACCAACGGGAGCGCGTTCAATGGGTCGAAAGTCTGGTCGTGGGTGGAATCTTCCTGCTCGTCGCCGCCAGCGTCGGCTGCGGGCTTTACGGTTTTTATGTTTACGATACCGATCTCCAAGAGCAGGCGACGAATTTTGCCGGGACTACCTTCAACAAAGTCTTCCTCTATCACGACGAGGATTTTTTGCGGAACAACCTGAAGGATGAAGAACGCACGCTGAGCCCGCACATGTTCATCGAGCGGATCAACCACTCGTTCGGGCAGCCGCATTGGGCCGGAACTTTGCGCGGCGTTTTTTACAACCCGGCTAATGGGGCGGCGGCTGATGATGACTGGCATTTTCCAATTCCCCGTGCTCTTCAACGGCACCGTGCCGGTCTGGATCAATCTCGAGGTCTCGCGAATCGGCGAGGGCTGGCAGATCGATCACATCGGCTGGGAATATCAGCCGGGAAAAATCAAAGCGTCGCGCTGATCTTCTCCTGTCGCTGGCAAAAGCGAGTGCCTCAGATTAGGAGTGCGCCGTGAAGCCACCGCAGCATTTTCACTTCCTCGGAATCTGCGGGACCGCGATGGGCTCGGTCGCAGTCGCGCTGCGCGCGCGCGGCTGCACCGTGACCGGCTCGGACGAGAAGGTCTATCCGCCGATGTCCGATTTTCTCGAGGCGAAAGGGATCGCGGTGACGGAACCGTATCGGGCGGAGAATTTGTCTAACGACGTTGAGGTGGTGGTGGTCGGCAACGCGATCAAGCGCGGCAATCCGGAAGTGGAGGCGGTGCTCAATCGCAAGCTTTACTACCTTTCGTTGCCGGAAGTACTGAAGGAGAATTTCCTCCGTGGCCGCCATAATCTCGTGGTCACCGGGACGCACGGGAAGACGACGACGACGGCGCTGCTCGCCTGGATGCTGACGGTCGCGGAAATGGAGCCGGGCTACGTCATC
>JBBSGS010000226.1:0-3972 GCA_038253875.1 Chthoniobacterales bacterium
GAGACCCCGCTCATCGGATAAAAGGCGCAGCCGCAATTCGCTTCGTGATCTCCACCGCCAGTTCCAGCGCCGCCGTCGCCTCGAACCCCGATACCTTGGGCTCGAGCCCGCCGCGCGCGCATTCGATGAACGCCAATATTTGCCGCTTGAGCGGCTCTTCCCGTTCGATCTCGACTTCCTCGCGCTCGATCCCGCCACCCACCCGCCGAAAGATTTCGCCCGTCTGGTTTTGATAATCGAGCGAGAGATAGGCTTCTTCCTGAAAGACCCGAATCTTGCGCATGCGCTCCGGACTGATCCGGCTCGAGGTGATATTCGCGATGCAGCCGTTCTCGAAACGGAGGCGCGCGTTGGCGATATCTTCGCGCCGGCTCAAGACCGGCACGCCGACTGCGTCAATCGTTTGCACGGGCGACCTAACGAGATGCAGAATGATTTCGAGATCGTGAATCATGAGGTCGAGGACGACGCCGATGTCGGTGCTGCGGTTAGGGAAGGGCGAAAGCCGGTGCGCCTCAATGAAACGCGGGTGCGAGAGCCGCGCTTCGAGCGCGCCGAGCACGGGGTTGAAACGCTCGACATGCCCGACCTGCAAAACCAGATGGCGCGCCGCCGCCAACTCGGCCAGCTCACTCGCCTGGGCGGTGTCGTCGGCGATCGGTTTCTCGATGAGTAAATGCTTTCCCTTCTCAAGCAGGGCGCGACCGATTTCGAAGTGGGAGTTCGTCGGCGTGGCGATGGAAGCGGCGTCGATCAAATCGCTGAATTCCTCCAGCGAAGCCACCGCGCGCACATGATATTGCGCGGCAATCTGCGCCGCCTCTGCAGCGTCGGTGTCGTAGATCGCGGTGAACTCGGCAGTGCCGCTTTCGGCGTAAAGGCGAGCGTGGTTTTTTCCGATATGACCGACACCGACGACTCCGACCCGAAGGGATTTCATTGCCGGCTTGAAATGGAAAAGACCGGGGACATGCAGGAAGATGCCAGTGAACCGCAGCGATGAAACAAACGCAAACCGATTGGGAGGAAGCGTACCGGCGGCGGGAAACGCCGTGGGAAAAGGGAAAGCCGCATCCTGCGCTGCTCGATTTTCTGGCGAAAAACGGACCGATCACCGGAGAGGTTTTCGTGCCCGGTTGCGGTTCCGGTCACGATGTCCGCGCCTTAAGCACGCCGGCGAACCACGTGGTCGGAATCGATCTCGCGCCTTTCGCGATCGCGAAGGCGAAGGCCTTTCCCAAAGCCGGCAACGAAGAATATCTGCTCGCGGACCTCTTTGCGTTGCCGGCGGACTTTCAAGGCCGGTTCGATTACGTTTTCGAGCACACCTGTTTTTGCGCAATCGATCCCGCGCTACGCGCCCGTTACGTCGAAGCGATCGTTAGGCTGTTGAAACCGGGCGGTCGACTGATCGCGATTTTCTTTCTCAACCCGGATCACGATGAAGAGGGCCCGCCTTATGGGGTGAGCCGGAAAGAGTTAAAGAAGCTCTTCGCGAAAAGCTTTGCGCTCGAAGAGGAATGGATTCCCGCACGAACGCATCCAGGCCGCGAACAACGTGAGTTAATGCGCGTCCTCGGGCGTGCGGAGGGACGTGCTTCCGCACGTCCAGGATCTTCAGAAAGCGCGTCTCACCAATCTGGACGTGCAGAAGAACGTCCCTCCGGAGGCTAAACGCCGCGGTTTTGCCTAAACCATTCGTATGTCCGGGCGATGCCGTCGCGCAATGAGATCTCCGGCTCCCAGCCTAAAGAACGGATTTTCGAGATGTCGAGCAGTTTGCGAGGCGTGCCATCGGGCTGGCTCGCGTCCCACGACAGCTCGCCGCGAAAGCCCACGATTTGGCAAATCAACTCCGCCAGTTCTCGAATGGAAATGTCGCTCCCCGTCCCGACGTTGGTGATCTCCGCGCTATCATAGTTCTGAAGCAGAAAAACGCAGGCCGCCGCGAGATCGTCCACATGCAGGAATTCTCGACGCGGCTTCCCGGAACCCCAGACGACCATGGCGCGCGCTCCCGCTTCCTTCGCCTCGTGCGCCTTGCGCAGAAGCGCGGCGAGGACATGGGAGGTAGCGAGATCGAAGTTGTCGTTAGGCCCGTAAAGATTCGTCGGCATCGCGGAGATGAAGTTGTCCCCGTACTCACGTGCATAAGCCTGGCAAAGTTTGATCCCGGCGATCTTAGCGATGGCGTAGGCCTCGTTCGTCGGCTCGAGCGGGCCGCCTAACAATGCGCTTTCCGGAATCGGCTGGGGAGCGAACTTCGGGTAAATGCAGGAGCTGCCGAGAAAAAGCAGCTTGCGCGCACGATTTTCATGGGCCGCGCGGATGAGGTTGTTCTGGATCTGCAAATTGTTGAGGAGAAATTCGACCGGCTGCTCGTTGTTTGTTTTGATCCCGCCCACCCGGGCCGCCGCGACAATGACGACCGCCGGCTTTTCTTTCTGGAAAAATTCAACGACCGCGCGCGTGTCGGCCAGATCGAGCTCGCTCCGGCCGCGGGTGAGAATGCGGGTGAAGCCGTCATTCGTTAGGCGACGCAGGATGGCGCTGCCGACGAGGCCGCGATGGCCGGCCAGAAAAATCGCATCTTCATTTTTCATCCTTCCGCCTTCATCCTTCATCCTTTGCCACTCGCCGCACCATCCGTTTGGCGTTTTCTTTTTCAAGCCATTGCGCAATGCTCCGCCGTGCCAAAGACGGGACGCCGGCTTCCGATTCAAAAGACCTACAAGCTTTTATCGGCGGAAAGTTTGTCCGCAGCGAAAACGGCCGGGTAGCGTCCGCCGAGAGAGACGGTCGCGTCATCGCCAATTACGCGCGCGCTTCGCAAAGATTTTCGCGACGCCGTCGTCGCCGCGCGCAAGGCGCAGGCCGGCTGGTCGAAGCAAAGCGTCTATCTGCGCGCCCAGATTCTCTGCCGCGCGGCCGAGGTGCTGGAGATGCGCCGGCCGGAATTGGACGCCGAGCTCGCTTCCGGCAGGCAAAAGGGGACAGTCGCGGCGGAAGCCAGCCTAACGATCGACCGCCTGGTGCGCTACGCCGGCCGGGCAGACAAGTTCAGCCAAATCTTCAGCTCCGTGAATCCGGTCGCGAGTTCGCATTTCAACTTCACCGTGCCGGAGTCGACCGGCGTGGTGGTGGTCGTTTGCCCTAACGAGCCGCCGTTCGCGCCGGTTATCTTGAGAGGAAACACCGCAGTCGTTTTCGCCTTGGCGACGAATCCGCTCCCGGCACTGACGTTCTCGGAAATCATCGCCACAAGCGACCTGCCCGCTAGTGTCGTCAACATTCTTTCCGGCAATCCGGCTGAGTTGGCGCCGCACGTTGCCGGCCACATGGATGTGAACGCGATCGTCGACGCGACGGGCGACACAAAGATCGGCCTCACCCCGCAACAAGGCGGTGGCTTCAACGTGAAGCACTACTTCTCTCGCGGCGGCATTTACAATTTCGGCGCGACGCTGGAGATCGGCAGCACCATCTTTAACGCCAGCGGCATCGAGAACTTCAGTGCAACGATGACCGCGGATGTCTACAACCTCAGCAGCGATGGAACCGGCCCAAACAACGGCACCACCGACCAGATCAACACCAATCCGTTGCTCGGCCCGCTGCAAGATAACGGCGGCCCCACTTACACACAGGCGATTGGTTGTGACAGTCCGGCAGGGGACGCCGGCAGTAACCCGAACCTGTTAACGAACGGCAACGAACCGGATACTGGCTGCGGCTCTGGAGATAAACCTAACGACATCCAAATAGCGGCGAGCTATTCGGCGAAAGCCCTCGCACAAAAGCTGGGCCTCAAAGCCGGCTCCACCCCTGCCTCCGATCAATCCACCGGCAAATTACGTGGAGCTGCTCGCGCCGCTGCCCGAGGCGCTGTGTTTCAGCACGCTCGCGGCGCGGGCCGATGTGACTCACTATTTCTGCACAGAGCGCGCTCGCCTGGCAAAGGACTTGCCAGCC
>JBBSGS010000227.1:0-3960 GCA_038253875.1 Chthoniobacterales bacterium
ATGGATGATTACATTTCGAAGCCACTGGAAAAGGCGAAGTTACTCGCGCTCCTCGGCCGGATCGCGGCAGGGTCGTCGGCGGAACAGCCAACCTGGAGGCTGGAAGCCCCTCTCCCCCTAGCCGAAGCGCTCGCGGCGCCGCCCGTATTCTCTGGCGCGGAGCTTCTCGATCGGCTCGATGGCGACGAAGCCCTGCTCCAGCGCATGATCGCGCTCTTTCAAGCCGACACGCCCAGGCTGCTGGATGAAATTCGCGCCGCGCTCTCCCGCCAAGACGCCGACGACCTCGCCCGCACCGCGCATGCACTGCTCAGTTCTCTTGGGGCCTTCCGCGCAGAAAGGGCGCTCAGAATGACGCGCGTACTCGAGCGGATGGGCGAGCAGCGGGACTTCACCAACGCCCAACAGAGGTTCTCCGAATTGGAAACGGAGATCGCGCACATCGACGACGCCCTCGGCAACCTTATGGGCGATCTCGCGGTGACCACAATTTGATCTCAACTCAGAATATGACCATTGAATATCGGGAGCGCCCCACGGCCGCTGCGTCTTTTTATCGAAGCAGTCGGCAGCGCGGGGGAAATGATGGGAGGCACTAATGGTCGCCGAGAATGACGAAGAGGAACAGCTCCGTTCGGTCGCGCTGAAGAATTCTCAGGTCGTCTTCCTCGCGAGACGGCGCGCTGAGCGCGAACTATTGGAAGCCAAGGAAGCGGCCGAAGCGGCGAGCAAGGCCAAGAGCCAATTCCTCGCCAACATGAGCCACGAGATTCGCACGCCCATGAATGGCATCCTCGGCATGACCAACCTTGTGCTCGAGAGTTCGCTCACGGCGGAGCAGCGCGCCTGTCTCGAGATGGCGAAGACCTCCGGCGCGCTTCTACTTGGTCTGATCAATGACATCCTCGACTTTTCGAAGCTCGAAGCGGGCAGGCTGGGGCTGGAGGCGATCCCTTTCGACTTGCGCGAAACAGTTGCCCAGGTGCTCGATCCACTACAACTCCGGGCGCCGCGCAAGCAGCTGCTCCTGCGCACCGAGATTGCAGCGGAGGTTCCGACTCATTTTGTTGGCGACCCAGGGCGGCTGCAGCAAATCCTGCTCAACCTCGCGGACAACGCACTGAAGTTCACCGAGCGCGGCGAGATCGTAATCCAAGTTGTTTCCGAACCTCTCAACGTTCAACTCGCCGAAGAGGCCGCGCAGGGGGCGGGTGGCGGCGGAACGGATCCCCCAGCGCTCAACTCTTCCGAGCAGTGCCTGCACTTTTCGGTCGTAGACACGGGCATCGGCATCCCGGCGGAAAAGCAGAAGCTTATTTTCAAAGCGTTCGAGCAGGCCGATGGTTCGAGCACGCGGAACTTTGGCGGCACTGGGATCGGACTCGCGATTGCCTCGCAATTCATTGGGCAAATGCGCGGCAAAATGTGGATCGAGAGCGAAGTCGGCGTCGGCACGACTCTCCATTTCACCGCATGGTTCGGGGCTGCGCCAAAATCGCCTTCATCCTCGGTTCCTGAGGTGAACGCGAGTGGGTCCCGAAAGAACGACGAGCCCCAGCGAAAAGGTCTGCGCATCCTCCTCGCCGAAGACAACGTAATCAATCGCGCGCTGACGACAGGGATTCTCACGAAGCGCAGCCACTCGGTGCTCTACGCGAAAAACGGCAGCGAAGCGGTGGATGTCGCTACGCGAGAGGCCTTCGACCTCATTTTGATGGAGATGCAGATGCCGGAGATGGATGGCTTCGAAGCGACGCGCCGCGTTCGCGAAATCGAGAAGCCGAGCGGTCGACACACTCCGATCGTGGCGATGACCGCGCACGCCGTGATCGGCAACCGCGAGCGCTGTCTCGCCGCCGGGATGGACGATTACATTTGCAAGCCCCTCGAAAAGGCCGTGCTCCTTCAATTGGTCGCGCGCATCGCGGCGGCCGATGACCCGTCAGTACCCAATGTTGCGCCCATTTCCCCGCTCCTGATTTCATGAAAACACAAACACTCGCCCACCCGCGTACCGTCGGCTGGTTCGGCACCACGGCCGTCGCCATGGGCGGCATCAACCAGAGCTTATTCCTGCTCGGCGCGCTTTTCATCGGCCAGGGCGCGATCTCCGGACAAGGCAGCGCGGCGGTGCTGTTGCTCATCGCCGGCTTGTTCCTGAGTTGGGCCGCGACGCCCGGCTGGACGGAGCTGGTCCTCATGTATCCGAACCGCGTGGGCGGCATCGCCGCGACCTGCGCGGAAGCCTTCCGGCCTTACAGTCCGGTGCTCGCGAATCTCACCGGCGTTTGTTATTGGTGGGGCTGGGTGCCGACGTGTGGGCTCACGGCCCTGTTCTCGGCGTCGGCGATCCATCAGTGGTATCTCCCATGGTTCCCGGTGCCGCTGCTGGCGACATGCATCGTTCTCTTTTTCACGTTTATTAATTTGTGCGGTGTGAAATGGGTGATGCGCTTCGCCATGCCAATTGCCACCGCATCCGCGGCGCTTGCGTTCCTCTCCGCGGTGATCCCGATTTTCAGCGGGAGCGTGGATTGGCAACAGGCGTTCACCTTTCACCTGACCGTCCCTTTTGCGGGCTGGTTCGGGCAGGTCACGAGTGTCATGGCAGGGCTTTATTTGGTTGGGTTTGCCGCGCCGGCTTTTGAACAGGCGGCCTGTCACGTCGGCGAGACGATCGATCCAAACAAGAACGTCCCGCGCGCGATCTTCGCGAGCGCCGGGCTGGCGTCGCTCTATTTCATTGTGCTGCCGATCATCTGGCTCGGCGCACTCGGGCCGGACTCCATGGCGAAAGATCTCGCGCTTGAGCTCGGGCCGACCTTTGCGCCGTTGCTTGGCGCAGCGGCCAAGGCGGCAGCGATCTGGTTCATGATTTTCAATATGCTCCACGGCACCATCGCTCCGCTCGCCGGGGCGGCGCGGACGCTGGCGCAATTGTCAGAAGACGGCCTGCTGCCGGAGATCCTCGCCAAACGCTCGCGCACCGACGCGCCCTGGGTGGCGACACTCCTCACCGCGACCATGGCAATCGCGTTTCTTTTCATCGGCGATCCCGGTGTGGCTGATCGCCGCTGCGAACCTCACCTATCTCATCGGCATAGCGTTGCCGAATGTCGCCGTCTGGCTGCTGCGCCGCAACGAGCCGCAGATGGCCCGACCCTATCGAGCGCCGCGAGGCACGATCATGCTCGGGCTTTTCGCCGCCGGTGTGTGGGCACTCACGGCGATTCTGGATTTCCAGCAGTTTGGCTTGCCGACCGTGCTGGTGGGCATCGCCTTCGCTTACTCGGGCGCGGTGCTCTACGCGTGGCGGAAATTTGCCGACCGCCGTAAAGAAGGTCTGCCGGGAATCGCGCGCACGCTCCATCTAAAGCTGACCGGCGCGATGCTCCTCGTCCTTGTGCTCGATGCAGTTGGTTACTTGATCGCGGTCGGCCACGTCTCAACGCACAACGAGGCGCTTATCGTCATTCTCGAAGACACCTTTGTCGCCGTCGCGATGCTAACCTTTGCCGTCGGGCTGATCCTGCCGGGCATGATCGCGCATTCCGCGGTCGAAGTTTCCAAGGCCGCCGATAAGCTGGTGAAAGAAACCCTCGCCGATTTCACCCGCGCGATGCGGGCGCTGGCCGCGGGCGATCTCGACGCCGCCAAGGCACATTTTGATTTCGCGCCCCTCGTGGTGCATTCGCGCGACGAAGTCGGCGACATGGCGTTAAGTTTTAATCGACTCCAGGAAGAGATCGGCCGCGCGGCCACAGGTCTCGACGGAGCCCGAATCGGCCTCTCCACGGCTCGCTCCGCCCTCACGGAAACGAACGTCCAACTACACGACGCGAAAGTCGCTGCGGAGTCCGCCAGTCGCGCGAAGAGCGAGTTCCTGGCGAACATGAGCCACGAGATTCGCACTCCGATGAACGGAATCATCGGCATGACCGACCTGACGCTCGAAACTCC
>JBBSGS010000228.1:0-3940 GCA_038253875.1 Chthoniobacterales bacterium
GAATGGACAGTCCTCACGGCCCTGAAACGCGAGTTCACCCCGGAGGAAATCCACGAGTCGCCCTGGATCGCGCGGGCCGAGGAGGCGGGTGTTGGTCTCGAAGAATTTTTCGCGAGCGCGGACGCCCTAACGAAGCGCAAGGTCATCGGACGCTTCTCCACTTTTCTGGAACACGTAAAGCCTTCCACCGGCGGCGTGCGGGTGACCCGTTTCAACGCGCTTTTTCATTGGGCGGTGCCGGGGGGCCGCGAAGTGGAGGCGGGCGGCGAAGTCGGGCGTCACGAAATCCTGACGCATTGTTACTGGCGCGAGGCCGGGCCGGAATTTCGCAACGTGAACATCATGGCGGTCGCTCACGGGACGGACAAAGCGCTTCTCCTCGAACACAAGGCGGCGATCGATCGCCACCTTGCGGCGTGCGGCCTTCCCGTCGCCTACACGAATGTTTTCTGGGGCGGCCGCAGCGAAATCAAACCGTCCGAAATTTCGCCACAGATCTATCGCCGCTGGCTCGACGAAGTGAACGAGCCACGCGCCTGAGCGCCGCCGCCGGCTCCCTTATGCACGGATTGATCGACAAGGTCCGCAGTGGCGCCGAACTGGACGAAGGAGACGTTGCCATCGCCACTGCAGAATTGGTCTCGGCCACGGTGGATGACGAACTGAAGGCGGATTTTCTGGCGCAACTGCACCGACGGGGCGAGACCGCGGCCGAGATCAGTGCATTCGTTAGGCAATTACTGGAACGCGCGACTGATCCGGAAATCGACCTCTCCAGCCTGCCCGGACCGGCGATGGACGTCTGCGGTACTGGCGGCGACGGACTCGATCTCTTCAACGTTTCCACCACGATCATGTTCATTCTTGCGGCGGGGGGCGCGGTGGTTCTGAAGCACGGAAACCGCAGCGTTACCTCGCGTTGCGGGAGTGCGGACGTGCTCGAGGAGTTGGGCGTCAATCTGGTGCTCGAGCCGGATGCTCAACGCCGCTGCGTTGAGGAGCTGCAGCTCTGCTTTCTCTTTGCCCGCCATTATCATCCTGTGTTCCGCGCGCTCGCCGCCACCCGCGAACATCTCGCGCGTAGGAAGACGCGCACTGTCTTCAATCTCGTGGGCCCTTTGCTCAACCCGGCTCGCCCGCCCCGGCAATTGCTCGGCGTCTACGCTGCTCCCCTAACGACGGTGTTCGCGGAGGTCTTGCAGCAGCTCGGGCGAGAACGAGCCTGGGTGGTGCACGGACTGGCGGAAAATGGGGCCGGCATGGACGATCTTTCCATCGGCGGCGCGAGCAAGGTGGCGGAATTAAGGGAGGGCGAAATCGCCGTCATGGAAGTCGAGCCGGCGGGCGCCGGAATTTCGTTAGGCGGGCTCACGGAATTGCGTGGCGGCGATCGCCTGGAGAACGCCGCTCTTCTGAGTGGGATCCTCGCGGGAGAGGTCCGCGGCGCCAAACGGGAGATGACACTGCTGAACGCAGGCGCCGGCTTCGTCGTCGCCGGGTTGGCAGAAACGTTGCCGGCCGGCGTCGCCCTGGCGCGCGAACAGATCGACAGCGGACGCGCTCTCGCCCGGCTGCGCGCGCTTCAGAATTTCAAGGCGTAGCTGCGATCGAGGTCGCGCAGCAGCGCAACCGCGAACTGCTGACGATCCACCGGCCGCCCCGCCGCCATCGCGAGCGATCCGGCGCGATCTCGGAGCGCTTCCGGAAAGGCCTCGAGCGGCTGGTTGATATTCACGCCGATGCCCGCAATCGCGGCAAAGTCCGTCCCCGGCCCGGCCTTCGTCTCGACGAGCACTCCGCAGACTTTGCGCGTTCCAATGTAAACGTCGTTAGGCGGTTTGATCGTCGGGATGAGCGCGAACTGCTGGCGGATTGTTCCCGCGACCGCTCGCGCCGCCCAGGTCGTTAGGCGCGCCGTTTCCGCGAGCGGAATTTTCGGACGCAAGAGAATGGAAAACCAAAGGCCTTGATGTGAGGCCGAGTTCCAACGATTCGAGCGCTGGCCGCGGCCGGAGGTTTGTTGCTCGGCGAAAACGACAAAGCCTTCCGGAAGCGCGGGAGTGAGCATTTGTCGCAGGAAGTCGTTCGTCGAGCCGGTCGACTCCAGGACGATGATCCGCCGGCCGATGACGCCTGCGCCTAACGACACCTGCAGTTCTTCGGGGAGGAGGCGATCAAGCGGGGGCACTGCGCTGAGCTTCTTCACATGCACCTACACTTTCACATTCACGTGTAAGTGCGGGTGCGGAAAAATCGTGCGCAGTGCTGGATCGTTAGGCCGCGACATGCGTCAGCTCCAGGGAAAAATCGATCGCTCGCGCGGAGTGGGTGAGCGCGCCGATCGAGACGTAATCGACACCGGTGGAGGCGATCTGCCGCACGTTGCGCAGGTTGACCCCGCCACTCGCTTCAAACTTCATCTTCCCCTTCCCGATCGCGACCGCTTCGCGCATTTCCGCGCCGCGCATGTTGTCGAGGAGGATCACTTCGATTCCTTCGATCTCGAGAAAGGCCCGCACCTGATCGAGATTCTCGGCCTCCACTTCGATACGGATTCCGGGTCGTTCCGCGCGCACCCGCTTGATCGCCGCCGTCAGCCTGGCCCGGCCAGGACGGGCGAGAAGATGGTTATCTTTCACCAGCACCATGTCGTGCAAACCGACCCGATGATTCGCCCCGCCGCCGGCGGCAACGGCGGCTTTTTCAAATCTCCGCAGGCCGGGCGTAGTTTTGCGCGTGTCGAGAATTTTGGCGCCATTCTTGCCCGCGGCCTCGACGAAGGCGTGAGTCAAAGTCGCGACGCCGCTGAGGCGCTGAAGAAAATTAAGCGCCACGCGCTCGCCCGTGAGAATGGAGCGCGCGCGGCCGCGAACCTCCAGGACCGTCGCTCCCCCCGCCACCGTGGCGCCGTCTTTCTGCACGATCTCGGTACGCAGATCGGGATCGACCCGGCGAAAAACTTCCGCGGCCACGTCGCCGCCAGCGACGACCGCTCGTTCCTTGGCGAGGATGCGCGCGGAAGCCTGCTCAGTTTCGGCGACGAAATACTCTGTCGTGATGTCGCCACCGCCGATGTCCTCGCGCAGGGCGAGATCGATCAGGAGAAGGTCGTCAGCGGAAAAATTCATGGCCCGGCGCAACTGGAAAATCGCGGGCGGAACCGCTCGCGATCGCAGCAACGATGCGGGCAAAACGCGGGAGCGACAAGCTCCTCAAGGCGAAAAAAAAAGATCCGGGCAGGGCACGCCGCGGAGAAACTTCGAATGCAAGGACGTGCCACCGCCCGAATCGCCTTAACCGAAGCAGTTAGACAGCCGTAGTTCGAGACCGTTCAAAGGTTTTCCGGCTGGTTAGGCATTGTAGACGCTTCGCTCCGCGAAGCGCGGGTCTTGGGCTGAATGACAGGTGAGCTTCCGGCCCAAAGCCGCGCCTCCCAGAGGGAGGCGTCTACAGAAGTAGTTCGCTCTGCTCGTGTGTCCCCGCCCGAGTAGCTTCGTCGCGCACTTCCTGGAGAAGCGATTTGAATTCGCACTTCTCCAAGGCATCGATCAACAGTGGATAATCGGGAGTGATTCGCAGCTCGTCGATCGGCACGGGAAGCGGGAGATGGCAATCGAGCTCGACCATCTTGCGATTTTGCCGGACCCTTTCCCGAGCCGCCTCAAGCTTCTCGCGCGTCCGAGGCGTTTTCACTTTCTCCAGATTGTCGAGGAGCGCGTCGAGGGAACCGAATTCGCTGATGAGTTTCGCGGCAGTTTTCCGTCCGAAACCGGCGCCCGGGATGTTATCGACGCTGTCGCCGGCGAGGGCGAGGACGTCCCCGATTCGGGCAGGCGGGACATCCCACTTGGCCGTGACCTCGGCTTCGCCTAACAATGCGAAGGCGTCCTTCGGTGAAGCGAGATCGGCCTTCGCGGTGCTGTAGATTTTGACCAGGGGA
>JBBSGS010000229.1:0-3928 GCA_038253875.1 Chthoniobacterales bacterium
CTGATGGATGGAGATCACACGATGCAGCGGTGCGGCGACGTCACGGAAGGAGTTTTGCGCATGGTGTTCGCCCAGCTCAACCGGCAGCGCGTGATGTTGGAAGGCATGCTGCTCAAACCGAACATGGTGCTTCCGGCATTGAATTGTCCGCATCAGGAAAGCGTGGAGGAGGTCGCGGACGCCACCGTAAATTGTTTCCTGCGAACCGTGCCCGCTGCAGTTCCGGGGATCGCGTTTCTCTCGGGCGGCCAGTCGGCGGAGTTAGCCTCCGCCCGGTTGAACGCCATGAACGTTCGCTTCGAATCGCGCATGCCGTGGGCGCTGGCCTTCTCGTTCTCCCGCGCGATTCAACAGCCAGCTTTGGAGATTTGGCATGGGCAAGAGGCAAACGTGGCCGCGGCACAGCAGGCTCTCTCTCACCGAGCCAGCTGCAATCGAGCTGCTCGTCGTGGCGAATATAATGCCGCGATGGAGAAGCGATCGGCATGACAGACAAACCCGACCTAACGAATAAAGGTGTGATCGTCTCGGTCCGCGGCAGCGTTGTGGATGTGCGCTTCGATGAGAAACTGCCGTCGATTTACTCGGTCCTGCGCGCGGGTGCGAAAAAGGAGATCGTGATCGAAGTCCTGGCGCAAAGTGATGCGCATCACGTGCGCGGGATCGCGCTCACCCCGACGCAAGGTCTCGCGCGCGGCATGGCGGTGGAGGATACCGGCGGTCCGCTCAAAGCGCCGGTCGGAAAAGGAATTCTCTCGCGCATGTTCGACGTTTTCGGCAACGCGATCGATCGCGAGCCGGCGCCGCCCGATATCCAATGGCGCTCGGTCCATCGTGATCCGCCGCCGCTCGATCGACGCTCGACCAAGTCGGAAATTTTCGAGACCGGCATCAAGGTCATCGACGTGCTCGTGCCTTTGGAGCGCGGCGGGAAGGCCGGACTTTTCGGCGGCGCGGGCGTGGGCAAGACGGTGTTGCTCACCGAGATGATTCACAACGTCGTGTCGCACCAGAAAGGCGTGAGCATCTTTTGCGGGATCGGTGAACGTTGTCGTGAAGGCGAAGAACTATACCGCGACATGAAAGCAGCCGGTGTGTTGCCAAACATGGTCATGGTCTTCGGCCAGATGAATGAGCCGCCGGGCAGTCGTTTCCGGGTCGGTCACGCTGCCCTAACGATGGCCGAGTATTTTCGCGACGACGAACACCGCGATGTCCTGCTGCTGATCGATAATATTTTTCGCTTCATCCAGGCCGGGATGGAGGTGTCTGGCTTGATGGGGCAAATGCCGTCACGTCTCGGTTATCAGCCGACGATGGGGACCGAGCTATCTGGATTGGAAGAAAGGATCGCCAATACGGATTCCGGCGCGATCACTTCCATCCAAGCCGTCTATGTGCCGGCGGACGATTTCACCGACCCCGCCGCGGTGCACACCTTCTCGCATCTCTCCGCGTCGATCGTCCTTTCGCGCAACCGCGCCAGCGAAGGGCTTTTCCCGGCGATCGATCCGCTGCAATCGAGTTCCAAAATGGCGACGCCGGGAATCGTCGGCGAGCGGCATTACAAACTCGCGCAGGAAATCCGGCGCACACTCGCGCAATACGCCGATCTCAAGGACATCATCCCGAGCGGCTCGCGACCATCAGGAGCAAGGCTAAAGAAGGAACAGAAACTCTTATCTACGGCGCGCGCGATCAAGAGCACAATGAGGCAGTAGTCCTGAAGCAGTGTCTTGAGAAGCGCTGACCAGTTTTACCTATGGCGCACCGATTCAAAGTTGGCGATCACGTTGAATGGAACTCGGAGGCGGGCTGTGTCCGGGGAACCATCAAGAAAAAGATTACTTCAGAAATCAAATTCAAGGGATATACGGTTCGCGCATCAAAGGAAGAGCCGCAGTATTTGATCAAGAGCGACAAGACTGACCACATGGCCATGCACAAAGGTTCAGCGCTCCGGAAGATCACATAAAGGAATAGGCGCCATTCGATTCGCAGCGCGCTTTATTTCTTTGAGTTCCTTCACCCACACCTCAGCCGGGCCGCGAATGGGGAAATGCATCAGATACACTTTCGCGCTGGCGATCGGCGGCTGCCAGTGACATCTTTGTGAGAAGATAAGATCGCCTTAGATATTCGGCAGCAGGTCAAAGTATTCATCGTCTTCATTCGAACCACCTTCTCCTTTACCCACCATCTTCACCGACTCGATGAACTCAATGCGCTCGATCCACTTTACCATCTTGTAGCCAAGCTGGTTCTCTACCCGCAGGCGGAGCGGAGCGCCATACACTCCAGTCAGGGGCGCCCCATTCATGTCGAAGGCGAGCATGGCCTGAGCTTTCAATGCATTGTAGATGCTTTGCGTATCGTAGTAGGTGCCGCCATAAAGCGCTTCGCCGAAGGAGTAGAAGGCGAGCACCTTTGCTCCCGGCTTTGGTTTGACCTGCGCGATAAGGCTACGCAAAGAAAGACCGCGCCACTCCGCGATGCCCGACCAGCCTTGGATGCAATGATGCATCGTAATCGTTTCCTCCGCCTCCATCGCTCGCATTTCGTCCAGTGATAGCTCCAGTGGATTCTCCACCAGCCCGCCTACCTTCAGCCGGTAATTTCTGAATCCGTCGGCAACCATCCGCTTCCAATCCTCGCGTTCGGGCATCCTCCCATTCGGCCAGAAGTGGGGGGAAATCTGCGCCCGCGTGTAGGTCTCCTGCGGGATAAGTCTGTCCAGGGTAACTAACTGCAGCGGGTGAGTAACCGCGCGCTGGGCATGTTGTAAACCGCGCGGGAAATACCAGGAAATGTAATGTGCCGCGATCCACGAGAGCACGACGACCGCGATCCCGATAAGTCCCAGCACCAACCCGGTCCATCTCATATCATCGAGACCCAGGACGATGTGGTTCATGTTTCGCCGCAAACCAGTCAGCGCGACCAACGTCACATGCACGACCGTGAAACAGGCAAAGCCGACCAGCATGAGAAAGTGAATGGACCGGGCGCATTGGCGCCCGCCAAACATCCCGGCGTAGCGGGGCCAGCGGTTGACCAGTGCCGGAGACATCGCCATCCCCGTCATGATCGAGAGCGGCGCCATGACAAAGACCGTCGCAAAGTAGGCCAGTTGCTGGAGCGCGTTGTAGCCATAGAAGCCATTCGGCTCCGGAGGGAAATGGAAGTTCGCGTAATACACGAAGGTGTTCCAGGCATTCACGAAGACCGCGGTGGAGGTCGGTACCAGGCGCTGCCATTGCTCGCTCGTCAGTAGCCCACAGACGAAGAACAAGCCAGTGAACACAAACCCATAGACCGTGATGAAGTGCCACGCGCGCGCCACGCCCACGGTGTGCCGATAGCCCGGGGTCGCCACCGCCGGCGAGATATAGCGCGCGTCCTGTTTCGCCGTCCAGGCCTTATCCTTCGGCACACGTAGCGGAGTAAAACGCAGCCACTCAGTCCCCGGAGTGCAATCGTCGTTCAGATAGAGCCGGGGATGATCCATCAGGATGGACAACCCGCTTCGCATGAGCATGAAGAGAAAGATCATGTTAAAGAAATGCGTCCAGCGTATCCAAATAGGGAACCCGTGTGGCCCGCTGACTGCGCCCTCGATCGAAGCTGGTGACGGCTTAAGATAAGGCATCCCCAACACCGCCACCTGCACCCAGGCTAAAATCAGCGGGAGAAGAACAATCGCGGCGAGAATCGCCAGAGCCGAAGGACGCATCCAGACGCGAAAGCGCCGGTCGGGCGGATAGTGTACAGCACGGTGCGCGTCATCAAACGGAATCATCGGACTCGCGCCTCATTTCGTCCGAGCCAGCCGCCGCGGAAACCGGCGCGTCGCAGGCCCTTTTTGATCTCGGGGCAATCGCGCATCAATCGCCAAAGAAATCCGGAGCGATAGTTCTCAATCATCATC
>JBBSGS010000230.1:0-3926 GCA_038253875.1 Chthoniobacterales bacterium
TTCTCCTACACCCAGGCGCCGAACTCGATGAAGAGTTCGGTCATGGCCTTGTGGCTTTTCGCGATCGCCTCCGGCAATCTCTTCGACGCGCGTTTCAATGCCTGGGATGTAAACCCGGATGGAACGACGAAGCTGACCGATTTCCAATTCTACTCTTTCTTCACCATCCTGATGTTTGTCGCGGCGGTGCTTTTCGTTATCTTCGCCAGCTTCTACAAAGGCCGTACCCATCTGCAATCCCAGGCAGTGACCCTGGACGAATTCGCGACCGCGCCGATCGTTGCCGGCGGCACACCGACCTGAACGGCGGCGGGCCCATTCGTGGGCGGCGCGAATTTGAGATTGTTCGTTAGGCGGGGCCTCTTGGGCAAGGAGAGGCCGAAATACCCACAACAATGTCGCCGCTGCAGATTGTTCACCTGGAGGCTAATGAAGCCGACGGCGAAATCATTCGTGCCGAGCTCGACCGTGCCGGCATCGAGTGCACTCTGACCCGGGTCGGGACCGAGGCTGAATTCGTTAGGGCGCTGGAGAGGGCGAACTTGGACCTGATCCTGGCCGAACGATTCCTGCCCGATTACGACGGCTTGCGCGCTCTCGCCCGTGCGCGCGAGCGGCGACCCGAGGTGCCCTTTATCTTTGTCCTCACGAGCCGGAATCCCGAGGAGGGCATCGCGGCGCTGAGCGCGGGCGCGGCCGATTTCGTGCGCAAGGAATATCTCTCCAAGCTGGCGCCGGCCATCCGGCGGGCGTTGCGCGAAGCGCGCGCGCAACGCGACCTGGAAGAGATTCGCCGAGAGCTTCTGCAACATGCCGGACTGCTTGATCTGGCAAGCGACGCGCTCATCATCTGCGACGCGACCGGTGCGATCACCTATTGGAATCGCGGGGCGGAGCGCATCTACGGTTGGCAACGCGAGGAAGCGCTCGGCCAGAATGTCGATGAGTTGCTCAAGACCCGCGCGGCGAAGACCCTCGGCTGGCTCAAGGCAACCTTCCGCGCGGAAGACCATTGGGAAGGCGAACTTTGGCAAACCCGCCGCGATGGCAATGAGATTGTGGTCGCGAGCAGTTGGACCCTTACCGATACCAAGCCGGACGCTCCCTGGTTGCAGATCAATGCCGACGTGACTGACCGCGTGCGTGCGGCCGAGGCGCTCCGCCGGAGCGAGGAGCGCTATCGCCGTTTTGTTGATGAAGATCTCACCGGCAACCTGATCATGAAACCGGACGGAACGATCCTGGCCTGCAACCCCTCGTTCGCCCGGATCTTTGGCTTCGGCTCAGTGGAGGAAGCGCAGACGGCTAACTTCATGTCGCTGTTGCGGACGAAAAAGGAGGGGCTCGACCTGCTCGCGGAGATTCGGCCTAACGAGAGTGTGGACCGCAGCGAACTGGAGATGCGGCAGCGCGACGGCGACGCGGTCTATGTCGCCGCCAGGTTTACCGGGAGCTTCGATGCCGAGGGCCATCCGACTGAACTGAAAGGTTATCTTTTCAACGATACCAAGCGCAAAAGACTCGAGCAGCAACTCATCCAGGCGCAGAAGATGGAGGGGCTCGGCACGCTCGCCGGCGGGATTGCGCACGACTTCAACAACATCCTCGCCATTATCCTCGGCTACACCACGCGGATCGAGGAATGGCAGGCGCATCCCGAGCGGGTGCCCGAGGCGATCCGGGTGATCCGCGAAGCGGTCGAGCGCGGTGCGGCGCTGGTGCAGCAACTCCTTACTTCGGCCCGGCAAACCGAAGCGCAATTTGCCCCGCTCGATCTCAACGCGCTGCTTCGCGAGATGGATAACATGCTCGGAGCTACCTTCCCAAAGACGATCAACTTCCTCCTCCATCTGCAACCACACCTGCCTCTGGTGAAGGCAGATCGCAGCCAGATCCATCAGGTCCTCCTGAACCTCTGCGTCAACGCGCGCGACGCCATGTCCGCCGGGGGCACGATCACGCTCGAAAGTGCGACCGTTCCCGGCGCCGAACTCAGCGAACAATTCACCACTGTCACCGCCGAGCGCTACGCCTGCATTCGCGTCATAGATACCGGTAGCGGCATCAGCAAACAGGTGAAGCCGCACATTTTCGAGCCGTTCTATACGACGAAGGAGCGTGGCAAAGGCACGGGGCTTGGGCTCTCAGTGGTTTACGGAGTGGTGAATAATCACCGCGGCTTTGTCCAGGTGGATAGCGAGCCGGGCTACGGCACAACCTTCAATGTGTATCTGCCCCTTGGGAACGTCGCCCAACCCGCCCCGGGTGAGAATGCTCCGACCCGGCCTAACGAACCCGCGCGCACCATCCTGCTCGTGGAGGACGAAGAAATGTTGCGCGGGCTCGGCGTCATCATGCTCGAAGGCGACGGCTATCGAGTGCTCGCCGCCAAAGACGGCGTCGAAGCAGTAGAAATGTTCACCACCCATAAGGACGAAATCGGCCTCGTCCTCTGCGATCTCGGGCTGCCCCGGCTCGGCGGCCGTGAGGTTTTTCTGAAGATGAAGGAGATCAAGCCGAACGTGCGCGCGCTTGTGGCGAGCGGTTATCTCGAGCCGAATATGCGCTCAGAAATCCTGAAGGCCGGTGTCATCGATACCATCCAGAAACCGTACGATTTTCGCGAGATGCTCGAGAAAATCCGTTCGATCATCGGCCAGCCGAACCCGGACGACGATCAGCCGCAACTCTTCTAGAGGAGCGTTTGAAACAGAGTGCGCGCTATCTATTACCGCTGTGTTGCGATAGGAGTCGCTGCCAAAACATTGTTGGCGGATGGGTGGCTGCGAAAAACAGTCGCGCGCAAGACGCTCCCGCTGTTGTGTCGTCGGCAGTCGCAGAATCAACCCGATGAAATCGCACGAAATCTTCCAGAAAATGTCACCCGCTTTGGCCGGGGAAATTTTCGGCTATCTGCAGAGAGAGCAGAAGCCGGTCTTGAAAGCCGCCATCCAGGGGCTGGCGAATCAGCGCCACCTGCGCGCCGTCTATGTCGAGCGCAAGCCGCCTAACGAACGCGCTGTCTGGTTGCAGAGTGCGCTCAGCCGCAAAATCAGCGACACCGTCGCCGCCCATCTGCTCCAGGCCTGGCTGCTCGGCGCGCAAAAGCCAATGCTTTGCGATTTCCTCGATGCGGTCGGGATCAAGCGCGACGACGACGGGACGGTGGAAAATCTGCCGGAATCGCCGCCGAAGGAAAAGTTGACTGAAGCGATCACCCAGCTGGTCGAGAAATATCCAGCGGAAGGGGTTGCGGTTTACCTGCACGCCTTCCACGGCATGGACAGCGAAGTGAGCTGGCCGCCGTTAGGCGAAGTCCTCGCGGAAGACAAGCGTCTGCGGCTGCCGAGTCCTGAAAGCTTGGCCAACAGTTCCCACATGTTGTAATAGGAACCGTGCCGTTGATAGAAACACTAGAGGTTTCCTATAAGTCGATTCGGAGCGCCACCTTGTCTCCGCGCCGCGTCAATCTCTTCATTGGCGAGCCGAACAGCGGGAAATCAAACCTTCTGGAAGCGCTGGCCCTGATGAGCCCAGGCGTATCAAAAGCATCTGCCTGAAATTATTCGCGCGTGCCAGGCGGCGGATCTCTTCTTCGACCACGAGATTGAGAACACGATCAGCATGACGATGAATCGCGCGACAGGATGGACTTTGGAGTTCCAGAAGAACAGTGGCGTATTCCAAGGAAGGTTTGTTGTGCCTGGCGTTGCCCAGCCACAAAATTTTCAATTGCATTCGGCCCTTGCTCAGCAGCAGTGGCCTAACGTTAAGACGAGCCTGCTCTATTACTCGTTTCGGCGTCTCCCGGTTGCCGGCTCGCAAACCTACGGCAGTCTCGCTCCCCCTTTTGGCGAAAACCTCGCGGCGCTCCTCTACTCCGATAAGGCTCTTCGCGAATCAGTCTCGGCGATCTTTCGTGACAA
>JBBSGS010000231.1:0-3918 GCA_038253875.1 Chthoniobacterales bacterium
GCGACAACCAAGACGATCACGCCGCTGATAATGAATCCAATGTTCCAATACATATTAGTAGCGCAAGCTTCCAGCTTGCTTGGTTAGGGCTGGCAAGCTGGAAGCTTGCGCTACCTTTTCTCTTCGCTGCTTCATTCCGCTTTCCAGGTCTTCTTCGAGCCGAGGAATTGATACTTGATGTAAAGTTTGTGGACCAAACCCATGATCGGCCCGGGATTCTCGACGTGGCCCCATCCGCTCGGCACGTGTCCTTGCTTCACCCAGCGCGTTTCGCGATTGAGATATTCCATCGAAATCTTGCGCAGCGGTCGCATGAAAGTGCCGAGGACCTTCGAGCCCGCGCTCGAGATATTCGCTCCCGGCGGCTTCTTATAGAAAGGCGAGAACCGATCCGGGAATCCCGGCATGGTGCAGCCGATGCAAACGCCGCCCGTGTTCATGCAGCCGCCCATGTGATTGATCGCGCCGCGCGAAGTGATGTTGCACTGCACGACCGGCCCCCAGCAGCCGATCTCGACCAGACATTCCTTCTCGCCGTACTTCTTCGCGAAAGTTCCCTCTTCGTAGTAGCCGGCGCGCACGCAGCGCTGGTGCACGGTTTCGTTGAAGAGCCATTGCGGCCGGCCGAGTTCGTCGAATTCCGGCAGCGGCCCGTGCCCATTTAGAAAGAGCAAGGTGCAGGCGATCGTTTCGGTGAAGTTATCACCGACCGGCGAGCAACCAGGCACATTGATCACCGGCAGGCCGTATGCACTGCGATAATCCTTTCCGAGGAAATCCATGATGCTCATCGAGCCGGTCGGATTTCCGACCGCGGCCGGAATGCCGCCCCATGTCGCACAGGTGCCAACAGCGATGACGGCCGCGGCGCCGGGCGCGAGCCGTTTTAGCCAGGACGCCGTCGGGATCGGTTGGCTCGATCCATCGGGCATTTTTTGCGCGCCCATGGCCGAGAAGTAACCGCCGCTCGCCGCCGCGATCCGTTCATCCGCGATCGAGCCTTCGTAGATGACGACGTAGGGCGCGCCCAGCTCGCCCTTTTCTGCCATTTCATAGTTGTGGACGAATTCGTGCCCTGACTCGACCGAAAGCACCGAGTGATGAAGCACTACGCGCGGCACCCCGGGAATCGTGCCGGCAATCAAATCTTCGACCGAAGGAGCTGTCGCACCGACCGCTGCGATCGAACATCCATCGCAGCTCATCCCGGCAAGCCAGAAAGCGTGCACCACCTTGATCGGGCCGAGCGGCAAGGTTCGTTCGTCGGGCTGAAGCGCGATCCGCTTTTCGCGTTCGGCGACACTGCTGAAGTGATCCACCTTCCCGACCTGCGTTTCGATGGGCGGCGGGGCGTCGAGAGTGATGGTGCTCATAATTTTTCAGCAGATTCCGAAACCGTTTACATAAGTGCAGATCGCAGAAAGGTGAGCGGAAACATGAGAGAATGGCTCCCAGCCTTAGATATTGTGGAAAACAAAACCAATATCATGCAGTCATCCTGCGCCTCGGCGGCGAGGAGGTCAACCCTGAAATATCTCGATGACCCTCAAAATTCAGCGCGCATCCTAAGGTAGCCGCAAGAATTCTCTATCGACAACAAACAGGAACAAACGAAGGCCGAAGAGTCGGTGCGCGAACCAGCTGTTTCGCCTTTTCGCCCGCATCTGTCAGCGCGAATAAGTCTGCCTCGGGGCAAACGACAAGCCGCCACGCGGTGAAACGTGACTTATCCGAAGCACTCGCAGCCGCGACGGGATGGGGCTCGAGCCTGCTATCGATTTATTAGACTGGCGAGTGCACGTCAAAATTCTGGACGCGGGGTAAACTCGCCGCCAGTATTCTTTCTCACTTAAACAACCATGAAATCAAAGCAGCTCCTTCTCGTCGCCTTCATCGCCATGGTTGTCATAATCATGGCGGGTGTTTCGTTCGATCGCTGGCGGGCGAGCAAACACCCCGCGCCAGTCGCCGTCGCCTCGGCCGCCGCCCGAAAAGTGCCTCCATTCCCACAATGGGGAGCATTGCTCCCGGTTGGCGACAACGAGGAGGTGAGCGGGAGCGCGATGTGCGGCTACTGCACCTGGAAAGTAGGCGAGGCCCCGGACAATATCGTCCTGCAAACGAGCACCGAGCCGGGAGTCGTCTTTGTCCTGCCTAACGAGAAGCGGGCGGAGATCGAGAAATTTACCGGGCGTTGTGCGGGCGGCGATTATTGGATCACCGCGCACGGCACCGTCACCCAGTACGACGGGCACAATTACCTGCTCGTGAAAAATTTCGACGCCGTGAAAACGAAATAGCGTCCGCCGTAGGCTGGTGGCGTCGGACAGGGCATCTCTCTGGGGAGCACGGGGTGCCACCCCGTTGGTCCTGGGTGTCACCCAGCACCAACTTCCGAAAGGATGGTGTTGGCAATTGGCGCGCCGAGGCTAAAGCCTCTTCGGCGAGACTTGCCGACGCAATCTAGCCGACGCCGCTCGCCTCCGCCCTGCGGAAGAGCGGCCGCTCCGGGGGCGGATCATTCAACTCTTCCAGCCCCCCGATGCCTTGGAGCATTTCGAAAACACGCTTTGCTTCCTCTTCGTCGATCCGTGCCAGAGCGAAGCCGACGTGGACCAGAACGTAATCGCCGATTTGCGCCTCGGGCACGTACTCGAGGCAAATCCGTTTGCTGATGCCGCCAAATTGCACCTTGGCCATCCGCATCGAATGCTCGAAATGCGTCTCGAGGATCTTCCCAGGGATCGCGAGACACATGGTGACTAACGGAAAGCGTTAGGAAATCCCGCCGGCCAAGGAAGGAGCAGCGGAACTGATTCCTTCCAATTTCCGTTGCCGGGCAGCGAGCGCGGCAAGGAGAGCCGCGAGCACGAGCCCGGCGGTCAAACCGGCGTGATTCGAGAGAACGCCCAACAGATTCTCCATCGGCCCGGGCGTGGGGACCGGCGGCGGTGGCAATTCCATTCCGCCGCAATCTGAGCCGCCTCCGCAGGCGTAGCTGGCGACCGGAAAAGTAGCGAGAGCGACGAAGAGAGCAGCAAAGATTTTTTTCATGGCGAACCTCAGATCTGAAACTACGAGGCAGGGTAGCCTGCGATGTTCTGCACCGTCAAGACCGTGCACGAGCAAAACCTTTAAATTTTGAGGGTCCTGGTCCGCTCGGCCAGCAGCCGCGTGATTCCCGCGATCGTCGTTTTCCCGCTTCCGCCTTTCACGCGATTACAAATTTCTTATGATGCATCTCGTAAACGAATCTCGAATCTGAATTGGAGTCGCAAATTCCCGGATGATAAAAACAATCTGGTCCTTCGACATAGGCAAAGCCTCAATCGGCGAGGCCGTTCGCGACCTGTCGAACCATTCCTTCCCTCACAAGGCCTCGCTCCTCATCCCACGCGATTTCGCGGAGACAAATAGCGCCGCAGGCCGCCGTCGCATTTGGCGGGTCCGTGAAGCACATCGCGCCCGCGAAAGATGGCTCGATCAGGTCATGCGTCAGGCTGGCATCGAACCCTTGGCCGGACGCAGAGTGATGCGGGATCGCAACGGCCACTGGCAGACAACGCCCGGCGACGCGCGGCTGGAACGGGAGTTTCCGGCGAGGGGGGATTCGACCTGTTACACCTCCTGTTTGTTACGGATTAAGCTGCTCCGCCGGGAAGTGCTGGAACCCTGGCAGCTTTACAAGGCTTTGCACTCGGCGATTCAGCAGCGCGGCTACGACCCCAACGTTCCCTGGATGACAAAGGAGAGCCGCCTGAGAAAAGTAGGCGGCGGCGACGAAGAGGAGAAAGGGCTTCGAGCGCGCATGGAGCAGTTCGCGCAAACCCTGGAGCAAATGTCGCGGGGCCAGCCGGAGTTCCATTTTCCCTGCTATTACAAAGCTTGGAAAATGGGTCTTTGGAATCCGGCTGAACC
>JBBSGS010000232.1:0-3798 GCA_038253875.1 Chthoniobacterales bacterium
CGACCGGTCGCGACGGTGCCGCGGCCTTCAATGTTGAACACGTCTTCCACCGGCATGAGGAATGGCTGATCGACCGGGCGCTCCGGCACCGGGATATAATCATCGACCGCGGCGATGAGCGCGAGGATTTGCGCCTCCTGTTCGGGATCGCCATTGAGCGCTTTGAGGGCGCTCCCTTTAACGATCGGGATGCTGTCGCCCGGAAATTCGTACTGGGTGAGCAGATCGCGCACTTCCATTTCCACGAGGTCGAGGAGTTCGGGATCGTCCACCATGTCGACCTTGTTCAGGAAGACGACGACCGATGGCACGCCGACCTGACGCGCGAGCAGAATGTGCTCACGGGTTTGCGGCATCGGGCCGTCGGCAGCGCTGACGACAAGGATCGCGCCGTCCATTTGCGCGGCGCCGGTGATCATGTTCTTCACGTAATCGGCGTGGCCCGGGCAATCGACGTGCGCGTAGTGGCGCTTGTCGCTCTCGTATTCGACGTGCGCGGTCGAGATCGTGATGCCACGCTCTTTTTCTTCGGGAGCGGCGTCGATCGAATCGTAGGCTCGCGCCTGGGCAAAGCCCTTCTTCGCGAGCACGGTGGTGATCGCCGCGGTGAGCGTGGTTTTGCCGTGGTCAACGTGACCAATCGTGCCGACGTTCACGTGCGGCTTGTTGCGTTCGAACTTGTCCTTAGCCATCTGGAATTCTCCTTGGGTTGCTTAACTTTGCTGCTCTTCTTTTCGTTAGGTTGATTTTAGCCGGCCGTGAGCACTGGAGCCCACAACCGGGCTTGAACCGGTGACCTCGTCCTTACCAAGGACGTGCTCTACCAACTGAGCTATGTGGGCCGCTGTTCATTTCGAGCTCGCCCCGCAGATGCGGGACAAACCGGTTGCTCGTCGTCGTTAGAAGCGAAAGTCCCAGAGCCGGTTCAACGATTTGAACGGCCATGGGACCTTTCCTCGGTCTCCGAAAAAGCGGGGGCAAGCTAACCGCCCGCCCTGCCCTGTCAAAAACAATTTCTCTCTCGCGAGGGTGGCCCGTGCCGCGGGAATAGGGCTTCGGAGGGACATTCTTCTGTATGTCCGGAATGGTTTCTGCGGGCGTCAGATTGCATTGCGCGCGCAACCTGAGCCAAAGTGGAGGAGCGGAAGCCCGTCCCTCCGGGCGGTTCTATTCGGGTGGTCGCGATTTCTGTCGCGCCATGAGCAGGATGAGAAAAATAATGACGGCTAAGACTCCAACCCCAATGCCGATATTGAGCGGCGTGAGGATAGACGACCGAGGAGCGGGCGTAGGCGCCGGCGGTGGAGTCGGTTGCGCTGGTGTCATCGCAGCTTGAGCGATCTTGTTTTTGACAAACTGCAGCCGCTGAATCGTGGTGGCATCGTCGGGCTTCAGGCGCAGGGCCGCTTCCAAGTCAGGTTGCGCTTTTGCGAACTGACCCATCGCCACATAGACATCCGCGCGCCGGTTGTAAGGCATAACGTCGTTCGGATTCTTCTCAAGACTGGTCGTGTAATCCTGAATCGCCTCGTTGAATTTCTTCTGGTGATATTGCGTAAGCCCGCGGCGGTAATAGGCCTCGGGGTTATTCGCGTCGAGTTCGATCGCCTTGTTTAAATCGGCCAGGGCCGGGTCGAACTGATTTTGGGCGAGCTCCGTCTTACCCCGCTCGAAAAAGGCCTCGGCAGCACTGGGCGCCATTTCCAGCGCCTTCGTGAAATCGGCCAGCGCCTCCGGCATCTTGTTCGCCACCCGATAAACGCGCCCGCGGTCGAGATAAAAACGCGGATCTTTGACATTATCGTTGATCGCGAGAGTGAACTCGGCGATGGCCTCGTCGTATTTGCCCGCTTGAGCGAGCGCGTTGCCCTTGTTGCCGTGCTCGGCCGCCTCCGGTGAAACCGCCAAGAGCGGCGCGCTCAGGCCAAACAAGAAAATCGTCGCGGTCGCCGCGACGGTACGGAGTTGTGTAGGTAGTTGGTGCATTTGAATCTCTCCTAGGATTTCGTTTCTCCGCGATTAATCGCTTGTAGACCAGCAAATTAAACTGCCGAACTCCCGCTCATGGCAATCGCGCCCGCCACCTCGCCGGCTCTCTCGAAGCATGCCGCGCCACGCCATTCCGAAGGATACGCCGCGGTTTTTACCACCATTCTCATCTGGTCCACGCCGTCGCTTTTCCAGTTCTACCTCAATCGCTACTACGACCCATTCGCGCAGAATTTCTACCGCTACTCGGTAGGCTGCCTCGCCATTCTTCCTTTCGCCATTTATCGCTTCCGCAAAAGCGGACCACGGCTCGACCTTCGCGTCATTGGCGCCTGCCTCCTGCCGGCTTTGCCTAACGTCGTCCATCAAATCACGCAGACTCTCTCGCTCTTCTACATGGGGCCGGGCGTTTACGCGATCTTCACTCGCTCCAGCGTGATCATGACCGCGCTCCTCGCGCTCATTTTTTTCCCGGAAGAACGCTGGATCGTTAGGCAATGGCGCTTCCAGCTTGGTACGCTTTTGGGTTTGTTAGGCGCGGTTGGGGTCTTCTGGTTTCAACCCGGCTGGAGCGCCGGACGGGTGCCGTTAGGCGGGCTCGCCATTGCGTTCACCGCGACCTTTTGCTGGGCCCTCTACGGCGTCCTCGTGAAACGCCCCTCCGCCCGCCTCGGTACCATTCGCAGTTTCGCCGTCATCAGTTTTCTCACCTCGGCGATGCTTGGTCCGCTCACCTGGGTCTTTGGGAAAATCGACACGCCGCTGCACGTCGCGGCGCACGTCAACGCAGTGCTCGTTATCTCCGCGGTCACCTGCATCAGCCTCGCCCACGTTTTGTATTACATCGCGATCCGCGAGATAGGGGTGGCGCTTTCGCAAACGCTGCAACTGCTTAGCCCGATGGGCGCGATCGCGCTCTCGGCCTGGATTTTTGGCGAGCGGCTCTCGCACGCCCAACTCTGGAGCGCGGGAGTTTTGCTGTTCGGGGCGTTCCTGGCGACGCGCGTGAAGACCCAAGTCGCGGTTGAAGCGACGGAAGCCTTGTAGACGCTTCGCTCTGCGAAGCGCGGGGAAAAGCGTGGATCGTAGCTGTGCCGCCTAACGAGGCAACCCCCGCGCCTCCCAGCAGGGAGGTATCTGCAAAGAGTCACATCCGCGCTTTGAGCGCTTTTGCTTTTCGCACCAACTCCAGAAATCCGGCGCGATAACCCTCGGCATCAGCGCCCTTGCCCTCTCGCGCCCACTCTGCCACGGTGCCTAACGAGCCGTTCCCCTTAAATTCAGAATCACGCAAAATCATTCCAAACTCCGCCACAGCTGCGGCGAATTTCAAATCCGGCGCCGCGTTTGCGAACTGCGCGCCGCGATCGACCAAGGGTCGCTCCAGGAACTTGCTTGTCGTTCCCTCCGGCTCTTTGTATCGCACTTTTACGGTCAACAACTCGGACGAGGCCGTTTCGCCTAACGACGCCGCATCTCGCTGATACTTCAACGGATCGACCGCGGGAATAGTTCCCGCCGGATTCGGCTTTGCGCCCTTCGGCACCACTTCGTAAAGCGCCGTCACCGTGTGACCAACGCCAATTTCGCCGCGTCGATCCTGTCATTGTTGAAATCCTCCTTCTTCAAGAGCCGCTTCTCGTAGCCGATCAGGCGATAGGAAGCGATCTGTGCCGGATTGAACTCGACCTGGATTCTCACGTCCTTCGCGATCGTCACAAGCGTGCCGTTGATTTGCCTAACGAGGACCTTTTTCGCTTCCTCGACCGAATCGAGGTAAGCGTAGTTACCATTTCCCTTGTCGGCCAG
>JBBSGS010000233.1:0-3730 GCA_038253875.1 Chthoniobacterales bacterium
GATCTCGAGATTACGCGCGTCATGCTCGTGGCAACGCTCGGCGGATTGTTGGGCATTCTCATGATGATCCCGTTGCGACGCGCGCTCATCGTCGATCAGCACGGGTTGCTCAAATATCCCGAGGGCACGGCCTGTGCCGAAGTGCTCAAGGCGGCCGCGTCCCGCGAAGGGTTGGAAGATAAGCCCGATGACGAAGTCGCGACCGGCGGTAAGACGATTTTTGCGGGGTTTGGAATCGGCTTCCTCTATCAGTCGGCGATGAATGCCTTCAACGCCTGGAAGAACTCGCCCGAGAAGATTTTCGGCGCGCCCTTCAAGGCCGGATCGATCTCGATGACGATCGAGCCTGCATTGTTAGGCGTGGGTTACATCATCGGGCCGCGGATCGCTTCCATCATGTGCGCGGGCGGGGTGCTCGCCTATCTCGTGATCATTCCCGCGATCAAGTTTTTCGGCGATGGGCTCACCACCGTTCTTGCTCCGGAAACCGGAGGCAAGCTTATCAGCCAAATGACACCGGACGACGTCCACGCGGCTTACGTCCTTTACATCGGCGCGGGCGCAGTCGCGGCGGGCGGGATCATCAGCATGGTGCGCTCGCTGCCGCTCATCTGGCACGGGATGAAAAGCGGGCTGGCCGATCTGCGCCGGATGAGCGGTATGGTCGGCGCAAGGCCGCGCACGGATCAGGATCTGTCGATGAAGTTCGTCATCGGCGGAGTGATCGCGATCCTTTTGGTGATCATGCTCGCACCGCAACTCCATCTGCATTGGAACTTCATCGGCGCACTCCTCATCGTCGTGATCGGATTTCTTTTTGTCACGGTCTCGTCGCATCTGACCGGCGAGATTGGTTCCTCCTCGTGCCCTACGTCGGGGATGACGGTGGCGACGCTGCTCCTCACCTGTCTCGTTTTTGTCATCGTCGGTTGGACCGGGCCGGCCTATTTCGTCACAGCGCTTTCCATCGGGGCGATCGTCTGCATCGCTTCTTCCAATGGCGGCACCACTTCACAGGATTTGAAGACTGGCTTCCTCGTCGGCTCGACTCCGAAGTTTCAGCAGATCGCAATCCTCGCCGGCTCGCTCGCTTCCGCCCTCGCGCTCGGACCGATTCTGCTGGTTCTGAATAATTCCTACACGGTCTATGTGCCGCCTACGACTTTCCAAAAAGTTGTGGCCGGGGCGCCGCCGCCGCGGGTACAAGCCGCCAACCTGCCGCCTTTCAATGAAAAACTGAAGCCCGATACGACCGGACATTATCGCGTGCTGCATAACGCCAAGGGCGGCGTGAACTCGATCGTTCCCGGCCTCGATGCGGGCGACTATCTGGTGAACGACCAGGGCGAAGTCGTCTACAAACTCGAGCACAACTTTCCTGCCGACCTGCGTGCGCCTAACGACGCCGAGCTTGGCTCGCCGGAACACGTCAAAGGCGCACAGGCCAACCTGGATCCGCAACTCTACCGTTCCTGGCAGCGGGCCGATCCCAACGGCGGCCCTGCCCAGCGCTTCCTCGTGAATGGCCAGGGCGAAGCGGTCTATCTCGTCGATCCGGGTATCAACGGGACCCATCACACCCGGCCTGATGGTTCTGCGGTGACGAAGTTCGACGCGCCAAAGGCAACCCTCATGTCCTATATCATCAAAGGCATCCTCGGCCACAAACTGCCGTGGACGCTGGTCTTGTTAGGCGTGATGATCGCGGTCACGCTCGAGATGAGCGGGATTCCGTCGCTCGCCTTCGCCGTCGGCGTTTATCTACCGCTAGCTTCTTCGAGCCCGATTTTCGTTGGCGGCATGCTCCGCTGGCTGGTCGATCGCTGGCTGCGCAAACACAAATTCAAAGATCACGACCTGACCCACGACGCCCTGGTCGCGGAAGGCGACAAAAGCTCCGGCGTCCTCCTTGCCTCCGGTTATATCGCGGGCGGCGCGCTCGCCGGCATCGTCATCGCCATCATGGCCGGCGTGCCGAGTATGGCCCCGACCAATGAGCGCCTCGCAGCCTGGGCGAACGCGCATAATCCCTTTTTCGCCGGACCGCATGCCGATCTGCTTGCACTGATTCCGTTCGTGGTCCTTTGCGTTCTCCTTTACCTCGTCGGCCGCGACGTGTGGCTCGCTCCGAAGAACGGATCCCGTTAGGCGCGATTCAAAGCTGCCTTGTAGATGCCTCCCTCTGGGAGGCGCGAGAGAGCAGCGGACATCTGCTCGCACGGGCCACACGCTCTCCCGCGCCTCGCGGAGCGAAGCGTCTACATGCGCGAAATAGCGGAACCTCCTCCCGACTTCGGTCTCACCCACCCTGCACGGGAGGCATGATTGCAATTCTGTCGTTAGGCTGAAGGACGTGGCTCCGGTCCACAAATTCCACGCCCACGCCGATCAGAATGTTCCGGTCCCAACCCTCTAGCTCGGGATGGAGCCGGTAGAGCCGGGCGAGCAAATCGCCCACCGTAGCCCCCTCCGCCAGCTCAAGCGCATCTTCCGACGCGCCCGCGATCTCCCGGAGCTGCGAGAAAAACTGAACCGTGACTTGCATCGCTGATGGTCGTTCGTTAGGCACTCGTTAGGCCGAGGCGATCAGGTCATCCCGGAGCACCCCGATGCACGGGAGGTTGCGATACCACTCCAGGTAATCCAGTCCGTACCCGACCACGAATTCGTCGCCGATGTCGAACCCGACGTAATCTGCTTCGACCTCGCGCAGGCGGATTTTTTTCTTCCGCAGGAGCACGCAAATTTTCACCCTGAGTGGTTGCTCGTGGCGGAGTTTTTCGCCGATCGCCGCGAGCGAGACGCCGCTATCAAGGATGTCGTCGAGGATGAGAATGTGCCGGCCGGCGACATCTGGCAGGACGATTTGTTTGAAGACCACTCCGCCGCTCGTCTTCGCGCCGCCGTGGTAGCTGGCTACGCTCAGGCAATCGAGTTTCAGCGGCAGCGGGATGCGCCGGAGCAGATCGGCCATGAAAATGAGGCTGCCGTTGAGGACCGCAATAACCGTCAGCTCGCGACTCTGATAGTCGGCGGAGATCTGCGCAGCGATTTCGTCGAGCCGGCGCAAGATCGTCGCCTCGTCGAAGAGGATGCGTTCGAGATCCGCCAGCATGAATCAATGGGGCACAGATTAGTGGCGTTTCAAAGTTTGGCTTCGAGTGCCCGTATTGATGGTCTCTGGACGGATGGCGTTAGGCAAACCGCCTTCGGCCCGGCTCAAAGCTGGCTCAAGGCCTTCTCGATTTCCTGAGTCAATCCCCGGTCGGCCTTGAGATTCAATCCTCGCTTCCAGAGCGTAGCCGCGCGCGCGCCATCGCCTGCTTTCTGCGCGGCTTCGCCGGCATTCAGATAAAGGAGCTGCCGATCGGAGGGCTTCAGTTTTTCCGGATCCTTTTCGACCGTCGCGACGAGAGCATCGAGCGCCTGCCGTGCGATTTTGCGTCGCCCAAGCAGCGCCGGAAAAGCTTCATTCGTCACCGCTCGCAAGAGGTGCACCCGGGCGTCGTTAGGCGCGGCCGCCGCCGCTTCATCCATCAGCGCGATGCCTCGCCGGAGTGCAGCCAGTTTTGCCGTGCCAAAAAACGGCAGATCGCGGCTGCGCAGGGTGCAGGCGCTGCCCAGATAAACACGCGCCAGTTGGTCGTTAGGCTGATTCGCCAGCACTTGCTCGAGTGCCGCGATGCAATCGACCACCGCCTGTTTGTTGCCCGCCAAACCACGCGCGTAA
>JBBSGS010000234.1:0-3643 GCA_038253875.1 Chthoniobacterales bacterium
GGCGGGGTGCCGGCCGCTGGTTTGCTCTCCGGCTTGGTCGCGGCCCCTTCGCTTTTCTTTTCTCCGCCGGAAGGCGAATCGCTCTTCGCGCCCTCCTTGTACGAGTTGCTCCGATAATCGGTAATGTAGAAACCGGATCCTTTAAAAATCAGCCCGGCGCCTGTTCCGAGCAGCCGTTTGACTTTGCCTTTGCCCCACGTCGCCTGCCGACAGAGTTCCTTTGGACAGGTCTTGAATACTTCGTCGCGCATCGACTGGTAGGCGTCGAAATTCTGGCGGCACTTCAAGCACGAGTATTCGTAGGTAGGCATGTGAGTCGAAACACTTAGGTTTCGGTGGACGGTCGCCAGTCTCGACAAATCCAAGCAAAATTCAAGCCGCCCGGTCCGGATGTTGCTTCCCCGTTCATCTTGACTTTGAAAGGGCACCGCGTTAGTTGCGCTTCCCTCGGGCCAAACCCTTATGTTTCACTCCTATTTCCGGCCTGCTTTTCTCCTCGCGATGGGCGCCGTTTTCACCTTCGCCGGCTGCGCGGACGACGATCCTCGCCTGGCATACGGGCAGACGCAATACCTTGGCGGGGTGTATGGCACCGAGCCCGTGGCCTCGAGCGCGCCTAACGACACTGTCTCCTATTGGGATGGCGACGGCATGCCGGGCAAGCCATCCGTGAAAATCAGCCTCGGCGAGCAGCGCGCTTATTTTTATAAGGCGGGACAACTGGTCGGCATCTCACAACTCTCGACCGGCCGCGAAGGCAAGGATACACCCATCGGCACCTTTAAGATCAACCAGAAAGATCCCGACCACGCCTCCAGCCGGTATGGCGATTACGTCGACGCTAACGACAACGTGGTCGTTCCAAATATCGACAACGAGCTAGACCCGAAACCGCCTGGCACCCATTACAAAGGCGCACCGATGCCTTATTTCATGCGCATCGTTGGCGGAGTCGGAATGCATGCGGGCTATCTGCCGGGCTACCCAGCTTCGCACGGCTGCATCCGCATGCCGGAGTTCATGGCCGAGAATTTCTATAATAACGTCGAGGCCGGCACTCCGGTGGAAATTACGCCCTAAAGGCCAGGTTCGAGAAACTGGACATGCGGCCGTCGCGCAGCCCGAGGAGCAGGCGCGGGCCAACGCGCGATCTTTGATCGTAATCCGAGGCAACGCCCGGTTGCCCGACGTTGAGCAAAGGGTAGACTCCTGCTCTTCGCGCCATGATCATCATCACCCAACTCGCTTTCACCGCTGAGCAGATCGAGCATTCGTTAGGTTGTTGGCGGAGATCAGGCAGCGACGGCGACCAAGCGCTCCCGCCTGCAATTTTCGAAGATCTCGTGAGGCGAAATGAGTTCGTCGCCCTCGCGGTTGGGCCGGACGTTTGATGGCGTGGCAGACTCGTTAGGCGCGGACCTGCTCGGAGCCGTCGCGCACAGCGCGCCGATCGCGGAACAACTGCGCGCTCTTCACTCCGGGCAACGGCCGGTCCTCTTTTCGCATGTAGCCGCGCCGGCGCAGGCTTTCCTCGTCGCCGCCCTTGCGAGCGAGATGGAGGCGACGCTCTGGGTCATTTGCCCGAGCGTGCGCCGGCAGGAATTGCTCTTTGAAAGCCTGATCAACTGGCTCCCAGAGGCGCTTTTTCTTCTCGAGGCAGAGTTCCTTGCGGTTGAGAATATTTTGCCGGATCAGGAAATCGCGGCGGAACGGCTCGCCCTCCTCAGCCGCCTTGAAGAAAAGCACCGCCACGTCATCGTGGCGACGCGCGCCAGCCTCGATCAACCGGCTCCGCCGCGCGGCGCTCTGCGTGCCGCCGCCTTGCTTCTGAAGCGGGGCGCGACGCAGCGGCTGGAGCACGTTGTCGAGTCGTTAGGCGAAGCCGGCTACGAACGCGCCGCCCAGGTCACCGCCCGCGGGCAATTCGCCGTCCGCGGCGGCATTCTCGACGTCTATTCCTGGCAGGCGCAGCTGCCAATCCGCGCGGAATTTTACGGCGATGAAATTGAGTCGTTGCGCGAATTCGATCTCGATACGCAAACGTCGGTAGGGCATCTACCCGCGGTCGAGGTATTGTTAGGTGCGACCGAGGATCAGAGCGGAAAAGTGCGCGATTACCTCGGGAGAGATCATCTCCAGATCGCAATTGAGCCGGAGAGCGAGGAGCACGACGCTGCGATCGTCATCAGTGAAGGCTGGCTCGCGCGCCGTGGCCGTAGCGAAGAAGATTTCTCTGGCGCATTCGTCGATTGCGAGATTGGAGAGTTCGACACCGGCGAGTTCATCATCGCGGAAGCGAAGCGCCAGCAATTCTTCGCTCGCCTAACGAGTTGGCGGGAGAGCGGCGCGCGGATTGCGATTTACTTCCAGACCGAGGGCGAGATCGAGCGGTTCCGCGAAATCATGGCGGACGCGAAAGTTGAAATCAGCGGGCTCGAGTTGATCGAGGGCACGCTCCCGCGCGGCTTCTGTTTTCCGGCTGCGAACCTTGTCGTCCTCGCCGCGGCGGAGCTTTTCGGCCGCGCGCCCACGCACGGCCGGCGCCGCCTGCAGGGCGGCGCCAAATTCGGCGCACATCGCGCCCAGATAGATTTCACCGAGCTGCACGAAGACGATCTCATCGTCCACTTGGAGCATGGCATCGGCCGTTTCCTCGGGCTCACAAAATTGGGCAGTGTCGCGGCGGCGCCCGAAGTCCTTGTCCTCGAGTTCGCCGACGAAGCGAAACTCTACGTCCCGCTCGAGCAAGCTTTCATGGTCTCGCGCTACGTCGGGGTCGGGAAAAAATCGCCACCGCTTAGTTCGTTAGCCGACGCGAAATGGTCGCGCGCCCGCAAAAACGCCGCTGCTTCGATCTTCGATTACGCGGGCAAAATGCTCGCGCTCCAGGCCGAGCGCGAAACTCAGACCGGCCACGTCTTCGGGCCCGACACGAAATGGCAATTGGAATTCGAGCACTCCTTTCCGTTTCGTGAGACGCCCGACCAGCTCAAAGCCATTGTCGATACGAAGCACGACATGGAAGCTCCGCGTTCGATGGATCGCCTCATCTGCGGCGATGTCGGCTTTGGCAAAACAGAGGTCGCGATTCGCGCGGCTTTCAAAGCGGTGATGGAAGGCAAACAAGTCGCCATCCTCACCCCGACCACAGTGCTGGCGCAGCAGCATTTCGAGACCTTTCGCCAGCGCATGCTCGACTACCCGGTGCGCATCGAAATGCTCAGCCGCTTCCGCTCCCACGCGGAGCAGCGCAAGGTCCTCGAGCAGCTTCGCGACGGCGGCGTCGATGTCGTTGTCGGCACCCATCGCCTCATTTCCGGCGATGTCGTTTTTAAGGATCTCGGCCTGGTCGTGATCGACGAAGAGCAGCGCTTCGGCGTCCTCCACAAGGAAAAGTTCAAGGAACTCTTCAAGCTCGTCGACGTGCTCACGCTTTCCGCCACGCCCATCCCGCGCACGCTTTACTTGTCGTTAGTCGGGGTCAAAGACATGTCCACGATCGAGACGCCGCCGCTCAATCGCCTTCCGGTGGAGACCATCGTCGCTGGCTACGACGAGCGCATCATCCGCGACGCCATCAATCGCGAACTCGAACGGCAGGGCCAGGTGTACTTCCTCCACAATCGCGTCATGTCGATCGAGA
>JBBSGS010000235.1:0-3631 GCA_038253875.1 Chthoniobacterales bacterium
ACGGGCAAAGGAGCGAAGTGAAATGACAACGCCGACCGCGGCGAAAGCGGTGTAGGAGATCGCGCCGAAGACGGTGAAGCGCAGGGTGGGACTGTAACGCATGAGCGGGAAATAGCCGCGCATGGTCATGTGATGATTGAGACCGACGGTGGCGAATGGAATCACACACAGAATCATGGCGGCGATGCTGGCGGTGATCATCCAGGCGGGGAACGGCCCATCGACCAGGCGTTGCATTCCGGTCCAGCTGGCGAAAAACGCGTAGGTCCAGAAACCGATGGCGGCGAGATGATAGGAATAAACCGGGCGGCCGATCACTTTCGGGATCATGTAATAGGCGGTGCCGAGGCCGAGCGAACCGAACCAAAGAAAGAGCAGATTATTGGCATACCACCAGTTGACCGCCGCCTGCATCACACCTTGCACCGGGACGATGAAGAGCATCGTTTGCGCGGCCAGGTATATCCATGGGAACCAGAGGAAGGCGCCGAGCAAATACCATTGCGTGATGTAAATCGATTCGCCGCGCCGGAAACGGAACATCAACACCGCCCAGGAAATGACCAGCGAATAACCAACGAAAATCACTACCGCGGCGTAGCTGGGAAATTCAAGCCACTGGTAACCGGTGTTGTCGCCGATGAGAATGCCGATGACGCCGAGGAACACGCCAAGATTCCAAAACCCGCCGCCGGCGGCGAGCACCAGCGGATGGCGCAGGGTGGTGCGGCAAAGTCGCGCCATCAACCAGATGGCGGTGCCAATTCCCGCATTCGACGCCCAGCCGTAGAGCATCACGTTCATGTAAGTCGGGCTGACCCGGCCCCAGGTCAGGAACGAGACGTTCGATAGCCAATCGGGCGAATGCATTTTGAACGACGCAAACAAGCCGAGCAACGTTCCGAGGAGCAGCCAGCCAATCGCTGTAGTATAGAACATCAGCACCGGGACGCGGATTGAGGCGTCGATGAGCGCGCGCTCGACCGCTTCCACTTCGACTGCGCTTAAATCAGTCACGCTGCCCGGACTCTTCAATGGAATCTCTGTCGACTTCATTTCAATGCGGTGAGGGCGGCGGCGTTTTGCCCGCGACTGGAATAGGCGTGCCGGCAGAGGATTGCACCGGCGTTATGGACGGCGAAACCGCCGGCTGACCACTCGGCGGCGACGGCACGGCGGCTGGTGTGGCAGATGCCCCCGGTTGAGTGCCAGGTTGTGCGTTCGGCGGATTTGCGGCACCGGCAGGTTGTCCGCGAATTTCAGGATTGGTCGGTCCTTCGCGCGAAGGCAGGTTTGGTGCCGCACTGCCCTGCGGCGGCGGAGCCGAAGGTGTAGGCGAAGGTTGGTTGGCGCCGGTCTGAGTGGCAGCCGATTGCGGACTTGCGGCCGGAGAAGCTGCCGCCGCCGGCGCGGGTGTTTCAATCGGGTTCGCCGGCTCGGGTTTTTTCTGAGCGAGATCAGCGAGCGTTAGTTGCATGGCGCGGTCGATCGGGATTCGCGCGACACCTTTGCTTTTGTCCACCCAGGCGTAGGAGTTCAGCTCCTTCGTCGAGTCCTCGCGCGTCGTCTTTAGTTTCTCTTCGCGCGCTTTGGCACGCTTCGCCTCGTAATCGTCGCCGCGTGGCGACAGCCCAATGAGCACCGCCACGACCAGTCCGAAAAGGATGAAGAGCAAAACGACGCCGATCCAGGCAGTAAACGGGACACGTTCCGTACCGAGACGTGATGATGCGACGGGTGCGGCCATATCAATTCGTCAGCCGCAGGGATTCGATCAGCCGCGGGTCGCGCATTGGGAACATGGAGCTTCGGCCGATGAGCCGCAGGTAGAGAAAAGCGAGGCTGCATCCGATGGCTATCGGGCAAAGCAAATCCCAGATGCTCAGGCGAACGCCAGTGCCGTGAAGCGACGGCAGCACGATAATGTACATGTCGAGCGCCTGCATGAGCATGATCCAGCCGGCGACCCAGCAAAGTTGGTGCGGATGTTTTTTGATCGAACGCAGAAGCAGAATCGCGAAAGGCCCGAAGAAGCGGCCAAAGACAAGGAGCAAACTGAGCGGCCACCACGACTCGGTGTTCCGGACGATGTAATACTGCGTCTCCTCGGGAATGTTGGCGTACCAATACAGCATGTATTGGCTGAAGCCGATGTAGGCCCAGAAAACCGAGAAGGCCAGCATCCATTTTCCCATGATGTGGTAATGCTCGATCGTAACGAGATTTTGGAGGTAACCGGCTTTGCGCAACGCAGTGATGACAAGCACGAGGAGCGACATCGAGCTGCCGGCTGCGCCAGCGAAAAGGTAAGGGCCCCACATGGTCGAGAACCAGCGGTAGTTGAGGCCCATCAGCCAATCGAAGCCAGCGAAGCTGAGCGCAAAGCCAAACATGGGCAGACCGGCAAAAGCGACTTTGCGCATCCAGACGGTGAAACGCGGGTTCCCATCACGATCCTGCGCGACGGAGAAGCGGCGTAGTAAAAATGCGACGCCGCCGAGGAGCACGAAATAGAGAGCGGCACGGAAAAGGAAGAAGGGCCAGTTTAGAAACTTTCGTTTGCTGTCGAGCGTGTAATCCTGCCCGCGCGGGATGTTCATCCATTCGAAGAGATGGTGGCGCAGGAGCAGAATCGGGATGGCGAAGACCGCGAGCGCGATCAGCAGCAGCGCGATGTTCTCGAGTTGTCGCCGCACGACGACTGACCACTCCGCATCAGTCGCGTGATGAACAATCGTCCAGAACAAACAGCCGCAGCAAAGGGTGAAAAAGTAGATGAACCCGAAGAGCCAGGAGTAGCTGAATTGAATCGGCGAAACGAACGCGCCAATGACGCAAAGCACCAGACCAACCACTGCACCCGCCGCCAGCAATAAGGAGAGACTCGCGAAACGGTTCGTTTCGAAATACTCGCCTTCCGGCGTGGGCACGACTTGGGAACGCTCGCTCATTTTTTCAGCGGCTCCGGTTGATCGAGCTTGGCGCGCTGGTCCTCCGGCACGTCGTTAGCCGTGGCGTTTTGGCTTCGTTGCAGCGCGCGAATGTAAGTGATGATGGCCCACCGATCCGCCACCGGCACATTGCCGCCGTAAGACATCATGGTGTTTTTGCCGTTGGTGATGGTGTTGAAGATTTCGCCGTCAGCCATTTTGCGAATGCGCTCGTCCTGCAGGCTGACGACCGTGGTCAACCCATATTGCTTGGCGACACCGTTGCCGGCGGCAGTGAGGCCATGGCAGACGGAGCAATTGATATTGAACCGCTGCTGGCCGCGCTGCATCAGCTCAACCGTGACCGGAACGGGAATACCCGTGCCCCAGTTGGTCGCCATTTTGCCCGTGTTGTAATAATCGGTCCCGACACTGAAGCCGAGGCGCTCGTGCGACAGCTCCTCGCCAGGAGGGGCGCCGTTGGCTGAAATTTCAGGGGGAGCGTTTTGTTGCGGCTTGGGCATTTCATAACCCATCGGCACAGTGGCGGCGATTGGCACGCGCGGCCCGCGACTATCGGCGAAGAATCCGAGAGGCGATTGCGCGCGTACTTTTGGCTGGCGGACCATGTCGGGAAAGATCTCCCACGGTGGACGCCCGCTGTGCTGACCGCGGAAACCGCAGAGGGCGACGATCACAAT
>JBBSGS010000236.1:0-3626 GCA_038253875.1 Chthoniobacterales bacterium
CCGCAGGACATCAAGAGCATCGGCCCGGATGTCTTACGACATCGCGTCATCGTCAGCTACGAGGCGGAGGCGGAAAGCCTAACGAGTGAAACCGTGATCGAGCGGATCTTCGCGGGGCTGCCGGTACCGTGATCGGCCGAAACAAAACAGCGCCTCCCACCTCGCCGCGGGACGACCGGCAAACCCCGGCCGAAATCCTGAAGAAAATTCGTGCGCTTGAGATCAAGACCAAGGGTCTCGTACAGTCCGCGTTTGCAGGGGATTACCACAGCGTCTTCAAAGGGCGCGGGATGAATTTCGAGGACGTGCGCGAGTATCAACCGGGCGACGAGATTCGCGCGATCGACTGGAATGTAACCGCGCGTCTCGGGACAGCATTCGTGAAAAAATTCACCGAAGAGCGCGAGCTCACGGTGATGCTGGTCGTGGACGTGAGCGCGTCGGGAAATTTTGGGAGCGTCGAGCAATCAAAACGCGAACTCGCGGCGGAAGTGGCTTGTCTGCTCGCCTTCAGCGCGATCCGCAATAACGACAAAGTCGGCCTCGTGCTTTTCTCCGACCAGGTGGAACTCTTTATCCCGCCGAAGAAAGGCCGCTCCCACACCCTCCGCTTGATTCGCGAGATTCTTTTCTTCGAGCCGAAAGGCCGCGGGACTTTGCCGAGTCTCGCTTTCGATTACCTCAACCACATTGTCACCCGCCGCGCGGTCGTTTTCTTCGTCTCGGATTTTCAGGCGGAAGATTTTTCTCGCGCCCTCACTGTGACGAGCCGGCGGCACGATCTCATCGCCATCCGCATCGATGATCAGCGCGAGGAAACGCTTCCCAACATCGGCATCATCACGCTTGAGGACGCCGAGACCGGTGAACAAATCGAGATCAACACCGGCGATCGCCAAACCCGCACGCGCTTCAGCGCCCTCGCCGACGAGCGGCGCGCTGAGGTAACGCAGCTCCTCCGACGAAATAACATCGACGCGATCTCGCTCCGCACGGGCGACGATTATCTCCCGGCGCTCCGGGCTTTTTTCAAACAACGCGAGCGGCGCATGGCGCGTCGTTAGGCAACCGATGATTTTTCTCGCCGAAGAATTTCACGACATCGCGCCCCCGGTTGATTACTTCATCCTCAAGCCGTGGATGGTTTTTTGCGCGCTCGCGACGATCCTCCTGCTTCTTGGCCTAACGATTTGGCTGATCAAATGGTGGCGCCGCCGCCCCGTAAAAATTCTCACCCCACGCGAGCGCGCCATCGAGCAGCTCGCTCGGATTGAAACGCAAATCGAAACCCTGCCGCCCTATCAATTCAGCATTCGTGTCTCGGACATTCTCCGCCGCTATGTGACGGAGCAATATCAGTTGCCGGTGACTCGGCAAACGTCGGTCGAATTTCTTAATGCACTGGCCGCGACCTCGCCTTTTTCCGCCGATGAGCAGACGCTCCTGGGCGATTTCCTAAATCGCTGCGATCTGATCAAGTTCGCGCGCTACGACGCCACGACCGCGGACAGCCGGCTCCTGCTCGAAGAAGCAGACCGGTTCGTGAAAGGAGGTGCGCTTGCACCCGCTTAACCTCTGGCCGCAGAACTCGCCCTGGGCCTTTTCCTTCGCCCACCCCTGGTTTCTTTTGCTCCTGCTTCTCGTGCCGTTCATCGCCTGGTTGCGCGGTCAGCGCGGCGCGGCGGCGGCGCTGGTCTTCTCCTCGACCGCGACTTTGCAGGCGCTCGGCAAGCGGAGCAGTTCGCGCGCGGGAGCGATCATGCGCAGCCTGCTCTATCTCGCGCTCGCGATTTTCATCTTCGCGCTCGCTCGGCCGCAGCTCGGCAAGAGCCTGACCGAGGTGGAAGCGAGCGGCATCGACATCATGGTCGTGCTCGACGTCTCCGGCTCGATGCTGACGAAAGATTTCACCGTGGGCGGAGATTCGGCGACGCGGATCGACGCGATTCGCGAGGTGACCCGGAAATTCATCGAGGGCCGGCCTAACGATCGTATCGGGATCATCGCTTTTGCCGGCCGTCCTTATGTCGTTAGTCCGCTGACTCTCGATCACGATTGGTTGCTGCAAAATCTGGAGCGGGTGCGCATCGGGCTGGTCGAAGATGGGACTGCAATCGGCTCGGCCATGGCTTCAGCGGCAAATCGCCTAACGGATAAGAAATCGAAAAGTCGCGCGATCGTTCTCCTGACCGATGGTGAAAATAACGCCGGGAAGATTCCGCCGAAGACGGCGGCAGAAGCGATCAGGGCGCTTCATATCCAGCTCTACGCCATCGGCGCGGGAATTAATGGCGTCGCACCCGTGCCGGTCATCACCCAGAACGGCCCCCTAACCGATGTTGCGGGCAACATTATTTATCGAAATCAGCGGGTGGAATTCAACGAGGCGGGCTTGAAGGAAGTCGCGCAGATTGCCGGCGGGCAGTTCTTCCGCGCGACCGACACCGATTCACTCGAAAGCATCTATGGCGACATCGACAAGCTGGAGAAGTCGACTGTCTCGGTAAAAAAATATCAGCAGTATCGCGATCTTTTTCCGGCCTGCCTGATGGCCGGGGCGGGCGTGCTCCTGGCCGAGCTGCTCCTCTCGCAAACGATTTGGAAAAAGCTCCCGTGAAACATTGGCCTAACGAACAAAGGAGCCCGGAGGGACATGCTTCCGCATGTCCAGTCTCCTTTGAGAAAGACGTCGCAAGAAACTGGACATGCGGAAGCATGTCCCTCCGGAGGAAGCCGTGAGCTTCGGCTACCCGCTTTGGTTATGGGCGCTCCTAGCCCTCCCGCTCCTGGCGTTTTTTTTCGCGCGCGCGGAGCAACGAGGGGCGGAGCGTTTACAGCTGTTCGTGGCGGCGCGTTTATTGCCGCGATTGGCCGGGACGGTGAATCGCGGCCGGCGCATTTTTCGTTTTGCGCTCCTCTTGCTCGTCCTCGCGCTCGTCATCGTTAGTCTGGCCCGGCCACGCTGGGGTTATGCCTTCGACGAGGTCCGGCGCAAGGGCCTCGATCTCATCCTCGCGGTGGACGTCTCGCGCAGCATGCTCTCGAACGACGTGTCCCCGAACCGCCTCGAGCGCGTCAAACTGGCGACGCAGGATTTGCTCAACGAGCTGCAAGGGGACCGCGTCGGGCTGATCGCGTTTGCCGGGCGCGCCTTTCTGCAAGCTCCCCTAACGATCGACTACGATGCCGCGGTCGATTCGATTAACGACCTCGACACGAAGAGCATCCCCGAGGGAGGCACGAATATCTCCGAGGCGATCGCGCTGGCCACGCGGACCTACGGCAAAGCGGCCACGGGAAATCGCGCCTTGATCATTTTCACCGACGGCGAGGAGCTGAATGGCGACGCGGTCGCGGCGGCGAAGGCGGCGGCGAACGCAGGCGTGCGCATTTTCACCGTGGGAGTGGGGACACCGGGCGGCTCGCTCATTCCGATCGAGGGAGAGAGTGGCGGGACGGCTTTCGTCAAAGACGAGCAAGGCGAAGTGGTGAAATCGAAGCTCGACGAAGCGCGTCTGCGTGAGGTCGCGCAGGCGACCGAGGGATTTTATCTCCATCTCGAAAACGGGCCGCGGACGATGAAACAGCTTTTCACCGAGGGCCTGGGCAAAATGCAGGTGGCCGAC
>JBBSGS010000237.1:0-3596 GCA_038253875.1 Chthoniobacterales bacterium
AACGATCTCCGCAAAGGAATGGCAATTAAATACAACGGCAACACCGCCATCGTCCTCGACGTGCATCACCGCACCCCGGGTAACTTGCGCGCTTTCGTCCAGGCGATCATTCGTTACATCAACACCGGGAAAAGCGCCGACGTCCGTTTCGGTTCCACCGATAAAGTGGAACTCGTCGATATCTCGCGGAGCACGCTGGAATTCAGTTACAAGGACAACACCGGCTTCCATTTCATGGACCCGAATACCTACGAGACGATCTCGCTCCAGGAGAGCCTGCTCACCGAGGCGAAGGATTATCTGGTGGAGAATCTCCCGGTCGAAGTGCTCTTTACCGAAGGCCGTCCGGTGCAGGTCGAGTTGCCTGCCTCGGTGCAGTTGAAAGTCGTGGAAGCGCCCGAAGGCTTGCGTGGCGACACCGCCAGCAACGTGACCAAACCCGCCCTCCTCGAAACCGGCAAGACGGTCAACGTTCCGCTCTTCATCAACGAAGGGGAGACGGTCAAAATCGACACCCGCACAGGCGCCTACATGGGTCGCGCCTAACGAATGCCGGCGCGTCGCGTCCGCCGCCAGCCGGTTCGGAAAACGCCCGCCCCGCGGCGCGTCAAGGTGGCGACCCACGTGGTTCCGGCCGGCCGACGCTTGGCGCCGCCGGCGCCGGGGCTGGTGGTGCCGACGCGGTGGGTCAAGTTCGTTGTCGCGCTCTTTCTTCTCCCGGTCTGCGCGATTCTCAGCCAGACGTTTTTCACTGCTTTCGCGCGCGCCGCGGTTTCGGAACGACTCTGGGCGGGCGAGGAATTCTGGTTCTTTTCGTTAGGCGCCGTGCTCTGGTTGATTGCATTTTTCGGGCTTCCACGCCCGCTCGTGCTTTACGTTTTCGGTCATGAATTGACCCACGCGCTCTGGGTTTGGCTGATGGGCGGCCGGGTCAGCCGCTTCAAGGTCAGCCGCGCGGGCGGACATATCTTGACCGACAAAAACAACTTCCTCATCGCGCTCGCGCCTTATTTTTTCCCGCTCTACAGCATCTTCGTCATCGCGCTTTACGGAGGGTTGAGCCTCTTTCTCGATCTGCAGCTCTACGGCCGCGTGCTCTACGCGCTCGTCGGGGTGACCTGGGCGTTTCATCTCACGTTCACCTGCTGGATGATTCCGAAAAACCAAACGGATCTGAGCGACAATGGCACCATCTTCTCGCTCGTCGTTATCTACCTGATGAATCTGCTGCTGCTCGGCGCGATGCTCATCGTCGCCTCACCCAACATCACCTTCGCGAGTTTCGGGACGGACATCTTGCGCAACGTGGCTAACTTCGCGCACCGGATTGTGGCGCTCGTAGAGCAGTTCGAGCGCGCGGCGTAACACAGGCATCTCGCCTGTCGGGTCGAGCGGGCATCTTGCCCGCCGGGTCAGCAGGCTGGAAGCCCGCGCTACGAGTCAGGCGGGAAGCCTGAGTTACGCAGCGCCGCAAAGGGCAGGTGCGCGAAGGCTTGTGCTATCGGAAGCGACCCGCCCGGAGCGATCTTGGTCTCACCCGTAAACAGATCGGTTCCCGCGCTGCAGAACGACGGTAACTGCACTGCGGTATCACCCCAGGCCTCCCCGATCGCCGGAAAACCGACGCGCGAAGAAAGTCGCGGCGCGAGGACAACGATCGCCTGACCTTCATGCACGCGGGCGAACGCGATGCAGCAATCGGCGAAGGCACCCGTTAGGCTGAGGGGCTGGTAGCCGCCGCTTCGGAAGAGCGCGGCGTGATCCCGCCGGAAAACGAGCAGCCGCTGGGTGAGGAACAACTTGATCCGGCCATCGGTCCAGCTGCCTAACAATTCCTCGGGTGCCACCTCGCCTAACGACTCCAGCATCTGGCGGTGCTTTGCGTAATCGACGGGCCGCCGATTATCCGGATCGACGAGGCTGAAATCCCAGATCTCGCTGCCCTGATAAAAATCTGGCACCCCGGGCGAAGTAAGCTTGAGCAGCGTCTGGGAAAGCGAGTTGATCGCTCCGAGACGCGCCACTTCTTCGGCCAGCGGAATGAAGTTCTCGAGAAAACGATTCTGCGCTCCCGGCTCCAGAATTTTCGCGATGAAATCCGCCACCGCGGAATCCCACTCCTCGTTAGGCTGGACCCAGCTGGTGTTCAGCTTGGCCTCCTTCAGCGCCTTCGCCATGTATTGCTGAATCCGAAAAATGTATGCGGAGCGCGCGCCCTCGCTCAACTCGCGCCACGGTTCGAAAGGCCAGGTCCCAAGGAGCGTCTGATAGAGCAGATATTCCTCGTTGCTGTCGGGCGCTTCGCTCTCGTCGATCTGGCGTTTCGCCCGCCGGTTGGCAGTGCGCCATTTGCCTAACGAACGCCGCCAGACCTCCGGCATCTCCGAGATCGCGGCCATGCGCGCGCGCGCATCTTCGCTCCGTTTCGTGTCGTGGGTGGAAGTGGCGAGGAGGGTCGCGGGCCACTGCGCCTGGCGCTCGGCGTTGCGCTGATGAAACCCTTCCACGCTCAATCCGAAACGCTGCGGCTCGCCGCCGACTTCGTTCAAAGCCGCGAGCCGGTTGTAAATGTAGAAGGCGGTGTCCTCCAATCCCTTCGCCATGATCGGGCCGGTCGTCTGCTGAAACTTGAGGACGAAGTTCGCGTGCTCGGCCCGTTGCGCGTCGTCCAAATTTTCCGGAAAACGGAAGAGCAAGATGTCGCGGAGAAAATTGAAAACCGATTCTTCGAGCGCGGGATTGCGCCGCTTCGCCGCCCCCACGGCGCGCTGGATGACGGCGCGATCGGCGTCGCTGACCGGCTGATCCGGCTCCAGGTAAGTCCGGTAAACGGGGAAGCAGGCGATGGTCTCGCGCACCGCGAGGGTGAGGGCATCGAGCGTGTAATCGCGATACCAGCGATTTTCTTCCGAGAGGCGGTCGAACATCGCGCCGAGGACGTTGATGTCGTTGGCGAGGGAGAGGCGCATGACGAGGCGCTTCTTCGCGTAAACCAAATGCCCGAAGTGCATGGCGTGCCCGATGAATTTTTCGAAGCTGCCGGTGATCGCGCGCTCGGCCCCGCCGTCCACCAGCACTCCGATGGCGTCATTCATGAAATCGTACCCGGTCGTGCCATGGACCAGCCAGTCGCTGGGCAGCTGCTCCGCGCCGCTCAGAATTTTTTCGACCACGAGATATATGGCGCGGACATCGTTAGGCACTTCCACCTCCAGCGCCTCCCTGACGCGGCGCTGCAACTTCCGAAAATATTCGTTAGGCAAATAAAGCCCGTCCGGATGATCGATGCGCAAGCCGGTGACCGCGCCGGAGCCGACTAATTCGAGGAGCAGACGGTGCGCTGCTTCGAATACTTCCGGCAGCTCCATGCGGATCGCGGCCAGGTCGTTGACGTCGAAAAAGCGCCGGTAATTGATTTCCTCCGCGGCCACGCGCCAGAAAGCGAGGCGGTAGGCCTGATCGCGGAGGAGGTTGTCCAGGGGATCGAAGCTGCGCGGATCGCCCGGCGTCCCGTTGATGATCGTTAGGGCTTTTTCGATCGCCGCCTGTACCGCCCGCGCTTCCTGGCAACGGCGTTCCAGCCGCCGTTTCACGAT
>JBBSGS010000238.1:0-3596 GCA_038253875.1 Chthoniobacterales bacterium
AACCAGGAACAGTCTGCGCAGATGCGCCGAGATCAAGCGCGCGAAGGCGGAAAATTCATCGCCTGCTCCACGATGATGCTGGCGAACTCCGGCGCGGTTCCGATCGCGTTGGCGTAATAAAGTGCCCGCCCCTGCAGCCGATGCGGGCTGCTCCGGAATATCTGGCCTTGGTCCCTCGTCGTCACGGCGCCCTTCTCTTCGATCCCGAGCAGCACCGGGATATCCTCGTAGCTGTGCAGCCCGTCGGAGATGAAAAACGGCACGACCACAACATTTGCCGTATTCGTTAGGCGGGGCCAATCCGAAATCAGCGGCGGTTCTTCCATATAGGCGCTGGCGACAGCGGCGTAGCGGCCGAGCGCGGAAATTTTTTCCACCTGACGCTTCGCCGCGACGGCGCTCTGATCGTTCAAAGCGGTGCCGTGGCCGACGATGAGCAAAGTCGTTTCCGACTCCGGCACTGCGGGTGCGATCTCGGCGGCGCGCTGCAGGAGCAGTTCGGTAACCAATGGGTGATTCCCCACCGGCTCGCAATATTTCCAGAGCTGCCCGTTTCCCCGCGTCGTTAGGCTTCCTTCCAATTCCAGCTCGCGGGGGATCACCGTCTGCGTGAAATAACCTTCGCTGATAAAGTTTGGCACCACATAGACCTGGCGAATCTCCGGATCGCCGAAGAGCACGAGCGCGTCCCGGAAACTCGGTTCCTCTTTCCAAAAAGAGCAAGCCACCTCGCGGAAAATATGGCGGCGGCGAATCGCCTCCGCCTGCGCCAGACTCGGCGCGCTTGAGTCAGGATTCACGGTCGAACCATGCGCGGCGATCAAGAGGGCGGCATCGCCGTGAGAAATCATCGCCGAAAGAGTAAGCCAGCGAAGTTTGCGGCGAAAGCAGATAACCTCCATCCGAGGTTTTGACTCATTCCGCGCTCGGAGGGATGATGAGATATGATCGCGACCGAAACCCGCCGCCTCACGGTGGAGGACTATCGCAAGCTTCCGGCGGATGACTGGCGCTACCAGTTGATCGACGGAGAAATCGTTATGTCACCCTCGCCAAATTTTTTCCATCAAACGATCCTCTTAAATCTCATCGAAATCCTTTCGCCCTACGTTCGCCAACACGATCTTGGCAGGGTGCGATTCGCTCCCTTGGATTTCTACCTCGATGACAACAACGTCTACCAACCGGATATCTTTTTTATCAGCCGTGCGCGCGAGTCGATCATTCAGGAGGATGGTCTCCATGGCGCGCCGGATTTGGTAGTGGAGGTATTGTCTCCCCACACAGCCCGCTACGATTTGAATGCCAAACGCGCCGGCTACGCCCGTTCGGGCGTGCGCGAGCTCTGGCTGATTTATCCAAAGGCGGAGCGGGTCGATGTCTTCCACCTGCAAGACAATGCCGAAACGCCGGTCGCTTCCTATTCGTTAGGCCAGACCTTTCAGTCTTCTGTATTTCCTGGCCTAAAGATTTCCACCACGGAAATTTTTGCCAAATAAGGTTGCTGCCACGGAGGACGCGCTTCCGCGCGTCGGGGGACATGCCGGGCATGTCCTCCTAATTCAATGAACGTTTGAACATTGCTGACACGAGGCGCTAGTCCGATTCATCGCCCTCTTCGGCTTCGGCTTTTTCTGAGTCAGACCCTTTACCGTAAACATGCCGCAGGATCTTCCCGATCATCGGCGCCGCCGCGGAGCCGCCATGCACCGTGCTCCCGACATCGCCCTCATAGAGCGCGGCAAACGCATACTGCGGATGCTCTGCCGGCACGAAACCCGCGAACCACGCCGCGGTTCGTTCTTTCTCTTTCGGTCCCCATTGCGCGGTCCCGGTTTTGCCGGCGACGGAGACATTATCCAGACTCGCCTGATGCGCCGTGCCCGCGGGCGCGTTCACCGCATCCACCATCGCGGTGTGCATCAACTGCATCGTCTGCGGCGTCGCTCCAATTTCTTTTTTAGCGCGCACTGAATAAGCCGCCACGATCTCGTTGCTCACCGTCTGCACCTGCTGCACGAGGCGCGTCTGATAAAATGTCCCGCCATTGGCTACGATTGCCATCGACTGCGCCATCTGCAGCGGCGTGACGAGCAGATCGCCTTGCCCAATCGAGAGGTTCGCGATGTCTCCGTTAAGAATTTTGCGGCCATGCGTCGCCTTCATGTAGGCATCGTTAGGCAAACGCCCTTCCAATTCGCCTTTCAGCGGCACGCCGCATTTCATGCCGAAGCCCAGCCGCGCCGCCCAATCCATGATCGGCTCCGCCCCGGTCTTGATGCCGACTTGGTAAAACCAGGTGTCGCACGATTGCGTCAGCGCCTGGACGAAATTGAGCGAGCCGCGGTCGCTGTGTTTCCAGTTGTGGAAAACGGTGTTGCCGATCTGCATCTCCGGCACGCATTCGTACTGATCCTCCGGAGTGACCGCGCCATTCTCCAAGGCGGCCATCCCCACCGCCACCTTGAAGGTCGAGCCCGGTGGATAAGCCGATCGGTAGGCCCGCGGGAGGAGCGGAATATTGGGATCGCTCTGCAGTTCTTTAAACTTTGCGCTCGAGATCGAGGGCACGAAATCGTTCGGGTCGTAGGTCGGCCAGGACGCCATGGCGAGAATGTCGCCGCTGTTCGGGTCCACGATCACGATGGCGCCACGCTTGGCTTTGGCGGCGAGCGCCTTCTCCGCCATCTCCTGCAAGTGGAAGTCGAGCGTCGTCACGACATTGTAGCCAGGCACGGGCGGATCGACAATGCGATCGGAAGTCTTTCGCCCGTCACGATCAAAAGTCACTTTGTAATGCCCGTGGCGGCCGGTGAGCATGCTGTTGAACGTTTGCTCAAGGCCCTCGCGCCCTTCCGTTTCCGGCCAGAGAACCTGTCCATTCTGAATGATGCCGTCGGCGTTACGGCTCGTCTTGCCGACGTAGCCGACGATCGGCCCGGCCACCTTTTCGTTAGGGTAAATGCGCAGGTAAATCGGTTTGAGCGCCAGCGAACTGGAGAGGCCGCTCTTCAAGGCACTGCGTTCCGCTTCCTTCAGATCCTGCGCGATCTCGAAGGGCAGGAAACCGCGGTTATGGTAATGCCGCAGAATCACATCGTCGGAGACCTTAAGCGGCCGGCCGAGCAATCTCTCCGCCAGCCCGATTTTCTCTCGAGCAAAGGCAAGCGCCCGCGCGTCGGAGAAATCGAGCGGCGTCGGGAAATCGACCGTAAGGTTATAGCTCAGGCGGTTTTGCGCCAGCGGGATGCCGTTGCGATCGGTGATCTGGCCGCGCGGAGCGGGGATATCGAGGACGTAAGTACGGGCCTGTTTTTGCGTCTCAAAGGTGGGCTGGATGGTTTCTTCGAAGGGCGTCGCCATCGCCTCTGGCCTTGGTTCGCTTTCCTGCCCTAACGACATTGACGCGGTAAGTGCGCAAAAGACGAGGGTGCGAATGGTGCGGGCGATCATAGGGCGAAAATAAGTCAGTGCCGCTCCAAAAAGCGGTGGACTTCCTCCGCCAACTTCTGGCCTATCCCTTCGGTCGATGCAATTTCTTCGACGCTCGCCTGGCGCAAGCGCTGCACTGAACCGAACTTTCGCAGGAGAAGATT
>JBBSGS010000239.1:0-3580 GCA_038253875.1 Chthoniobacterales bacterium
CGCCGAGGGCATGCGAATGCAACCATGCGACGCGGCGTAGCCCGGCAGAAACCCGACGTGCATCCCGACGCCGCCATCCGTCAGGCGCATGAACCATGTCATCTCCGCGCCCACGAAATGGGTGCCGCTCGGCGCGGAATCAATCCGCATGCTCACCCCGCGACGCACAATGCGGCCGGACGAGTCACAGAAATCGCCGTAGACAGTCGAGTGATGCGCTTTGTCTTTCTCGAGAACGTGAAAGCTGCCGGTCGGCGTCGGCCGCGCGCGTTTTCCGGAAGAGATGGGGGAGTCGATCACGACCTCGTCGCCCAGGAGCAAATAGGCGCGCTGTTTCGCGAGCGAGACGCGCACGCGCGAGTTTTGCGGAGTCACCTGCGCGAGCAGGCGGGGCGAGACATTGATCGGTTCCTGCCGATGGATCAAGTCTGTCGCCCTTCTCAAAGTCGGGAGGGGACGCTGCGTTTGAGCCTGAATACCAGCCGGCGCGACGAGGGCAACTCCTGCTATCAGCGCGATGAGTTGTAGAAACTTGACGATCACAAGAGGCAGCCCCGAGGCGGGTGGCAAAATGGATACCTCGGGAAAGAGAACGGCAAAAGGAAATTTGCGAATCCCGTACCTTGGGGCGGGCGGATTCATTTGCCACTCCGGCGCGATTTCAGCACGCTCGCGGGACCGATGCCGCTGTCGATTCAAATTTCTTCGATGATGGCGCTGCTCCTGGCCGGTGCGTCCCTTCTGGCGGATATTAATTTGCCGGTGCCGGCACTGCCGCAGGGTGACGCCCGAACGGAACGGGTTCTGCGGGGCGGGCAGGTCGCGATCGAGCTGCGCGCTCACTACGGTGGGAGCGATTTGATTCAGTTCGCGATCGTTAGGCCGCCCCGGCGCGGCAGATTGTCCGGACTGCGGACGAGCGGCAGTAATCGCGCGAACATTACCTACACGCATGACGGGGGCCGTGCGGACGATGGGGACGGATCTGCCTATGTCATACAAACAGGAGGCCGCGTGTCATCGCCGGCGGAGGTGCGTATCTTCGTGGACGAAGTTCCCGCGCGTCTTCAAGCGCCGGAGCAGATCGATTTTGGTGAAACCGTGGCGGGGGAAAGCATAACTCGCGAGCTGCCGATTCATAATGCGGGCGGGGGGGTTCTGGAGGGCAGCCTCCGGGTCTCCAGTCCGTGGACGAGCGCGCCAGAAGAATATCGTGTCCCGGCGGGTGAGACGGAGACCGCGACGATCGCGTTTCGGCCTAACGAGGCTAAAAAATTTGTCGGGCAAATCATGCTGACGAGCGGAGCAGATGGATCGGCCACCGTCTCGCTCACGGGAACCGCAACGGCCGCGGTCGATGTCGCGCCGAATCCGCTGGTCTTCAGCGCGCCGCCGCGCCCAGAAGTGATTTCACTCACGAATCTGACGGACTCGACGGTGAACCTGGAGTTTCAGGCCAGCGCACATCTTCAGCCGATCGACGAGATCACGCTTTCTGCCAGAGAAAAGAAGAGAGTGACGATCGAGGTGCGTGCGGAAGTGACCGGACCGCTTCGTGAGATTCTCAAGATCGCCGGGCCGCGTTTCGAGGTGCCGTTGCAGATTGAAGCGCCTGCGCTTTTGCGGAAGGGCGTGGTGAAAAGTGAGCAGCCGGCAACGCTGCGCCCGACCGTCTCTCCGGTGGCGACGATCGTTGCGAGCGCGCCGATTCCCAGAGTTGCAATTACTCCGCCGCCTCCCAGCGCGGCGCCTAAGCCTCTGCTGAATCCCGCGGTGAAAGTCAACGCTCGCCGGGCCGCTGCTTCGCGGTGGGAATTGCAATGGCCCGCCGCGAAAACTGCAGACGCCGCTTATCGGATCGACGAACGTTTGTTGTCGCTCGACAGCGCCGGTAAATTACAAATTTCCTGGCGCACACTCGCGGCCGCGAAAATAACAAGAGCGAATCCCGTGACCGCCGAGATCGGCGGACTCGATTCGCGAGAATTGCATCTGCTACGCGTGACCGCCCTTGGTCCCGATGAGGCCGTCCTCTGGGAGTCGCCCCCGGTTGCGCTTGCACCCGCTCCGGCGCGCTCACACCACCGCGTAATCTGGCTGCTCGGTCTCGGCTCTGCCCTCGCGCTATTTCTCATTCTGCGCTGGCGGGCCAGGCACGATTATTCGCCTAACGAATCTCATCGCCCGCGATAGGTCGCGACCCGGTTCAACCAGCCGGGCAACCAGCGCGCCTCACGTCGCTCGGGGGGCGCATTTTTTACTCGCTCACGCAGCACCGCCCCCGCCGACTCCGCGAATTCCCGCGTCGCCGCAGCTCCTTCGCCACTTCCGGACATCCCTTCGAGCACTTGGAGCAATCCCCAGCCGCGACCGTGATAACGCTCGGTCGCGAGTACACCTTCGCCTTTGAAATTCACATAATCGATGAGCGCGTAACAACCTTGCGCGCTCTTCGCTACGCGATTGAAGTTCCTCTCGATCGCACCGCGTTCCGCGGGCGGCGCTCCCGCGCGCATTTTCGGTAGCGCCTCTTGCAAACGCAGAACCAAAAAGTCGGCCTGAATGTCGATCGTTCCGGCGAGAAATTTCCGCAGCTGGATCATCTCCGCACCCGAAGCCGCGGCGAGGAACTGCGCGCGGGAATGCCAGGGACAATCGATGTGCGGCGGGAGGAGCAGCTCGGGTAATTTGCCCCCGCGCTTTTGCACATAGGCGATCAATTGCGGAAAACTTTCCTCGAAAGGCCCCCTCTGCCCTGCCGGATACCAGATAAAGTGACCGATCCCGAGCGAAGCGAAATCTTCGCCTGCGTTCCACGAGGTCAGCCCCGCCACGGTACCGGCGCATTCGTTCTGCCAGATCTGATGGCCGACTCGCACGGCTTCCTGAGGCGAAAGGGTGATCGCTGCAGCGGCCGTTTGCGCGCCTAGAAGGCAGAGCGCTGCGCCGAGCCCGCGACGACAACGGTGCCCCAGTTGCGGACGCGACCGGCCCGCCCTTGACGCGGGACGCATCCCCATGGATGAATCTGTCGCGGCTGGCCGAAACACGAGCCCGGCGCGAGCAGTTTTACCGAAAGTATTTATGAAAAAGTCGCTCATCATCATCGCCCTTTCGCTGGCGTTTTCGCCCCTTGCTCCGGCGGCCGACCCGCAGCTGGCCAACCAGAAAGACAAAGTCAGCTACAGCATCGGGCTCGACATCGGCTCCACCTTGAAACGCCAGTCGATTGACGTCAACGAAGAGACTTTGAACCGTGGCATCCAGGATGGGCTCACGGGCAAGAAAGCGCTCATGACCGAGGATCAGATGAAGGAAACAATGACCATTTTCCAGAAAGAGATGATAGCCAAACAAACAGCCGCAAAGAAAGAAGCCGCCGAAAAGAATTCCGCCGCGGGTAAGAAATTCCTCGATGAAAACAAGACAAAGGCTGGCATGAAGACTACCGCGAGCGGCCTGCAGTATCAGGTCGAGAAAGAAGGCTCGGGCGTGGCGCCGAAAGCGACCGACTCAGTGAAGGTGCAATATCGTGGAACTACGATCGAGGGGACCGAGTTTGATAGTTCCTACAAGCGCG
>JBBSGS010000240.1:0-3578 GCA_038253875.1 Chthoniobacterales bacterium
GCCTGGGATGGTGATCCCGAGCGCGCGATTATTTCCTATCAAACAGCGATCGGACAAGCGCTGCTCGGTCATCGCCTCGGCGAAATCGTCGAGCTGAACGCGGATGAAGACAGGGGTCGCTACGCCATTCTTTCGATCGCGGCCGCTCCGCTGGATGTTGTTCCGCCCGAGCCGGAGCTCGAGCCGGTGTAGACGGCTCCCTCCGGGAGGCGCGAAGCGGCACGTCGTTAGGCTGTTGAAGGCCGAGACCCGCGGCTGAATAGCGCAGCGTCTACAACTACTCTCGTAATCGTGCTCATGCTCGTGCTCGTGCTCGATTTCCACTCGACTACGAGCACCAGCTGAAATGGAAACATCCTCGGCAGCGAACTTTATCGCCAACTGCCGCGGGCCGCGTTAATTAGCCGCCATGAAAAGCCGCGGGTTTTTCGCCGAGCTGAAGCGGCGTCACGTGTATCGCGCCGGCGTCATCTATGTGATGAGCGCCTGGGTCGTGATTCAGGTCGCGACTCAAACTTTTCCTTTCTTCGACGTCCCAAAATGGATCATCCGCTTCATCATCCTGGCTCTCGTGCTCGGTTTTCCCGTCGTCCTCTCGCTCGCCTGGGCCTTCGAGATTACGCCGGAAGGAATCGTCAAGACCGAAGAAGTGCCGGAAGCAACGGTGACCCGGCCTGGAAAAGGACGCCGGATTGATCTGCTCATTATCGCGGCGCTTTCGATCGTCATCGTTCTCCTTCTCTTGCAGCAGCATCGGGTCCTTTTCGCGCCGAAGAGCCGCGATAAGAGCATCGCGGTTTTGCCTTTCGAGAACTTCAGCGACGAGAAAGAAAACGCCTTTTTCGCCGATGGCATCCAGGACGATCTCCTGACCAACCTGGCGAAAATCAAGGACCTTAAAGTGATCAGCCGCACCAGCGTGATGAAATATCGCAACAAGGGCGCGCGCGACATCAAGGAGATCGGCGAGTCGTTAGGCGTGTCCAATATCCTCGAAGGCAGCGTCCGCCGGGACGGCAATCAGGTGGCGGTCAACGTTCAGCTGATCGATGCCCGGACCGATCATCACCTCTGGGCCAATCGCTACAAGCGAACCCTCGCGGACTCGTTAGGCATCGAAGGCGAGCTGGCCAGCGAAATCGCCAATGCTCTCCGCGCCACCCTCACCCCGGAGGAGAAAGTGCGAGTGCAACAGAAGCCGACCCAAAACGCCGATGCCTATGTTCTTTACCTGCGCGCGCTGCCCTACGAGCAGGGTCCCGACACACTCCTGCAGGATTATCGCCGCGCCGTGCAACTTTACAGCGGCGCCATCGCGCTCGACTCCGGTTTCGCGCTCGCGCACGCCCATCTCGCTTCGACCTACGCGGAGATTTTTCATTTCCACGAACCGCTCGCGAGCTGGAGGGAAAAGGCGAAAAGCGAGGCGCAGCTCGCCTTCCAGCTGGCCCCAAATCTCAGCGAGGCGCACTTCGCCCTCGGCCAATGCAGCTACTGGCTGGATGGTAATTACGAGCGCGCTCTGGCCGAGTTCTCGCGCGCGCAGGAACTCGCGCCTAACAATGCCACGATTGGCCGGCTCAGCGCCGCGATCGAGCGCCGCCAGGGCCGCTGGCAGGAGGCGCTTGCCGCTTATCAGCGGATCGAGGCGATCGATCCGCAGAATCCCAATATCATGCGTGAAGTTCTCACCACTTGTACTGCGCTGCGCAAATGGCCCGAAGCCGCGCGCGCGGCCACGCGCCTGCGCGCGATCGCGCCCGATTCGGTCGTCGCCAAAATCCAGACCGGCTACATCGAATTTTGGTCGAAAGGCAGCACCACGATAATGCACACCCAGCTCGCTCAAATCCTGGCGGGAAGCGATCCGGACGGCGTCACCACCTCCTGCCGTTGGGAAGCGGCGATGCTCGACGGCGCTTACACCGCCGCCGAAACGATCCTCGGGCAGACTTCCGTCGACGCCATCGACTATCTCAACGGCGGCTCCACCCCGAAGAGCTTCCTCGCTGGTTGCAGCGCTCTTGCCGGCGGTAACAAATCCGCCGCTCGTGCGCAGTTCGAGCTCGCGCGGGTTATCTTCGAAGCCAATGTGCGCGAGGCCCCGGATAGCGCGGAACGCCATGCCAACCTCGGCTTGCTCTACGCCTTCCTCGAGCGCAACGAGGATGCACTCCTAGAGGGCCGCCGCGCCGTGGAGTTAAAACCGGAATCCAAAGACGCGGTCGACGGCGCGCTCCTGCAAGCTTTCCTCGCCTTGATTTACGCGCGGATCGGCGAGAACGATCTCGCCTTTCCGTTAATCGAACGCCTGCTCCACACTCCAGGAGCAGTCGACAGCGCCAACTACAGCATCACCCGGAGCGATCTGGAGAAGCGCTGGGAATGGGGGCCGCTTCGCCAGGATCCGCGCTTCTCGAAACTCTTCGCCGCGCCGCCCTCTTCCTCCCCTTAATCGGCGAGTGGTTCCTTTGCGGGGAGCGCGAGCGCCCCGCACACTGTTTCCGGCGCCTCTCCGGAAATCTCCCAGCCGCCGCCCTGGACTGCGCTCCCCACCCAAAGCAAGCTCCATTCGTCCTCACCGCAGAACCGTTTGGCGGGGCGCCAAACGGAAGCGGGCGAGGGCGCACGCGCTCCCCGGAGGTGAGACAGCGCGAAACATTGCCTAACGAATAAAGCCATTTCACCCTTTTAATGACGCCGAAAGCACGACGCGCATCACGCGGCATGTTCCAGAGTAGAACGTGCTCGTGGAATCACTGACGCGTCAGTGGGGATTCTCCCTCACGATAATGGAGCCGTGGAAGGAACCGGTGGTGACGCCGGTCGCGACGTTCGCAAATCGGTTAATGGTGAAACTGCCCTTGGCCTCAGCGTAACGGCCCGTCCCGCCCGTGATTCTGTGCATCTCGACAACGGACACGACGTTGGGGTCTCCCGTCGGACTGGCGACCCCATGGAAATATAGGTGTAAATAATGTCGACCCCTTTGGCTGCTATGAAATGAGAAGCCCCCGTTGACGCCGGCTGGCTATTGAGAGCAATTCCAAAAGGATTTTCCGGACGGTGCTGCACGAAATGGCAATTTTTTGCGCCTTGCCCCTTTCGCGCCCTTCTGTTACCCCGGCGAAGTGAAGGTTCTGCCAGGGACGGACCGTGGCCAGAGCGATCCCTTCGCTCCGACCCAGTGGAGCCTTATTCTCGCCGCCGCCGAGAGCCAGGCCGCACCCGAGATTGTCCAGGCCGCGCTCGCCCAGCTGTGCCAGACCTATTGGGCGCCGCTCTACCACTTCGTGCGCAGCCGCGGTCATTCTCTGCATGACGCGCAGGACCTGACGCAAAGCTTCTTCGGTCACCTGATCGATCACAAGATTTTATGCGCGCGCTGATCGGCGGAAGGGTAAGTTCCGCTCGTTCCTACTCGCGTCGTTGCAAAGCTTCCTGTCCAACGCTTACGACCGCGAACAGACCTTCAAGCGCGGCGGCGGCTGTCATTTTCTGCCTTTGAACGAATCGCAGGTTGAAGCCGCGGAGTCGCTTTTCCAAACGCGCGTTGCGCCGAACGAATCGCCTAACGA
>JBBSGS010000241.1:0-3569 GCA_038253875.1 Chthoniobacterales bacterium
GCCGTCGCGAGCAGGATCATCTGCGACTCGAGCTTGAGCGCAGTCTCGCCGACCGCCCGTTCCATCGCCGCGTTGACCGCGTGCATTTGCGCCGGCGTAATCTTGTCCGCGATCTCGAGCCGGGCGCGGAAAGTCTCGTCCATCTCTGCCGAGCCGAGGAGGTGAAAAGTCAGCTCCTCGCACCCGGCGCGGTAGACGGTAAAAACCGGCGAACCGGGGAAGCGCACACTCGATTCAAACAAGCGCAGCGGCTGCCGATCCTGCCGGAACGTTGCGAGAAAGCGCCCGGTCTGTTTCTGCGCGAATTGGATCACGCGCATCTTCGTCACCATCACCGACCAGCTGAAGATCGAGCCAATGCAGAGAAAACCGAGGACGGCCTTGCCCGCGACGGTCGCGTGCTCGTAGGAAAAAACGAGCCCGCCCGCCGCCAGAAATCCCGGGGTCAGCATGTCCGTCATTCTTCTCTAGTCATAGCGGAACTGAGGCGAAACGAAAGCCGGCAGATTACGCACTTCAGTTCGGACCAAAGATCGGCGCCGTCTGTTCATGGCGAATTTTCCCGACGACGATGAAGGCCAGCCCGATGGCGACGAGGAAGAAGGAAAAAAATTGGCCGCGGGTGAAACCGGCGATGAGCGACGCATCCGGCTCGCGAAAATATTCCACCACGATCCGGAAGATGGCGTAGCAGAGAAAAAACAACCCGGTGAGGACGCCGTTAGGCTGGCGGGTGCGCGTGCGCACGAGCCAGAGGATGGTGAAGAGCAAAACGCCTTCGAGCAGCGCCTCGTAAATTTGTGAGGGATGCCGCGGCGTCAGGATCGGGCGGAGCGCCTCGCGCAGCTGGGGATGAGAATGCAACCCGTTCACGACCTCATCCGGACTCGTTAGGCGAGGGTCGATTTCCTGGCCTACGACGAGGGCGCGGTCGGCCGCGGCCGTGTTCTCCGGGTCGAGCAATTCCTTCGGGAAAAGCATCGCCCAAGGTACGGTCGTGACGCGGCCGTAAAGCTCGCCGTTGATGAAGTTGGCGCAGCGTCCAAAGAACAACCCGATCGGCGCCACGACGACGAGGTTGTCGCCCAGATTCGTCCAGGAGATTTTGTGCCGCCACGAATACCAAAAGGTGAAGGCGATTAGCCCGAGCATGCCGCCGTGGCTCGACATCCCGCCTTCCCAGAGGGCGAAAATCGAGAGCGGTTCGCGGAGCATTTCCGGTCGATAAAAAAAAACGTAGCCGAGCCGGCCGCCGAGCATGACGCCGCAGAGCGCGCCCCAGGTGATGAAGTCCCCGACCTGTTCGGCGCGTAATTGCGTGTAGCCGCGTTGCGCGAGAATGCGCAAAAGCCAGAACCCGCAGGCAAATGCCAGGACATACGCGAGTCCGTACCAGCGTGGCCCATAATCGCCCCAGAGGTGGAAGAGGAACGGATCGAAGTCGTCGAGGAAGTAGCCGAGCATCGGCGCGTGCGGAGGGATTACTTCCGATATGGGACGAACAGGTTTCGGATCATCGGATAGTGCCGCCGGTTCAGCGTCACGAGGGTGAGATTGTGGAGCAGGCTGCTCGCGGCAATAAGCGCGTCGGCGATCTCGACTTTATGGCTGGGTAGAAATTGTTTTCTCAGCTGTCCGCCGCGCCGTCCCACTTCCCGATCCACCGGCAGAACCGTTACCGTGCGCAAGAAATCCTCGATGGCCGATTCCTCGTCACGAGCGCGCGCACCCGCGTAAACTTCCGCCACCGTCACAGCAGAGACGGCAGCTGCTTTCACGCCTTGGAAATAGCGGACGGCGGGGGCCAGATCGCGCAGGTAATCGATCAAGACATCGCTGTCGATGAGCAGCGTCACCGTCCGCGCCAGGCTTTCCGCATCTGGCGGATGTCGGGAATATCTTTACGGTCTTTCCAGATGCCTCGCGCGCGGGAGCGGAGCTGCTGCCGATGCAGATCGGTGAAGCTGGAAATAAAGCGATCAATTGCTTGGCGGATGAGATCGCTTTGCGACGTCTTCTGTTGTTCGGCAAGCGAGCGCAGAGCTTTCTGCTCCTCTTCTGTGAGGTAAATTTGGGTGCGAACCATTATTTGATGTATTCGGACAATGTATGTCGGTCAAGCGATGGTCTTCAATTGGTTGAGCACTTTGCGCAGAAACGGCGCCGTCCGGCTGAGACGATTCTGTGCCACCTCTTCCGGCGTGCCGATCGCGACGATTTCCCCGCCTAACGAACCCGCTTCCGGTCCGATATCGACCACGTAATCGGCTTCCGCGATCACGCTCAGGTTATGCTCGATCACGATCACCGTGTTCCCGTCATCGACCAGTCGATGGATGACATTGAGGAGCAACTCCACGTCGGCCATGTGCAACCCGATGGTTGGTTCCTCCAAAAGATAGAGCGTCGATTTCGGCGTGCGCATTTTGCGCAGGCGCTCGTTCTGCGCGCGGCCGACTCCGCGCGTGAGTTTCGTCGCCAGTTTGAGCCGTTGCGCTTCGCCGCCGCTCAAGGTCGGACTCGGCTGGCCCAGTTTCAGGTAACCGAGCCCGGTCTCGACTAACAATGAAAGCGGACGCGCGATCTTCTGGTTCGCGGCAAAAAATTCCGCCGCCTGTGCGATGGTCATGTTCATGACGTCGCCGATGCTGCGCTCGTGATAGAGCACCTCGAGCGTTTGCGCGTTATAACGCTGGCCTGCGCAATCTTCGCACGGCACGTAGCTGCTCGGGAGGAAGCTCATCTCGAGCTTGAGCAGGCCTTGGCCGCTGCAGGTTTCGCAACGGCCACCGTCGGTGTTGAAGGAGAAGCGGCTTGCGCTGTATCCGCGCACCCGCGAGACGGGGAGCTGCGCGAAGAGACTCCGGATTTCGTCTAAAACCTTGATGTAGGTCGCGGGCGTTGAGCGCGAGGTTTTGCCGATGGGCGATTGATCGACCTCGTAGATCGCCTCGAGCCATTCCGCGCCGGAGATTTTTGCCCGGGTAGCGCATGCGTCCCGCGTGCTGGTTGACGCGTCTCGCGGCAACGAACTTTTCCTTGAGCTCGACGCGCTGAGGGAAGTTCGCGACGATGGAACACCGTCGCCAGCAGGCGAGACGCGCGCGCTACCCAGGCTCTCTTGCACGGCGGGAAGTAAAACGGAGCGCATCAAGGTCGACTTGCCCGATCCAGAAATCCCGGTGATAACGGAAAGCCGGCCGATTGGAAATCTCGCGTCGATGTGCTTCAGATTATTGACCTGGGCGTCGTGCAGCTCGAGCCAATGCTCCACTTCGCCTAACGACCGCCGCGATTTCCGCACTGGATGACAAAGCGGCTCCCGTAGGCAACGCCCGGTCTGCGATTCGGAGACTTCCTTGATGTCGCGCAGCGTCCCCGCGGCCACGACTTCGCCGCCGTGAATGCCCGCGCCGGGGCCGAGATCGATGATATGATCGGCGCGCCGCATTGTTTCCTCGTCGTGCTCGACGATGACTAACGAATTCCCTTTTTCGCGCAGCGCGGTGAGCGTTTCCAGCAGCCGCTCATTGTCGCGGGAATGCAGCCCGATGGTCGGCTCGTCGAGC
>JBBSGS010000242.1:0-3547 GCA_038253875.1 Chthoniobacterales bacterium
CTCACCGGCTTCGAACCGGCCGCGCACGAAGCCCTCATCCGCCACGAATATCCGGGCAACGTGCGCGAACTCGATCACGTCATCGAACGCGCGGTTTTGATGGCGCAAGGCGCCCAACTCAAAGCGAACGACCTCGGCCTAACGAGTGCGACGGAAGGTTCCCCGCGACTCGAAGAGATGAGCCTGGAGGAGGTGGAGGCGTTTCTGATCAAAAAAGCGCTCGCCCGCAACGACGGCAACGCCCGCAAAGCGGCGGAGTCGTTAGGCCTGAGCCGGAGCGCATTCTACCGGCGCCTCCAGCACTATGGCCTGTGAGCGAAAATGAAAGCCCCGCGCAAAGGCCGGGCGCCGCTCGCTCATGAAAACCGGCTTACCTGGCTGACGTTAGGCGCGACCGGGCCGGCGATGGTGATCGCGCTCGCGCTCCTCTGGTTCGGCGATTTCAGCGCCAAGGTCGACTGGACCCTGACGATGTTGATCGCCGGCTGCGCGCTTGGCTTTCTCGCGAGCGCGCGGGAGCACAGCGTGCGGCCACTTCAAACCATGAGCAACCTGCTCGCGGCCTTGCGCGAGGGCGATTACTCGATCCGCGCCCGCGGCGCCCGGGTGGACGACGCGCTCGGCGAAGTGCTCCTCGAAATTAATCAGCTCGGCGAAACCCTGCGTAAACAGCGCCTCGGCGCCTTCGAGGCAACCGCGTTGCTGCGCACAATCATGGCCGAAATCGATGTCGCCGTTTTCACTTTCGATCCCGAACGGCGGCTGCGTTTGGTCAATCGCGCGGGCGAAAATCTTTTGCGCCAGCCAATCGACAAGTTGCTCGGTCGACGCGCAAGCGATCTCGGACTTGCGACCTGTCTTGACGCCAATGAGGACGCTCCGCTCGCCTTGAGCTTTCCCGGGGGCTCGGGTCGCTGGGGCGTGCGTAAGAGTGAATTTCGCGAGCACGGTCTGCCGCATGAGTTGCTCGTCCTGACGGATCTCAGCCGCACCTTGCGCGAGGAAGAGCGCGTCGCCTGGCAGCGGCTCGTGCGCGTGCTCGGCCACGAAATGAACAACTCGCTCGCGCCGATCAAATCGATCGCGGGCAGCCTCGAATCCCTCCTCCGCCGCGACCCCGCTCCGCCCGATTGGCGCGACGATGCGCGCAGCGGCCTGCACGTGATCGCGGCGCGCGCGGAATCGCTCAGCCGCTTCATGCAAGCCTATGCGCGGCTCGCCCGTCTCCCGCCGCCGCAGAAGGAAGCGGTCGATCTCGGCGAACTCGTTAGGCGGGTCGTTAGTCTGGAAACTCGTCTCCCGGTTCGCATCATCGATGGACCTGTGTTGACGGTCTCTGCGGATGCGGCGCAGATCGAGCAGCTCCTGATTAACATCCTCCACAATGCGGTGGACGCATCGCTGGAGACAAATGGAGGGGTCACCATCGGGTGGCGGGCATTGTCCGAGTGCACCGAAGTTGTCGTGCGCGACCAGGGCCCTGGGATTATGAATCCGGGGAATCTCTTCGTTCCCTTCTTCACCACGAAGCCGGGCGGCTCCGGGATCGGCCTCGCGCTCAGCCGGCAAATCGCCGAAGCCCACGGCGGCTCGCTCAGCCTAACGAATCGTCTCGATCGCCGCGGTTGCGAAGCGCTTCTCCGTTTGCCTCGTTAGGGCCTAACGAATTCAGGGAAGCGTCGTCGGCGAGCGTGAAAACGGGGAATGCATCCCGAATTCGGGACAGGGGAATCCCATTGCCGCGGCACTTAGCCTGAATCCGAAATCTCGGAAATCCAAATAACCATTTAGTTTCCAGCCGCTTATGAACTTGAAAATTCAATGGCACGGCCCTTGCAATAGGCTCCGGCAACGAAAGGAAATTTCTTGAATCCAAATTGGTATCCAACGCATCTCAAAGGAAACAGGAGATCACGCAAATGAAAAACACACCTCATACTCAGAACCTCAGTAAACGGCATCAGTCCGAGAATCGCGAAGACCGCAATGGCCAGCCTTTGCCGGAAATCACTCACCATTTTCAAGCCAGCGATTTCAGCGGCAGTTGCGGGAAGCCCGCCAAGTTCGAGCACCCGGCTTTCAGCGATATTAGCAAAGACTATTTCGCGGACGAAGCGCCGCGCGGCTTCGCGGTGGACGCGGCGCTCTTTGCCGCGCTTATCGCCACGGCGCTGCTGCCGATCGTGAACAGCGCCCAGGCGGTCGCCACGCTCATTCACCACATCGGCGTGCTCTAGGCGCGGGCCGCGAATTACATGCAACAACGAAGCTTCGAGGTGATTGCCGGCGAAAAAGAGCCCGCGCGCGCTTCGGGCTTCACGCCGCCCATTTCGTCCATGGATGTCCCGCGCCCGCACGTCGCCCGTCAAAAACGCAAGCGTCGCCTTATGATCATCGGCGGTTCGGTGCTCGCGCTGCTTGTGATCACGGTGGCAGTTTCGCGATTGAAACCGGCCGCCCCGAGCGTCGATCGCTCGTCGGTCTGGGTGGATACAGTGAAGCGCGGGCCGATGCTCCGCCAGGTGCGCGGCCTCGGCACGCTCGTGCCGGAAGACATTCGCTGGATCGCCGCGGCCAAGGATGGCCGGGTGGAAAAGATCGTCGTTAGGCCGGGTGCCCACGTCGAGCCCGACACCGTGCTGGTGGAACTTTCCAGCCCAGACTTACAGCAGGCAGCGCGCGACGCGGAACTCCAGGAGAAGGGCGCGGAAGCTGAGTTGACGACGCTGCGGGCGACCTTGCAGCGCGAGTTGCTCAACCAGGAATCGACCACCGCCCAGGTGCACTCGGAATTTCAGCAAGCCAAGATGGAAGCCGAGACGAATGATAACCTGAAGAAGAACGGCCTCATCGCTGATCTCGAATATAAAACGTCGATCATCAAGAGAGACGAACTGGCCAGTCGCGATGCGATCGAGGACAAGAGATTGAACTTCGCTCGCGATTCAATCGAGCCGCAGCTCGCTGCGAAGCAGGCCGCTGTCGACCAATTGAAAGCCTCGACCGGACTGCGCTTGAGCGAAGTCGAAAACTTACACGTGCGCGCCGGCATGACCGGTGTGCTGCAGCAACTCCCCGTCGAAGTCGGCCAGCGCGTCATCCCAGGCACGAACATCGCCCGCGTCGCAGATCCCACGAAATTAAAAGCGCAGATCAAAATCGCCGAAACGCAGGCGAAAGATATTCAGATCAACCAGCCGGCATCGATCGACACACGCAACGGGATCATTCCCGGTCATGTCATTCGCGTTGACCCGGCGGTCGAACAAGGAACCGTGACCGTGGATGTGGCCCTCGACGGCGCGCTCCCGAAAGGTGCGCGGCCGGACTTGAGCGTGGACGGAACGATCGAGCTCGAGCGCCTCGACAACGTCCTCTATGTCGGCCGGCCGGCGTTTGCCCAGGATGGCGCGACTGTGGGCGTCTTCAAACTCACTCCGAGCGGTGAAGCAATTCGCAACCCGGTGCATTTCGGGCGCAGCTCCGTCAACACCATCGAAATCGTGAGCGGCTTGAACGTCGGTGACCAGGTCATTTTGTCCGACAC
>JBBSGS010000243.1:0-3505 GCA_038253875.1 Chthoniobacterales bacterium
CACTTATTTCGCCTCCTTGCCCGCGACCAAAAACGTGATCTCACCCTTAGCCAGGTGCGCCTCGTAATGGGCAAGCAGCTCCGCGCCGGTCCCGCGGCGGAATTCCTCGAACTTCTTGGTCAGCTCGCGCGCAACGCAAAGTTTCCTCTCCGGCATCAAGGCGGCACAGGCGGCCAGAGTCTTATTGATTCGATAGGGCGACTCGAAGAAGACCGTTGTTTCGGCGCGTTCGGCCGCGGCGGTTAATTCACGCTCGCGCTGCCCGCTCTTGACCGGAAGAAAACCTCGATAACAGAAACGTTCCATCCTCAATCCGGAGCCAACGAGCCCCGTAGTAATGGCCGAGACCCCCGGCACGATAGTAAATGGCAGTTCGTCTTCGATGCACTTACGAATCAAGCGAGCGCCTGGATCCGACAATCCGGGCATTCCGGCATCGGTGATAAGGGCGACGGTCTCGCCCGCGGCGAGTCGTTGAGTGAGTTCGGCGGTGCGCATCGCTTCGTTATGCTCGTGGTAGCTGACGAGCGGTTTACGAATTTCGAAATGCCGCAGAAGGTTACCGGAGTGTCGCGTGTCCTCCGCAGCGATGAGATCAGCTAATTTGAGCGCGGCGAGCGCCCGCAGGGTGATGTCGTCCAGATTGCCGATAGGAGTCCCGACGACGTAAAGCATTGTGAATCATCGGTCAGCAAAGGCAGGTGCGCCAACATCGCCCCTCGCGCGAGACTGATAATTTCCGAAGCAAGTCGGTGCCAGACCTTTTTGTCGTGCGCTGTTGCGTCTGAAACGCTACTTCATCGGGATGTCTCGGAAGAAGAAACGCCGTGCCGTCGCTCTCACGTCGCGCGAGTCGGCAGCGCCTTTCGGCAATGGAAGCGCGCTCGCGCCTAACGACCTGCGACTCGACTTCGGCGAGCGTTGGGCCTACGCGCCCGCGCCCGAGCAGAGCGATTACATTCAGATAAAGCCGCGCTATCAGCTCTTCATCAATGGCAAATTCCGGGCTCCGCATTCCCGCAGGCATTTCGATTCCGTCAACCCCGCGACCGAAGGCAAGCTGGCCGAAATCGCGGTTGAGGGCATCGTTGCCGGAATTTATTTCAACCAGGGCCACGTCTGCTGCGCTGGCTCCCGGCTGCTCGTGCAGGAAGGGGTTTTTGCCGCCGTCATCCGGAAATTGCGCGATCGCATTTCAACGCTTCGCATCGGCGATCCGCTGGACAAGAATACCGACATCGGCGCGATCAATTCGCGGATGCAGTTGGATAAAATTTGCGAGCTGGTCGAGAGCGGCGTGCAGCAAGGCGCGGAGCTACACCAGCCCGGACAAACTTTCGGGATTGCCGGCAAAGGGCTTCTGGTATCCGCCGAGTTTCTTCACCGGCGTGACCGCTTCGCACCGCATTGCGCAGGCAGAGATCTCCGGGCCGCCCGTCCTGAGCGTCATGACCTTCCGCACGCTGAGGAAGCGATCAAGCGCGCAAATAACACGCCATACGGACTGAGCGCCGGAGTCTGGACCGACAAGGGGAGCAAGATTTTCAAGATTGTGAGCAAACTGCGCGCGGGCGTCTTCTGGGCGAACACCTACAATAAATTCGATCCCGCGAGTCCCTTTGGCGGCTATCGCGAGAGCGGTTTCGGCCGCGAAGGCGGCCTGCACGGTCTCGCGCGGTATCTGGCGTTGAGTTGAGTCGTTAGGCGCGAACCCTCGAACGCATGCGCTACCCGGAGCTGCGTTCCCCTCGTCTTTGGGAATCCGGCGCGCTGTTTTTCGTATCCAGATAGAGCACGACGAAGATCGCCGCGAGCCAGCCACGCAGGAGGGCGTTTACCAGAGAGCTCAGCAGGGTCGTTAGGGCACCGGGCAGGTCGAGCGCGTTGCTCGTCGCCATCGCCTGAAACATCGGCAGTGCCGCCTCCAAGCTGGTCGCGCCGCGCAGTCGCCAAAGGAGAACGGGCAGCTCCACCCCGATATTCAAGGCGATGATCACGAGCAGCCAGAGCGACGCAATCATCGCCCCGCGATAGAGCGGCCGCTGCGCGCGCGGAAGCTCGGCGCCGCTGCGCGCGAGTTCCTTACTCTCCTGCAGCGCCTCCATCGAATCGAGCCCGGCAAGCGCGCCCGCTTGTTGCCAGAAAAGAAAATTAATGAAGAGCCGCGCCACCATGTAGGCGGTGAAAATAAGCAGCAGGAGCATGATAAGCAGAGCCCCCGCAGTAGCCGCGGCCGTGAGCGACAACGCCACCAGGAGCGGAATCACCGTCCAAAGAAAATAGCTGCCGTAAACGATCAACCCGAGGACGAACATGCGCGTCCATAGCGGCTTCGCGCGGCTTAAAACCTCGCGCATCCCAGGTTCGCGCCCGGCGAGAAGATCGGCGGACAAAATTTGCATACCGGCGAGCGAAAAAGGCCAGGCAATGACGAGCAGCATGAGCATGACAAAAGCCACGGCCACACTTGCGATCACAATGGGGAGCTGCCCTGACTTGTCCGGCGCCTCGAGAAAGGGCGCGGCGATCTGGAGAAAAAATGAGGGCGTCGAGATAAGCAAGGAGAGGGCGAAAAAGCGCCAGAACCCAGCGCGGTAAATTCGCCAGCTCGCCGCGAACATCGCGCCGAAAGTCATCCGCCTAACGACCGGCGACTCCAGCCTCGCCACGAGATCATCCGCAAATACCTCCGGCAGCTCCGCCGCCGGGAACCAGCGTTCACCATCTGCCGCGCGCACTTCGTTTTCCCGGATCAGCCGCCCGTCCTGCCGCCATGCGCGCAATTCTTCCACGTCGACCGGCCCATATTCCTTCCCCTGCACGCGGACGAGCCACTGACCGGTGGGATTGTTTTCGACAGGATTCACAGGATGACGAGGATGCGGAGGGCGCTGTTGCACGTTCCTCTTCCCATCCGGACAATCCAGTAAATCCTCTCTGCTTTTATGAAACTTCTGCTGATCGATGGCCATTACTACGTTTACCGCTCCTATTTCGCGATCCTCCACCTCTCGAATTCCCGCGGCGACCCGACCAACGCGATCTTCGGCTTTACGAAAACGCTCCGGCTGATGTTGAAACATTTACAGCCGGATCTTGGCGCGGTGATGTGGGACCAGGGTCTGCCGCAGCGTCGCACCGCGCTGCAGCCGGCCTACAAAGAGACGCGCAAGGAAATGCCGGAGCGAATGTTGCCGCAGCTTGATTACATCCAGAAGCTGACCCCGATTCTGGGCTTCCAGAACATCGCGGTACCGGACACGGAAGCGGACGACATGATGGGCTGCTACGCGTTGCAGGCGGCCGCCCGCGGGATGGAAGTTGTCCTCGCCACAAACGACAAGGATCTTTACCAACTGGTCAATCCCCTGGTCAAAATCTACAGCACCGCGAAGGCCGATCTCGCTTCACCGAAGGACGCCTTCGCATTGTTAGGCGAAGCCGAGGTCACGGCCAAGTGGGATGTCCCGCCTGCCCGAATCGGGGACGTCCTCGCCCTCGCCGG
>JBBSGS010000244.1:0-3500 GCA_038253875.1 Chthoniobacterales bacterium
GTCCGCTCCCAGAGCGAGCGACTCTTGAATTCCTGCAACGTGTATTCCTTCGATTGCGCCAGATCTTTTTCGAAGATCGCCTCCATCTGGCGTCCGAATCCTTCGTCGTAAATCGCGAGGTCGAGCTCCTCGTTGATCTCCGCCGAGCGCGCGTCGAAATTTGACGAACCGAAAAGCGCAAAGCGCCCGTCGATCACCATCGACTTCGTGTGGATCATCGTCGGTTGGTATTCGAAAATCTTTACTCCGCCTTCGAGCATTTTGCCGTAGGCCGCGCGACCGGCGCTTTTCGTTAGGGGCTGGTCGTCATTTTTGCCCGGCAGGATCAGGCGCACATCGACCTTGCGCTGCACCGCCTTCACGAGCATTTCGACCTGGTCGTCGGTCGGGGTGCAATAGGCGTTGGTGATCCAGATTCGTTTCTCCGCGGCGGCAAAGGCCACCGCCTGCGCGACCGGCAGCGGCGCCATTGAAAACGAATACGAGGCGATCGTCTGCGCGTGCAAATTTCCCGCTGGCGGATGCTCCGGGAACTGGTCCGGGCCGCTCAGGGTTTCGCCAAAAGTTTTGATCCAATGGGCTTCGAAGGCGTTTTGTAATTCGGCGACGAGCGGACCTTCCACCCGGGCCTGTATATCGCGCCAATGCTTCGGATCCTGGGCGTGGCCCGACCATTGCTCGGCGAAACCGATCGCACCGGTGAATGCAACCTTGCCGTCAACAACGAGCACACGGCGATGAGAGCGGCGATTCGTACGATCGATCCGCCAGGAATGCAGCGGATGGTAATAGCTGAATTTGCAGCCCGCTTGCTTGAGCATTTTCACATCGGAATTCTCGAGGTTCCAGCCGGAGCCGACGCCGTCGAGGAGGACGCGCACTTCCACGCCGGCGCGGGCGCGTTCGCAGAGCGCGTCACGGAAAGCGCGTCCGACTGCGTCAGAGTAAACAATGTAGGCCTCGAAGTTCACCGTCTTCTGCGCGCCATGGATGGCGGCAAGCATGGCGGGGAAATATTCGTCGCCGTTCTGGAGCAGCTCGATCTTGTTCCCGCCTAACGGCGTCGGATCCGCCAACGCGAGAGCCGAGCCGAAAAATGCCGGGTCGCTCACGGCGAAAGTGTGTTCGAGATGGTATTCGAGCACATGGCGGCGGATGAAGAAGACGCAGAAAACCGCCACGATCCCGAGGACAGCGAGCGCCAGGGCAAACCATTCGATAAGGTCCAGCTCCCACCATTTGCCGTTGGATTTTCTCTGCTTCCGCGCGCGCGCCATCAGGGGCAGTTGAGGGTGAACTGGCGCCAGAGTCAACGGCGCGCTTGCAGCTGTAGAGGCGGCTGTGTCGGCCGCAGAGAACGGCAGGGCCGCAGGCACCGCGCGCGGGTGGGCATTTTACGGGCGGCACGCCCGCCTCTACATCGATTTGCGACAGGCCGCGGGGAGGGGTTTATTGCAGGCCGCTGCGATTCTTTTGCGCCGCGATTTTCCATGCCGTCCAGCACACCTCCTTCTCCCGCACCCGAGACGCCCGAAAACATCGTCGCCATGCCTTTGCCTAACGATGAGCCGACCGCCCCCAATTTTTCCGCGCACGAAAATTTCATCAACCGCGAGCTGAGCTGGCTGGAGTTCAATCGCCGCGTTCTCGAGGAGGCGCAGGATTCAACTCAGCCCTTGCTCGAGCGGATCAAATTCCTCGGCATCGTCAGCTCAAATCTCGACGAATTTTTCGAGATCCGCGTCGCCGGCATCAAGCAACAGATCGCCAGCGAAACGAGCGATGTCGGGCCGGACGGGATGAGTCCGACGGAGACATTCAGTGCCATCCAGCAAGGCGTGCACGAAACGGTCGCGGCGCAGTATGCGCTCTGGAAAGATGAACTCGCGCCGCTTCTGAAGCAGAACAACATTCGCATCCGCCAGAGCGCCGACCTGAATACGAAACGCGCGGCTTGGGCGCGCCGTTATTTTCAGCAGGAAGTTTTCCCGATGCTCACGCCGCTGGCGGTGGATGCGAGTCATCCCTTTCCGCAGCTCGCGAACAAGAGTCACAACCTGCTCGTGCGCGCACGGGCAAAGGAGGGCGGCGATCCGATGCACGCCATCGTGCAGGTGCCACGCGCGGTCTCGCGGCTCATCCTCATGCCGCGCGGCGAGAAGGGCGACGAGACCTGGAATTATCTGTATCTCGCGTCGCTCATCAAGCATCACATTGCCGACCTGTTTCCTGGCCTAACGATCGACGGCGTGCACGCTTTTCGCGTCACTCGCAACAGCGATCTCTACGTCGACGAGGAGGAAGCCGACAACCTTCTCCGCAGCATCGAGCAGGAGCTGCGACGGTCGAGCCGCGGCAACGCCGTGCGCCTGGAAGTGGAAGACGATTGCCCTAACGACTTCTCCGATTTGCTTCTCGATTTTTTCCAGCTCGGGCAGGCTGATCTTTATAAACTCGACGGGCCGCTTTCCATGACGCACCTCGCGCCGTTGGTCGGGAACGATGCCTTCGCGAAACTAAAGGACCGCGTTTTCCAGCCGGTGCGCGATCCCGCGCTGCCGCCGCACGCCGATATTTTCGAAGCGATGCGGAAGCAAGATATTTTGCTCCATCACCCCTACGAAAGTTACGATCCGGTGGTCGAGTTGATCGAGAGCGCGGCGGCCGATCCGCAGGTCCTCGCGCTCAAAATCACGCTTTATCGCACGAGCGGCGACTCGCCTATCGTGGAGGCGTTGATCAACGCCGCCGACGCCGGCAAGCAGGTCACGGCGCTGGTGGAATTGCGGGCGCGCTTCGATGAGGCGAACAACATTCAATGGGCCCGCCGGCTGGAGGAAGCGGGCGCGCATGTCGTTTACGGCGTGGTTGGTTTGAAGACCCACTGCAAAGCGCTCCTCGTCGTTAGGCGAGATAGCGACCGGCTGCGGCAATACGTTCATCTCGGCACCGGCAATTACCACCCGCGAACAGCGCGCACTTATACGGACTTCAGTCTCTTCACGACTGCGCCCGACCTGACCGAGGAAGTGGCGATCGTCTTCAATACCCTCACCGGGCTTGCCGGTTATCCGGGGTTGAAAAAATTGCTCGTCGCGCCCTTCGATTTACACGCGCGCCTTATCGAAATGATCGAGGACGAACGCAATCTCGCGCTCGCCGGCAAGTCGGCGCGCATCATCGCGAAGCTCAACTCGCTGGTCGATCAGGAGGTGATCGAAAAACTCTACGAAGCCTCCTGCGCCGGGGTGAAGATCGATCTTATCGTTAGGGGAATTTGTTCGCTTCGGCCGGAGATACCGGGGCTCAGCGAAAATATCCGCGTCATCAGCATCGTCGGGCGCTTCCTCGAACACAGTCGCATTTATTATTTCAGCAACAACGGCGAACCGCGGCTCTACCTCGCGAGCGCCGATTGGATGCCGCGTAATTTTTATCGGCGGGTCGAGATCGCTTTTCCAATCGAAGCGCCGCCTTTGCGCGACGAGATCATCACCGAA
>JBBSGS010000245.1:0-3485 GCA_038253875.1 Chthoniobacterales bacterium
CTCGGTGAAATTGTGGAGGCGGGAGAAGCGAAAGAGGAAGTCCGCCGCCTGCGTGAGATGACGGCGGAGATGGGCGGACAATTGCAGCGGCTCTCCGGCCAACTCTCCAAAATTCACTTGAAGACGATGGCGTATCCGGCCGTGGATTTTGTCGAGGATCTCCGCGCGAAAATGAGCGCGGACCACCCCGAGCAGGCGCCGGATGTCGCTTGGCAGCTGTCGTTAGGCGAGGAGGAGATGGAGATCGATCCTCAACTGCTGCTCGATGCTTTCGCGGAATTATTTGCCAATGCCTTCGCCCACGACCGCGGCGATGGACCCGTTATTTTCTCGTCGCATGCGAATGGGTCTTCCATTTCTTGCACCCTGTGTGAGCCAAAGGCGCAGCCAGTGGAAACGAATGAAAATTGGGGCGCGCGTCCGCTCGCGCGTTTGCGGCACGGTCATTATGCTCTTGGCCTCTTTCGTGCGCGCAGTATTTTCGAAGCGCACCATGGCACTTTCCAGGCACAATTCGATCCCGCAGTCTCGGTTCTCACGACCACCGTCATCCTGCCTCGCGCGAACGCGTAGGCATTGTGGACGCCCCCCTCTGGGAGGCGCGGTACGGTGCTTCGCTTTTACAATTTCGACCGGACCGCGCAGGCAACTCCCGCGCTTCGCAGAGCGAAGCGTCTACAGAGCGAGGCGGAAGATTGCGGCCAATCCTTCATGAACCCGGAGAATCGACGCATCCTCATCATCGACGATGAGCGTCCCATTTTGCTCACACTCGAGGCATTGTTAGGCCGGCACGGTTACCATCCGGAAGTCGCCGGCAACGCCACCACCGGGCTGCGCCTGCTCGAGAAAAAATCCCCCGCCCTCGTCCTTCTCGACCTGCAACTTCCCGATGCCGACGGCTTGCACATGCTCGAGCAAATCAAGGCGGATCATCCGGAGACGCAGGTGATCATCCTGACGGCGCACGATTCGTTGAATAACGCGATCGAATCGATCAAGCGCGGCGCCTATCATTTTATCAGCAAGCCATACGCGCCGGAGGAATTGCTCAGCTTGGTGGAAAAGGCGCTCGAAAAGCGGGCACTCCTCCGCGAGACGATCGAGCTGCGCGAGAAAACGCAGGAACTAACGAAGCGTCTCGCGCAGGCCGAGACGCGGCTCGCGCCGATTTTCAAGAGCAAGGCGATGCAGCAAATCGATGAACTGATCACGGCAATGGCACCCTCGGAAGCGAACGTGCTCATTACCGGCGAGAGCGGCGTGGGCAAGGAAGTGATCGCGAACGTGATTCACAGCCGCAGCCGCCGGGCGGCAAAGCCGATGGTGAAACTCAATTGCGCCGCCTTCCCCCAGGCGATGATTGAGTCGGAGCTATTCGGTTATGTGAAGGGCGCGTTTACCGGCGCGACGAACGACTTCCGCGGAATGATCGCGGAAGCGGAAGGAAGCACGCTCTTTCTCGACGAAATCTCCGAGATGCCCGCGGAATTGCAGACACGTTTTCTCCGCGTCCTGCAGGAGCGGGAATTTCGCCCGTTAGGCAGCACGAAAACGTCGAAGGCAAATTTCCGCGTCGTCGCGGCGACGAACCGCCCGGTGCACCAGGCCTTGGCGGAGAACCGGCTGCGTTCCGATCTTTATTACCGACTGAATACTTTCCAGATCGAGCTGCCCCCGTTGCGCGAACGCCGGGAAGATATCCCTCCCCTGGTGGCATCGTTCCTGAAAAGTTTTTCCCGGCAGCTGGATAAGACGGAGCCGACGATTTCGCCGGAAGCGTTTCAGAAACTGATCGAATTTCATTGGCCCGGGAATGTGCGCGAGTTGCAAAACGCGATCGAATACGCAGTCGTGCTGGCGCGGCAGAATCAGATCACAGTGAAAGAGTTGCCCGCGGAAGTGCAGTTGCCCACGGCCTTGCAACAACGCGAGCGCGCGGTTCCGCAAAATGGCGGCCGTGGTGGTGCGCGGAGTTTGGACGCGATAGAGCGCAACGCGATTCTCGACGCCTTGGCGCAAACTCACGGCAACAAAAAGAAAGCAGCCGAGCTACTCGGGATTCAACGACCCACCCTTTATAACAAGATGAAACGTTTCGAGATTCAGCTGTAGCAAAACCGGAATGTCGAAATTCTCCCCAAGCTTCCAGCAAGTCCAGATTGACGTTACCTTTGAGCCTTTGGTTCCGGGTTTTGCCTAACGCCTAACGAGTGTCTCGTCATGAGGAAAAAGTGCTGGCCCACGCCGCGCGCGAATTGGCCGCGACGAATACGGCCGAGCCCGCGGCACTCCTCCCGCTCTATCAAAAGTTCCTGAAAATCGAGAACCACCGGCTGCGTTTGCGGCACAAAGCCGGCGGCGGCGGACGTGAGGTTTGCGCTAGTCGTGCCACCCTCATTGACATTCTGCTGCGCAACATTTTCGCGGTCGCGAGCAATGCGGCGCAGGACTCGAACGGCGGCGCCGCCATTCCCTTAAGCCTTGTGGCTCTGGGCGGCTACGGCCGCAACGAGCTCAATCCTGGCAGCGACGTCGATCTCATGTTTCTCCATCCTCGCGCCGCAGCGGAAATTCCCGCCGCCGTTTCCCGGACGGTCGAACAGGTCCTTTATTTCCTCTGGGACGTCGGGTTCAAGGTCGGGCATTCGACCCGCTCGGTGGGGGAAGCGGTCGCGCAGGCTAACGATGAGATGCTGACAAAAACGGCCATGCTCGAGGCGCGTCATCTCACTGGCGATGCCGATCTTTACCAGCTTTTCCGGGCGCGCTTTCGCAAGCGGTGCGTGCAAGGGCACGAGCGAAATTACATTGCGGAGCGGATGGAAGATCAGGCGCGGCGGCACGAGAAATTTGCCAACAATGTTTACCTCCAGGAACCAAACGTGAAGCGGGGCTGCGGCGGGCTGCGCGACTATCAAAATCTGCTCTGGATTACTTACTTCAGGGAAGGCGCTCTCACGACCACGCATTTGGTCGGCAAAGATTGGCTGAGCGCGGCGGACCGGCGCCGGATCGATCTGGCCTACGATTTTCTTCTCCGGGTGCGCACGCAGTTGCACTACACCAACAAGCGCGCCTCGGACGTGCTCTACCTCAATGTCCAGGCAGAGGTGGCCCGCGAACTCGGCTACACCCAGGCGATGCCCGTGCACCGAAGCGAGGCGTTCATGAAAGATTACTATGAACACACCCGTAATATTTTCCGCATCACGGAGCGGCTGACGGAGCGTTTCGCGACGGGCGCGGCGACGACGACGCGAAGCCTTTTTTATCCGCTGCTATCGCGGCGCAAGAAAGCCCGCGATGAACGCATCGGCGAATTTTTGAACCGTGGTGGTCAACTGCGTGCGGTCGATCCTCAACTCTTCAGCAGGCAACCTGAGCAGCTGATGAAAATTTTCGAGCACGTGCAGGAGCGCAATCTCACCTTGAGCGCGGAGCTGACCGATCAACTGAGCCGGCGCCTGCGCTGGGTCACACGC
>JBBSGS010000246.1:0-3357 GCA_038253875.1 Chthoniobacterales bacterium
CACCAGCGCGACGCCTGGGAGGAAACGTTCGAGATCATGCGCGAATATGGGCGCAAGGTGAGCGGAGTTTTCCATTGCTTCGGCGGAACCCGCGAACAGGCGGAAGAAGTGCTCGCGCTCGGTCACCTGGTTTCCTTTACCGGCATTGTCACTTTCAAGAACGGCGCGACGGTGCGCGATGTGGCGGCGGGGCTGTCGTTAGGCGAATTCATGGTGGAAACGGATTGTCCGTATCTCGCGCCGGAACCGCATCGCGGAAAACGCTGCGAACCGGCCCACACTCGTCTGGTCGCCGAAAGCATCGCGGCGGCGCGCGGCGTCAGCCTCGAAGAACTGGCGCGCGCCACGACCGCGACGGCGGAGGAATTTTTTCGACTGAACCACGTGTGAAACCGGCGCTGAAGCTCCTCGCACTGGTCGCGCTGCTATCGTTAGGCGGATGCGCCACACCGGATCGCCGGCATCAGGTGATCATCAGCATTCCGGAGCAGCGGATGGTGTTGCTCGAGAACGGCTCCCCGCTCGCCAGTTATCCGGTCTCCACCTCGAAGTTCGGTTTGGGCGATACCCCAGGCAGCAGCGGGACGCCGTTAGGCGATCTCGAGATCGCGCGCAAAATCGGCGAGGGCGCGCCCAGTGGATCGGTCTTCAAAGATCGCCAACGCACGGGCGAGATCGTTCCTCCGGACGCGCCGGGTCGCGACCCGATCGTGAGCCGGATTCTTTGGCTGCGCGGGCTCGAGCCGCAAAATGACCGCGCCTTTTCCCGCTACATCTATATTCACGGCACGCCGGAAGAGCGGAACATCGGGCTGCCCGTGAGCTACGGCTGCGTGCGGATGCGCTCGCGCGATGTAATTGAGCTTTTCGACATTGTCGGCACCGGGGCGCGCGTAACCATCACGACTGCGACGCTCGAAGCGCTTGTGCCCAGCCTCACCCCCGCTGCGGCGCGCGTCGCCAACGCCGCGCCGCTTCCGGACGTGCCAGTTCGTTAGGGCATTTGCCCGAGGTGCTCCTGTGCTCTCGGTCGCGCGAGGAATTTCATATCCGCGTCGACCATGATCTCGACCAGCTCGCGGAAACGAACCTTCGGCTCCCAATCCAAAATGCGCTTGGCCTTGGCGGGATTGCCGATCAGCAGATCCACTTCGGCCGGACGCTCGTAGCGCTCGTCGTGTTTGACGTACTGCTTCCAATCGAGATCGACCCGGCCGAAGGCGATATCGAGAAACTCGCGGATGGTGTGGGTCTCATTCGTCGCGAGGACGAAGTCGTCTCCTTGGTCATGCTGCAGGATGCGCCACATGCCTTCGACGAATTCCGGGGCGTAACCCCAGTCGCGTTTCGCGTCGAGATTTCCGAGGAAAAGCTCGTGCTGCAGGCCGTGTTTAATCGCCGCCACTGCGCGGGTGATTTTGCGCGTCACGAAGGTCTCGCCGCGGCGCGGGCTTTCGTGGTTGAAGAGAATACCGTTGCTCGCGCAGAGCCCGTAGCTTTCCCGGTAATTCACCGTGGCCCAGTAAGCGAAAACTTTCGCGACGCCGTAGGGACTGCGCGGCCAGAAGCGCGTCGTCTCAACTTGTGGAACCTCCTGCACCTTGCCGAACATCTCGCTGCTCGAAGCCTGATAGAAGCGAGAGCGAATTCCCGTTTCGCGAATCGCTTCGAGGATGCGAATGGTCCCGAGGCCCGTGACATCGGAGGTGTACTCGGGAATGTCGAAGCTCACGCGCACGTGGCTTTGCGCCGCAAGATGGTAAATCTCATCCGGCTTCAGTTCGTAAATCAGTTTCACCAAATTGACCGAGTCGCTCAGGTCGCCGTAATGCAGAAAGAGGCGGACGCCGTTGATGTGCGGGTCGGCGTAGAGGTGATCGATGCGCGCGGTGTTAAAGGTGCTCGCGCGGCGGATGATGCCATGAACTTCGTAACCCTTTTCCAGCAGGAGATCGGCGAGGTAACTGCCATCCTGCCCGGTAATGCCGGTGATCAATGCTTTCTTCATGGGCGTCCCGCTCTAGCGCAAGCGGCCTGCGGGGGCAAACATTTTAGATGGGCGTCGCGCTGGGATTCGCGAGCACAGCCCGCTGCGCCTCGATCAAATCGGCGATCCCCTTCTGGCCTAACGACAACATTTGCAGGAGCTGCTCGTGCGAAAACGTCGCCTCTTCACCCGCGCCCTGAACTTCGACGAGGGCGCCGTCCTCGGTCGCAACGAGATTGAGATCAACCGTCGCCGCCTTGTCCTCTTCGTAGTCTAGATCGAGCAGCGCCGCGTTCTCGATGACGCCGACGCTGATCGCCGCGACGAGTGTCTTGATCGGAAGTTCCGCCAACTTCTTTTCCTCGACCAGCCGCCGGCATGCGAGGGTGACTGCGAGGCTCGCACCGGTGATGGCAGCGGTCCTTGTCCCGCCGTCCGCTTGGAGAACATCACAGTCGACCCAAATGGTACGTGGACCCAGCTTCTCCAAATCGACCGCGGCGCGCATCGAACGTCCAATAAGGCGTTGAATTTCGCTGCTACGCCCGTCGAGCCGGCCTTTGGAAACGTCGCGCGGCTTCCGCGTGAGGGTCGAGTAAGGCAACATCGAGTATTCCGCCGTCAGCCAACCGCCCGTGACGCGCTGTTCTTTCATCCAACGCGGAACGTTTTCCTCGATCATGACGCCGCAGACCACCCGCGTATTCCCCATCGAAATCAACACCGATCCGCTGGCGTGCGGCGCGATTCCGCACTGAAAAGACACGGGACGCAATTGGTCGGGGGGGCGGTCGTCGAGGCGGGTCATTGCGGCCAAAGTAGATGCTGACGCCGCGGACGCTATCGTCAATTTCGAACAGGGGCGTTGCGCGCTCCGAACCCACTTCGAATGAAAATTTTACGAAAAATTCACTTTCCAGGTTGACGGCGAATTGCTCCGCGCTACTTTCGCCATCCCGTCAGAAGCGGGCCTCGGGAGTTCTCGAGGTGGTTCTCGCATATTTTGGGACTGCAAATTGGAACTCAATTTTGTCCCGGCCTGAGGCACGGCAACGTGAATCACAGTCGGCGCCAGAGTTGAGTTTTTTGTCGCCCGGAAGATGCGCAGCACCGCTGGTTCTTTGAAATCTACATACAAGGTAGTAAAAACAACTTTTTAGAGCTGAGTCTGAGAAATACGACCGGAAGGTAAGATGTCCGGTCCGAGAGTTTCAGTTATCAAGTTTGAGCGTTGAATTGGAAACGATTCGACGTTCTACAGATTGTTCAAGCTACAAAGAGCACATAATGGATGCCTTGGTGCCAATAGGCGATGAAGGACGTGGCTAACTGCGATAAGCCTCGGAGAGCGGTAAACACGCTTTGACCCG
>JBBSGS010000247.1:0-3356 GCA_038253875.1 Chthoniobacterales bacterium
GATGCAGCGCTGTTTTATCCTGCGTCTCTCGAAGGAACTGGCTCCGGGCAATGTTTCGTTTCCGCAGTTCTTCCTGCTGACCTACCTCGACCACATGGAAGTGCTGACGATGTCGGCCATCGCGCAAAAAATGGGCCACACGACCGCGGCCGCCAGCGGGCTCGTCGCCCGCCTTCAAAATCTTGGTTATGTTATGCGTTCCCACGCCTCGGATGATCGGCGCAAAGTGATGGTTGGCATCACTGAGCGCGGGTCGGCGCTTGTCCGGCGCATCCGTGAGGAGATGATTTGCAACCTGATGAAAATGATGGCTCACCTTTCACCCGGTGAGCAGAAATCCTGGTTGCAAATCTACAGCAAGATCTACGATTACTGCCAAAAGAAATAAGGCGCGCTCCCGGGCCGGCGATGCTCTTCGCCGGACCTGCCGGACCCGAACATTTCTTCCGCACGCAACTCTATCCCGCTCTGCTGTGCTCGCGGTTTGTCTGGCTAGGAGGCTCCGATTGAGCGCAGAGATTTTCTCAAAATGTTTAAATCACCTTACCCTCGCAATCTTCGCGCTTTCGCCGCGAAAACATTTCACCGCCCCTCTCGCCGGCAACTGGCCGTTTTGCTGGGCGCTCTCGCGCTGACGGTCAGCGCCATCGCCGGGACCGAGGCGACTCGCGAGACGAGTTCTTCCGTCAGGTCGCTCCACACTTTCACCCTTCGGCAGGCAGTCGAGTTTGCCTTCCAGCATAACCCCGCCATTCTGACCGCGCGCCAGGAGATTCGGCGAACCAAAGGCATGCAGATCGAGGTGATCTCGCAGATTGTGCCTCACCTCGACGCTACGGCGGCTTTTAATTACACCGATCCAAGCCTGCGCAGCGGCACCGGCTCGTTCACGACGACAAGCACGGGCGGCGTCGGCGGCGTGACCCCTACGCCTCTCCCGACGCTCACGCCCACGCCCTCTCCCGGCCCAAGTGCCTCGCCGGGTACGACCACGACCAACTCCTTCGGCATCAGCGACAACTCCTATAATCTTCGCCTCACGGCGTCGCAGCTCCTCTACAATGGCTCCGTTATCCCGGCGATTCGCGGCGCGGGTCTGACTCGCGACAGCAGCCTCTTTTCGCTCCGGAACACAATCGATCAAGTGATCGCGACCGTGCGCCAGCAGTTCTACACAGTCATCCTGAACAAGGCGCTGATCAGTGTTCAGGAGGAATCAGTCGGACTTCTCGAGAGCCAGTTGCAGGATCAGCAGAATCGTTTCGAAGCGGGCACCGTGCCCCGCTTCAACGTCCTCCAGGCGGAAGTCGCGCTCGCCAACCAGCAGCCGGGGCTGATCACCGCGCGGAATAATCTCCGCATCGCCCAGATCCAGCTCGCCCGGACCATCGGTCTCGATTTCGATCCTCGTCGGGGCGAGAACCCACCGCTCGAATGCGTCGGCGAGCTGACCTTTCAACCACGCGACATCCCGCTCCCGGTCGCGATCGAGCTGGGCAAAGAGCGCCGGCCCTTTTTGAAACAACAGCGTCTCGGGATTCTCATTCAGGTCGAACAGGTGCGCGCCTCCTTTGCGGGCTATCAGCCGACGGTGAGCTTGAATGGCGGTTACGCATTCGAGAGCTCACAATTTTCCGATCGATTGCGCGACGTGGCCACCGGCTGGTTCTTCGGCGTGACCGGGAGCTGGCCGATCTTCGATGGCTTCCAAACGGCAGGGCAGGTGAAGCAGGCACAAGCGGTCCTGAGCGAGGCGAAGATCACCTATGACGATTCCGTCCGGCAGGTCGAGTTGGAGATTCAGCAGGCTTACTCCAATCTCCAGCAGGACCGCGAACTCTACGATAGCCAGTCGAAAAACGTCGATTCGGCGCACGAGGCGCTGCGTCTGGCGCGCGCTCGTCTGGGTGTGGGCGCGGGCGTACAACTCGATGTTTTAAATGCGCAACTCGCTCTCACCCAGGCGCAGTCAACCCGGCTTTCGGCGCTTTCCGCCTACAATAGCGACCTTGCCGAATTCGATCGGGCCACCGCCACCGACACCATTTACCACGACGAATTTGACGATCCGATGATGCGCAAACGGACGGAAACGAAAATGACGAAGACCACGGTTGCGGAAAAACCGCGACAGGTGAAACCGTCGGCAAAATAACATCGCGATGCGCTCGGCCGCGACTGACCCGGCGGTAGAATTTTTCCCCGCGTTGCGCGATCTCGGATTCGTTAGGCACGGATTCATCGGGCGCATTCCCGGGATCAACGTCGCCACCGATCGTATCGCTGCGCTCGCCCGACTGGACAGCGCGCACCGCGCTCTTCGGGCGCAGCTCGTCTTTGGCGACGGCCCTTCCGCCACGGCAGAGCAAATTCATGGCAATGAAATTGCGGTCCTCGACAATCCGCTGATCCAAAGCTGCTGCTTCGCCGGCGCGGATGGTCTGGTCACGAACCAGACCGGAGTCTCGTTAGGCATTTACGTCGCTGATTGCTGCGCTGTTTTTTTGGTTGATCCGGTCCGTCGCTGCATCGGCCTTGTCCATTCCGGGAAAAAAGGCACTGAATTGGCCATCGTCGCTCGGGCGATCGAAACATTGCGCGAACGTTTCGGGTCTGTGCCCGGCGACCTAATCGTGCAGCTCAGCCCCTGCATTCGCCCGCCGCATTATGAAGTGGATTTTGCGGCCGAGATCGTCAGGCAAGCGCGCGTTGCCGGGGTGCAGCAGGTTCACGATAACGGCGACTGCACCGCCTGCGACCTGCGGCGCTACTATTCCTACCGGAAAGAGAAGGGGCGGACTGGGCGCATGCTAGCCTTGCTGGCGCTGTAACAGCGGCGTGCTGCCTGCCGGGTCGGGCGACGTTGCCATTGACGCGGTCCCTCGGCCTGCTACCCGTGAGTCGAATGAAGCGTTGGCAGTTTTCTCTTCTGCTTGTCATCGGCCTGGCCTGCTTCTGTCTCACTCTGATGATGATTGTTTTTGCCCGGCAAAACCACAAACTTCAGGCCGAAGTCCAGGCTCAGTAGGTCATCATCAACAATGGCGGGGTCAACCAGCAGATCGGGGCGAACCTTATTCGCGAGATGGGCACGGCCGCGCAGACCGACGACCGCTTGAAACAGTTGCTCAAGGAGAACGGCTACAACCTTTCGACCAACTCGAGTGGCACCCCGGCGCCAGCTCCCTAACGATGACAGAGGAATCGCCATCCCTTTCGCATCCGCCGCATTATCACGGCTTCTGGCCCGTCCTGCTCATCGGGATCAGTCTCCTAACCATTCTCATTTGGGAAATTCAGGTCGGTGTTTTCACCCGCACCAACGCACGGCAATTGCGCGAGCAACAGCAGCGCGC
>JBBSGS010000248.1:0-3356 GCA_038253875.1 Chthoniobacterales bacterium
GCTCGAGGGGAAGCGTCTCCGCGGTGTGATCAATCTCGGTGTGCGTCCGACGGTTGCTGGCGGCTCGCCGACGCGCGTCCTCGAACTCCATCTCTTCGATTTCGACCGCGACATTTACGGAAGCGACATTGAAGTGCGGTTCCTGCGTTATCTGCGCCCGGAGCAAAAATTCGAAAACCTGGCCGCGCTTCGCGCCCAGATCGCGCGTGACGTGGAAGCGGCCCACGCCTTGTAGACGCTTTGCTCTGCGAAGCGCGGGGGCCACTCTTGCGCCTCCTCCTCGTCGAAGTCGCCAAACTGGACTTGCGGAAGCAAGTCCCTCCGGGGAGCGCAGCAGGAGGAGAAGTGAGGCGAACGTCAGCCTAACGTCTGCTCCCGAGCCTGGAAATAAGCCGCTGCGGCCGCAACCCCAGTCGCCACCATGCCACAGCCAATCGCCACCACGTAAAGCATCCAGAGCGGCATCGCGGCGAAAGTATTGACCGCGGAAATCAAAAAGCGCCCGCCATCGGAGGCAAAGTAGGTGACGACGCAGGCGAGCATCGTGACACCCAGCAGGATCGCCCCGCGGAACGAATTCCGAGACGCGCGCCGCGGCGGCAATTTCTGAACGACCTGAGCGGTGAAGCCCGCATCGTCTATATACGGCGCCTCCTCACGCAAACGCGCGTCCAGCCAATCTTCCTGAAACTGTTCGTTCATTGTTAGGCGGGCCCCCAGGCCGCGAGCGTTTTCTTCAACTTCTCCCGGCCCCGCAGGACATTCGTCTTCACGGTGCCGAGCGGGATTTCGAGCACGCGCGCGGCTTCATCATGCGATAAGCCGTTTTGACAACAAAGCAAAATCGCGGAGCGCTCGTGAAGCGGCAGAAGTTGGAGCGCGTGCATGAGGTCGTGTTTTAGTGCGGGGTCGGCGCTCTGCGGATCGGGCTGAGATTCGAGGAGGGTCTCGTCGATGCCGACCAGCTCTTTGCGCTTGCGCGCATCTTCGCGGAAGCAGTTATAGGCGATGCGATAGAGCCAGGTGGAAAATTTCGCTTCTCCGCGAAAGCTGCGGATGTGCTTGTAAGCGCGCAGGAAAGTCTCCTGTGCGAGATCGTCGGCCAGCGCGAGATCGCTGCGCGTAAGCTGGCGGAGCAAACCGCGGATGGCCGACTGATGATTGCGCACCAGCTCGGCGAAAGCATGGTGATCGTCATCGACGAGAACGCGCGCGACAAGGTCAGCATCGGTCAGTGGCACAGGCCGAGGTTACACCGGTGGGGAAGGGGGCGGCTCCTGTCGGAGGTCTAGCTTCCAGAAAATCACGTAACCGACGCCGATCATGAACGGAATGATGCCGAGACTCCAGGCTCCGCCGTCCCACTCGCTGCAGGCGCCGAAGAAGATCATCACGCCGATGCCAACGAGCAGCCACTTGATGCCACGCCGCAAATCGGAGCGCTGCCTAACGATCGGCGGCGGGTTAAGGAGGGATTCGGGCACCGGTTGTCCTTTTTCCACCATCATGCGAACGGTTTTGTGCATGGCGCGGTTCTTCGAGAAACTGAAATACAAAATCACGGCCACGATCAGGACGGGCATGCCGAAGATGGCCATGAAGACGATGAAAACGATCGGCACCGCCATTGAGGCTGCGTCATCGTCGTCGTTGGAATGATGCCGATCGCTCGAGAAGTCGAAATGCTTGCGGATTTTCCTCTCGATCACGCTATCGATCGCATCATCCGCGCTCCGCGGGGTGGAGGAGGAAACAGTGAGTGTCAGCGTGCTGGCTGGGGAGGCGGTAGGCGTTGGAGTGGCGGAGACGGCCGCGGGGGCGGGATTCGCAGGAGTCGGAGAGAGCGCGGGCGCGGCAGTCGGCGCTAACGTCGCGGCCGGAGCGGCAAAAGGAGTACCCGTCGTTAAGGCGTCGGGTGTCGTGGCCGGTGGTGGGGTTTGCCCAAACGCGCCCAAGGTCAGGGCGAGAGAGCAGAGCGTAACAATGACGATTTTCATAGTGGTCCTTTTGTCATGGGATGCGGTGGAGGTGGACCTTAGATTCAACTTTCGTCGCCGGATAACAATCTTGGGGGGCGGCGAACTCACGCGGCCGGCTTGAATTAACAGGCTGCTCTAAAAATGGCACCATGCGAATTGCGACCGGAATCGACCGCGCGGAAGCCGTCATCTCAGGGTAGCGCATGCGTCTCGCGTGCTGGTCGCGCTGTTCCAGCGCGACGAACTTTCTGTGAGGGTAGGAGGCACGAGAGTTTTTGTCGAATCGAGCGCTGCATTCTGCGCGACGAGTTCTGTCAAGCCGTAATCCTGGAGCACTTTAGCGGGTCGCCGTCCGGCCCGCCTACGCTTCGCTGCGGCTTGGCGCTCCAGCCTCTGCTTTCCGCTTCGCTCCAAGCGGAGGCTGGAGCGGGTGACGAGACTCGAACTCGCGACGTCCTCCTTGGCAAGGAGGTGCTCTACCACTGAGCTACACCCGCAACCCGCTGGGATTTGGCGGACAGCAATAATCTCCATCGGTCCCGGGCGCGCAAGGTCAAACTGACTCGTGCGAAATCGTGCCTTGCGCCTCGCGGGTCATGCTAGAATCGGCCCATGTCCACTCTCCATACTCCCGCGGGCGCGCTCTTCGTTTTGCAGCTGCTCATCTCGGCGTTCTTCGCGATCCTTTTCCTCCAATCCGGGATCGACAAAGTGACGGATCGTCGCGGCAATCTCGACTGGCTGACCGGCCATTTTTCCCAGAGTCCATTCGCTGGGATCGTTCCCCTATTACTAGGTTTGCTCACGATCATGGAATTGGCCGCCGGTCTCCTCAGCGCGATCGGCTGCCTCATGCTCCTCCTTCGTCGCGATTCCGCGCTCGCCTTTTACGGCGCGGTTCTCTCCGGGGTCGCGCTGCTCGCGCTCTTTTTCGGTCAGCGCATGGCGAAGGAATATCCTGGGGCTGCGTCGCTCGCGCCCTATTTCCTTATCGCGCTCGCAGGGATTTACTCTTTAGCCTAACGACGAACGCTCGCTTCCCACTGCCGTAGCGCAGCTCGCGTACGGCCCTGGGTGAAACGGGAAATTTCGCCGCACTTGGCAGACATTGCCCAAGTTCTTTCTCCGCGCGAGAATCGGCGCATGGTTAATATCTCCATCGAGTACACCGGCGGGCTGCATTGCGACGCCGTCCACGGACCTTCGCAGGCAAAAATAGAGACCGACGCGCCGGCCGATAATCAGGGGAAAGGCGCGGCCTTTTCCCCGACCGATCTGGTCGCGACGGCTCTCGGCACCTGCATCGCGACGACGATGGCGATCGTGGCCGAGCGCCACGCGGTCGAGTTGAAAGGGATGACTGTGAAAGTCGCGAAA
>JBBSGS010000249.1:0-3287 GCA_038253875.1 Chthoniobacterales bacterium
AAGACAGGGCAAAAAACGGAACGAACCACCCATAGCTATATTGCTCGTTCGCGGCCCACTCGTAGCTCAGCTGACGGCAAAGAATGAACCAGAGAATTGCCAGCCCAGCGACAAGAAGAATGCCGGGGAGCTTCGAGCGGGGAGCAGGCGGGGAAAGAGCGCGATCTTCCGCGTGGGTGGTGGAGTGCAAGGAGGTAGTGGAAAATAAAAAGTAGAAAGTAGGAAGTAGAAAGAGTGGAAGGTTGTTGTCATGTAGCGGCGGGCGTGTCGCCCGCAAGAGGGCAAACCGGAGTGATTCGCCGTCGGTAGATCTTGCGGCGGGCTTGGAATTTTGCGGGCGGCGGGAGAGGTTGCGGCCGATGCGGCCGCCGCTACAGCCCGCTTCGCAGGAGGCCGCTTTTCTCGCCTTCATTAATCCAGAGAATCCTGTTAATCCTGGCTATCCCAGCATTTCAAGATTCATGATTCTGCTGTAAAACCCGTAATGCCGCCGCGTCATCGGATTTTGGGAATTGATTTCTTCGGCGGCACCTCGCGTGAGGCGGTGGAGGAAATCACCCGCACCGGCGGGTTGCTCGTGGCCCCGGCTGCACCCTCGATGATCAATCTTTGTCGCGACGAGGATTATCGGCGCGCACTTCTCGCTGCCGATCTCGCGATCGCCGATAGCGGCTTCATGGTCTTGCTCTGGCAATTCTTCACCGGCGAGCGCGTCTCGCGCATCTCCGGCTTGGAGCATGTAAAACGCCTCCTCGAGCACGAATCCGTCGGGCAACCCGGCGCGACACTCTGGGTTGTCCCGACGGAATCATCACGCGCCAAGCTGCTCGCGTTCCTGTCTGGAGAGCGTGTGCGGGCGGGAGACATCCACATCGCGCCCAAATACGGCCGCCCAGTCGAAGATGAGGCGCTGCTTGCTCTCGTTAGGCAGAATCGCCCCCGGCACATCGTCGTCGCGGTCGGCGGAGGCATCCAGGACAAGCTCGGCCAATATCTTCTCGAGCGGCTCGATTACCGGCCGGCGATCCACTGCATTGGCGCGGCGCTCGGTTTCCTCACCGGAGATCAGGTCCGCATTCCCGATTGGGCCGACAAATATTATGCCGGGTGGTTTTTTCGTTCGCTCGCCCAACCGAGGGTTTTCATTCCGCGCTTCTGGAGCGCGCGCAAGCTGCCGTGGCTTATCTGGCGATATCGGGAGCGGCTGCCGCCGATGGAAACGTCGGAAACGGGGAACAAGAATTGACCGCGGATGACACGGATTTCACGGATACGGAAAACTGAAGCCCGAGCTGCGAGCCGCGGGCAAGGCGCCCTAACTCCATTGCTTTTGCTTTGCTTCATCGGCAAGCTAAGTACGATGCGAGCCGAAGCTGACAGAGCAGGAATCGAGGCCTTCATGCTTGCACTGGGTAATCGCGTGCGGGGAGAGGGCCGCATTTACTTCGCTGGCGGAGCGACGGCCCTCCTCTTTGGCTGGCGCGCCATGACGATCGACATCGACCTGAAACCCGACCCGGAACCAGCCGGCCTGTTTGAGGCCATCGCCTTCCTGAAGGACGAACTGGATCTTAATATCGAACTGGCGAGCCCGGACGACTTCATCCCTGCGATCCCAGGGTGGCGCGAGCGCAGCCTGTTTATCGCCCGCCACGGGCTGGTGGAATTTTTTCACTACGATCCTTACGGCCAGGCGCTATCAAAGCTGCAGCGGCGACACGATCGCGATCTGGTTGATGTCCACTTCCTCGTGGAAAAGGGGTTGGTTCGCGTCGAGCGATTGCCGGAGATGTTCGAGCTCATCGAGCCTCAACTGATTCGCTATCCAGCCGTCGAGCCCGGTGCTTTCCGTTCTGCGGTGATGGAATTCGTCGATGCCAACCGATAATCGGATCAAGAGGATGCCGGGGGGCGAACTGGTGCGCCAAGGTCTCGCCGATTTCCAGGCAGGCCAACGCACCATTCCGTCTTGCACCGTCGGCGTGGCGCAAGGCATTTTTCGCCGCGCCGGTTTATTGCCTCCGACCTCATTTAAAATTTTCGAGCCGGAACGAGCGCTCTACCGGCTGCTCTGCGCTTCTGGCGGCGATGCTTACTCCCGCTACAACTCGCTCCTGCGGGAGCTGGCCAGCTTTATTCAAGCGCTGGATCGTGAGACGACTTTGAAAAAGTCGCGGTAACCGCTTCTCGCGCATCAGAATTTGATTTGGTGGGCCCCCCACGCGTAGCTTCGTTGCCCCGAGCACCCTTTCAGCTTCTCAGATTTCTCCTTGAACTGGTATTGCCTCCACACCGCCCCGAAGCAGGAGAACAAGGTCGCGATCACGCTTCAGCGCGAGCACTGCCTCGAAGTCTTTGCGCCGCGCATCCGGTTTCGCCGGATGCGCGCCGGCCGGCCGCTCTGGGCCACCGAGGCGCTTTTCCCGGGTTACATCTTTTCCCGGTTCGATTACCTGGAGCGCCGACGCCAGATCAACGCCCTCAAGGGCGTCACCAGCATCGTCCATTTCGGCGACCAAATGGTGCCCGTCGGCGACTCGGTCATGGCCGAGTTGCGCGCGCTCGTGCACGACAACGAAACGCTGGAAGTGGCGGCGGATCCGCAACCAGGCTCGGAGGTCGTCATCAGCGGCGGATCCATGAGCGGTCTGCGGGTCCTCGTTACGCGGGTCATGCCCGCGCGGCAGCGGATCGCGATTCTGCTCGAGCTGCTGGGGAGCGAGCGCGAAGTCGAGATCGAACTCGACCGCGTCCTCCCCGTGAATCCGCGTCAGCAAAGCTGATGGTGTAGCGGCGGGCGTGTCGCCCGCAACCTTTCAATCAATGCTACTCCGTTCTAAAAACCCCAAGCTTTCGGCTATCTCGCCGCCGAGACTTAGCAGATCGAGAATTCCGAGGGAAGGGTGTTGTCCGTTTTCATAAGAGTAGAACTTTGTCGCGGTCTTCGTTTTCGGCTGCAGCGAGGTCAAGGGACGACGCCGGCCACCAGTTACAGTTACAATGCAGAGCAAGCGCGATGCAAGGCCAGAGAATGACTCCAATCAACTCATCCGCCGAAGCACCTGTACAAGGCTTATGACTACGCGGATACGATCCGGATCATCCGCACAAAGTATTTGCCTCGGTTACGCGCAGAAACATCGTCCCCCAAGGCAAGTGCGGGCGGAGAGTCGCCCGCGAGTCGCCTGTAGGACCTCCCGTGACCGGCAGAACGCACGGGCGCTTCTGGAAGCACTTCATCCTCGCAAAGCTTGACGCATCATCTTGATCGAGCATCACTGTATGCA
>JBBSGS010000250.1:0-3285 GCA_038253875.1 Chthoniobacterales bacterium
CGGCCGCGCGCTCGATCCTGCGCGGCGCTATCGCATCGCCTTCAACACCTTTGATTCGCAAAGCGCCGGCCATCGTTTTATGAAGCTGCGCGCCCTCCTCGAGCGGCCAGAAGCGGGCTGCACGTTCCATCCTGTGCAAACCCGGGAAGCAGTGATCGACTATTTCCGTCGGCACAAAATTGTGCACCGACTTCCGCGAAAGCTGCCGGCCGCAGCCTGAGCGATCCGCAAAAATTCCGGGGAGCGCGGGCTGCTGGCCTGTCCGCGTTCGCCGGCTCGCCGAATGCATTTGCGCGCAGCGCAGCACCGAACGCAGTCTAATCTTCGCGTAGGTCACCCTCCGTTCGGCGCGAGCCGCACCGAACAACAGGCCAGCGGTTTGAAAGCCCGGCCTCGCTCGCTCAGCGAGCTGCGTCACGGGTGCTCCCCGGAGCCAGGAGTCGCACGCCTGACTGGTTGCGGAAAGTTACCGGCGGTTGTTTCATCACCGATGAAGTTGCTCCTTTCTTCCGTTCTTCTCGCGAGCGCCGGCCTAACGAACGCCGCCCAGCCCGCTCCCGCCACGCCGAAGAAGCCGGTCGTTAATGAATATCACGGCGTCAAAGTCGAGGACGACTACCAATGGCTGGAAAAGAACGACGATCCCGCGGTTAAAGCCTGGTCGGCAGAAGAGAACGCCCGGACCCGCGCCTATCTCGACCAGCTGCCCGGTCGCCCTATGATCGAGCAGCGCCTAACGAAACTCTACGCCCAGGATTCGCCCACTTATTCCTCCCTCGTCGCGCGCCCCGGTCGCCTTTTCGCGCTCAAGTTTCAGCCGCCCAAACAGCAGCCACTGCTCGTCGCGTTCAGTTCCGCCGATGACCTCATGTCGGAAAAGATCATCCTCGATCCCAACCAGCTCGACGCCAGAGGCGGAACCGGAATCGACTGGTTTGTGCCTTCGCTTGATGGCAAAAAAGTCGCGGTCTCGCTCTCCCATGGCGGAAGTGAAGATGGCGATCTGCATTTTTACGAAGTCGATCCCGGCCAGCCTTTGCCGGACACGATTGCGCACGTGCAATTTCCCACCGCCGGCGGCAGCGCCGCCTGGAATGCGGACGGGAGCGGCGTTTACTACACCCGCTTCCCGCGGAAAGGAGAGCGCCCGGATGCCGACCTCGACTTCTATCAGCAGATCTACTTTCACAAGCTCGGGACGCCCGAGACCGAGGATGCCTATTCGTTAGGCAAAGAGTTCCCGCGCATCGCCGAGGTCGCCCTCGAAAGTTCGCACGACGGCCGCTACACCCTCGCGGTGGTGGCGAACGGCGACGGCGGCGATTTCGCCCATTACCTCCGCACGCCGGTGGGCGCGTGGATACAGCTGACCAAATTTTCCGACGAGGTGAAACAGGCGCGTCTCGGCCGCGACGACGCGCTCTACCTCATCTCGCGGGCCGATGCCCCGCGTGGAAAAATATTGCGCCTTCCGCTCGATCATCTCGACCTCTCCGCTGCGACTGTCATCGTGCCGGCGAGCGAGGCGGTCATTCGCGAGATCGAACTGGGTGCGGCGGTCCTCTACGTCGGCGACTTGTTAGGCGGCCCCTCGCAGATCCGACGTTTCGACCTCGCGGGCAGGAACGCGAAAACGATCAACGTTCCGGCCATCTCAGACGTGCAGGAGATGGTGGCAATGGAAGACGACTCGCTTCTCTTCAAGGACGTCAGCTACACCCAGCCTTTCGCCATTTACCACCTGGGCGCGGCTGAAGACGAGCCGGTCAAGACCGCCTTGCGCGGGACAGCGCCGGTCAATTTCGAAGACATTGAAGTCGTTAGGGAGTTCGCTCCCTCCAAAGACGGGACAAAAATCCCGCTCAACATCATGCGCCGAAAAGGAACCAAACTCGACGGCCACAATCCGACCCTCCTCTATGCCTACGGCGGTTACGGCATCAGCCTGACGCCGTCGTTCGATCTCACCCGGCGGCTTTGGTTCGATCGCGGCGGCGTCTATGTCGTGGCCAATCTTCGCGGCGGAGGCGAGTTTGGTGAGGAGTGGCACAAGGCCGGCAGCCTAACGAAAAAGCAAAATGTCTTCGACGATTTCGCAGCCGCGGCGAAATATCTGGTCGAGCACGGTTACACCAGTCCGGCGAAGCTCGCGATCGAAGGCGGAAGCAACGGCGGTCTGCTCATGGGCGCGATTCTCACTCAGCACCCCGAACTCGCGCACACTGTGGTTTCGTTAGTCGGAATCTACGACTCGCTTCGCACCGAGCTGGAGCCGAACGGGGCTTTCAACGTGACCGAATTTGGCACCGTGAAGGATCCGGTGCAGTTCAAAGCGCTCTACGCTTACTCTCCCTATCACAACGTCAAAAAGGGAGCGAAATATCCGGCGATCCTCTTCCTCACCGGCGAAAATGATGGCCGGGTGGCGCCTTACAATTCTCGCAAAATGACCGCGCGCCTGCAGGCGGCGAATGCTTCCGACCATCCCATTCTCCTTCGCACCAGCGCCAGCTCGGGTCACGGCCACGGCACCGCCCTGAATGAATGCATCCAGCAACAGGCCGATATCCTGGCTTTTCTTTTCGCCCAGCTCGGCATGGCGGAGAAGAGCGCCAAAACCGCTTCTCGTTAGGCCAAAAGAATGTCTGTCGTAGGGGCGGTCAGAGGGTCGCTACCCTTTCCAGCCTAACGAACCCAGATCTACTGTCATGCTTCCGCGCCGCTTTTTCCAAACCGATCCGCTGCACTGCGCGGAGCAACTTGTCGGCACCAAACTAATCTGGGAAAAATGCGCCGGTCTCATCGTCGAGACAGAAGCTTATCTGGTGGAGAACGACGAGGCGTGTCACACCTTCTGGCGGCCAAGCACGCGCGCCTTTGTCGAGCGCAACCGGGCCGGCGTCTGCTACATCTATTTTAATTATGGTGTGCATTGGATGCTCAACGTCCTCGTCAAAGGCGGTCCACGCGACGGCCTCATCCTCATCCGGGCGCTTGAGCCACGCCGCGGACTGGAGTTGATGCGAGAGAGGCGCGGCCTGGGAAACGTTAGGCAACTTTGCTCCGGACCGGGAAAACTGACCCAGGCCCTTGCCATCACCAAGGCGCATCACGAGATCGATCTCTGCCGCGATTCCGCGCATTGCTTCCGCAGGCGGCCCAACGAGAGCGTCGAGGTCGTGGCCGACCCGCGCATCGGGATCAGCCGCGCGCAGGATTTTCTCTGGCGCTTCACTTTGCGCGGGAGTCTGTTTGTCAGCGTGCCGGTGTCGGTGAACGCTGCGA
>JBBSGS010000251.1:0-3270 GCA_038253875.1 Chthoniobacterales bacterium
CGATCCGTTCGCGCGCTGCGAGGACGACTCCACCAGCGATCGCCAGTGCGCACACCGCGGCGACCGCCGCTCCCGCCGTCCACCACCAAGGCCTGTATTCCAAGGTCAAGCGCCCCGCCGTGCCTGCGGGAACTTCCACCGCCGGGACCGCTCCCCGATCAGAACGGACGGGCAGCCGGAGCGCGCCGATCCAAGCCCGGTAACCGTTGAAGTAAGGCCGCGAAAAGGTGAGCAGAGCGGGGCGATCCCCCGCTGGAACTTCGACGTCCGCGATCACTCGGTTGCGCGAATCTTCCACAACTCTGATCGAAGCAGGCGCGAATTGCTGGTGCGATGGGGAATCGATCGAGGTGATCGCACGGACTCGCGGGAGCGGTTCGCCGCGGCGGTGGTAAACGTAGGCTTCATCGGAAGAAGCGGCGAGCTGCCATTCCTCGTCAGGTTTCGGATGAAGGTCCATCTCTTTGGCCACGACGATTCCATCCACTCCCAGGCGCGCCAGCTCGCCTGCCGCGCCGCCCTGCCATCCAAGCAGGTATTCCCCCATCGAAGGGTCAATTTCGCCGTGAATGGTGAAACCAAACTCACGCGCAACGCCCGGTGGCCGGATAGGGCTGTAACCATTGATGAATCGGAGCGCGCCCCACATCGAGGTGCTCCCGGGGCGTGTGAGCTGGCCGATCGGTCCGCTCTTTTTTTCGATCCGGTAGTTGTGTTCCGCCGCCGGGTAAACGCTGAGGTAGAGGCGCTGTGGATCAAGCGGCGACGCTTTCGTGAGTTGCTGGCTGAGATTGTACCGGGGAACACCGCAATTCGGCGGGATGGACAGATAGGTCGCGAGAAGCGCCGCGAAGGTGATCGCGGCCGGCGTCCACGAACGAAGAATTCGGAAACGCGCCGGCAATGAATCTGCGGCCGCCCAAAGCACCGCCAGGCCGAAGGTGATCGCCGTAAATCCTGCGCCGTAAGGGCCAGCCGAGCGGGTCAGGAACATCGCCCCTGCAGTCACGGTCACGAGCACGACGGCCGCGCTGCCGGGGCCAAAAACAATTCCACGTCGCTCAGCGCTCAAACCGTTGCGTTCCAGCAACTGCAAAGCATGGGCCGCGCAAATCGCGAGAGTGAGATGAAACAGAGGCAGCCATCGAAAACTCCAGCGAAAGACGTTCGCGCTTGGAAGCATTGAGATCACGAGCACCAGGAGGAGAAGACCGAGTTCCCATGGTATTCGCCTAACGAGTGATCGACCGAGCCGGCTCAATCCGAAAAGCAGAGCTGCCGGCGCCACCAGACCGCAGGCCATTTCCGTCGCGGTGTGCGGCATCAGGCGGCTGGAGAAATCCGCCCAGTTCGTGGTCCACGAAGGCAGGATCAGACCCGGCAGCGCACTTGGCGGGACCAGCCATTGGAAATGCGTCCAGCTCCCCTGCGCTTCGCGAGCGGAGCCGCGCACATAATCGAACAGCGCCAGCCAGGCAGGGGCCGAGAGTCCCGTGCCCAGCAGCGCTCCGATGGTCATTGGCCAAATCGACGACAGCGCGCGCGTCTTAATTATCGACTGCAGGCCGAGCCAGGCGGTGAGCAGTCCAAGCATTAGCACGGTGTAGGGAAACCCGCCGGTGATGAGCAGGTAGATGAAAGGAGCAGGCCACAAGAACCGCCAGCGCCCGCGGCGCGGATCAAGCGCGCGGCCGAATCCCCACCAGGCCCAGGGCAGCCAGGTGAAAGCGCCGAGCGCGCCGAACCAGTCTGTCGCTCCCCAGCAGATGATCCATCCGTTTGCGGCCGCGACGATCGCAACCATCACCGAGAGAGGAACACTTAAGGAACGGCCGCGCGCCAGCAGGTATCCGCCCGTGCCCAGAGCCACGAGATGCGACATCGAGAGCGCCGCCGCTTGTTGCGCGAAGGTCAGCGGAAATTTCCAAATCAGAACGACGGCCGCATTCACGAACGCCGAAAAAGTGCCGTATTGAAATTCGCCCGCGAGATTGCCGCAGACCCAGGAGGACGGACTCAGCAGCGGGAAATGCCCTTCCGACCAACTGCGCGCGACGTCCGCGAAGACCGGGAGAATCGAAAGCTCATAGTCGTCGTTCCAAAAAAGATTTGGATTGCGCCAGAGTAAAAGCGAACTCAGCCCGAGGATGGCGCCACCGGCCAGGACCGTCCCCTTGAGTTCCTCGCGCAAACTGCAAGGCGCGGGCCTGGCTTCGATTTCGTTGGAGGGAATCAATTTGGCAGCCGTTACAGCACCACCGGCTGGCCTTCGGTCATAACGAGAATTTTTTCCTCGATTCCGTGCGTGCGTGCGGATGCCAGGAGCCGTGCTGGGGGCTCATCGAGCGGCTCATAGCCGAGCCGAAAGCTGCCATAATGCATCGGCACGAGTTTCTCAGCGCGGAGCTCGAGAAATGCGCGGATCGCTTCCTCCGGATTCATGTGAACCTCGCGGCCGCTCGGCGGATCGTAAGCGCCGATCGGGAGCAAGGCGACGTCGATATCGAATCGTTTTCCGATTTCGCCGAAACCCTCGAAGTAGGCGCTGTCTCCGCAGTGAAAAATCGAACGCCCTTCGGATTCGATCACGAAGCCACCGAAGCCGCGATGCGAATCATGCAGCAACCGCGCCCCCCAATGATGACACGGCGTGAGCGACACGCAGAGCGAGCCAAGCTCCACCCGCTGCCAGTGATCAAGCTCATGCACGATATGAAAGCCGAGGTCGTGCACCAGGTTTCCGACCCCGATCGGAACGACGATCGGCTGATCGGCAGCGACGCGCCGCAAGGTGCGGCGATCGAGATGATCGAAATGGGCGTGGGTGACGAGCACGAAATCGATCGAAGGCAGATGGTGAATTTCGAAACCCGGTTGCTTTAAGCGCTTGATCACCTTCAGCCACATCGACCAGTTCGGGTCGATCAAAACGTTGAAGTCCGGCGTTTGAATGAGAAACGAGGCGTGTCCGATCCAGGTGACAGAAATTTTCCCTTTGCCGACTTTGGGAAACAACGGTGGCGGACTGGCGCCGCCGCGTTTCACGAAGAGGGAAGGAATCAGGACGCTCGTGAGGAAGTTGCGCTTGTGCCAATCTGAACTCGGACGCAAGCCGACGCGGGTCGATGATTTCTTGCCCCGGCCGTTCGCCATCGACTCGCCTGCAAGACTGCGCTCTCGTTTGTTCGAAAAAGGAATCGGCACGCTCGGGCAAGAATATAAGCTCCGCCTCGTGAAGCAAAACCTTTCGGGCACATGGACGAAGGCCTC
>JBBSGS010000252.1:0-3266 GCA_038253875.1 Chthoniobacterales bacterium
AGGACTCTTCCCTTTCACCTTCAGCGTCATCAACGAAGCCGATGCCTGACTGATCGCACATCCCTGACCGGTAAACTTCACTTCCTCGACCTGTCCCTCTTCGCCGAACCGGACATGGAGATGAATCTCATCGCCGCACGATGGATTGTCGCCATGTACGTGGACCGCGCCGTTCGCGATCTCGCCGAAATTACGCGGGCGTTTCGCGTGATCGAGCAGCACCTCCTGATAGAGGTTTTCCAGCTCGGAGTTCATTCGAAAAAGCGCTTCGCCTCGGTCAGAATGGCGATCATCCCATCGACCTCCTCGCGCGTATTGTAGAAATAGAAGCTCGCTCTCGCGGTGCCGGGCAATTTCAGTTTGCGCATGAGCGGCTGGTTGCAATGATGGCCGCCGCGCAGCGCCAACCCATATTGATCGGCGAAGGTCGTCACGTCGTGCGGATGCGCCGCGCCCAAAACGAAGCTAACGAGACTGCCGCGCGGGTCACGCGGTCCGAGCACGCGCACGCCGGAAAGTTCGTCGAGTCGCTCCAGCGCATAAGCGGTGAGCCCCTGGTCGTGCTCGAAAATGCGATCTCGTCCGATCTTTTCCAGATAATCGATCGCCGCGCCCAGACCGATCGCGCCGGCGATGTTCGGCGTTCCGGCTTCGAACTTGTGCGGCGAGTTCTTGAAGGTGCTCTTTTCAAAAGTGACGCTAACGATCATTTCGCCGCCGCCCTGCCACGGCGGCATGGCGTCGAGAATCTCGGCACGGCCATAAAGCGCGCCGACGCCGGTCGGCGCACACATTTTGTGACCGGAAAAGGCGAGAAAATCGCAGCCAACCTCCTGCACGTCGATCGGCAAATGGCCCGCGCTTTGTGCGGCGTCCACCAGCGTAACCGCGCCAACCGCGCGCGCGCTCCGGCAAAGCTCGGCGACGGGGTTGATTGTGCCTAACGAGTTTGAGACGTGCGTGAAGGAGAAGAGTTTCACTTCAGGCGTGAGCAGCTCGCCAAGCCCGTCGAGAGCAAGCGTGCCATCCTCCGCGCGTACCGGCACAAAGCGCAGGCGCGCGCCTGTCCGCTCGGTCAAGAGCTGCCACGGAACGAGATTGCTGTGATGCTCCATCTCGGTCAGGAGAATCACATCGCCCGCGCGCAGAAACTTTCCTCCCCACGCATTCGCCACGAGGTTGATACTCTCGGTGGTCCCGCGCGTAAAAAGGATCTCCTCCGCGCTGGCCGCGCCAAGATAGTTTGCGACACGCTGGCGCGAACTTTCGTACGCTTCGGTCGCGCGCGAGCTCAACTCGTGCAGGCCGCGATGCACGTTGGCGTTGTTGTGCTCGTAATAATGCCGCAGCGCTTCGAGCACGGGGCGCGGTTTTTGTGTGCTGGCGGCGTTGTCGAAATAAATGAGCGGATGTCCCCGTACTTTCTGCTGGAGGATCGGGAAGTCAGCGCGAACGAGGTTCCAATCGACGGTGGACGCGCGCGGCGCCGCAAGATTCATTTCTTAATATAGAGCCAATCCTGATGGGTGTTCGCGATTGAGCTTTCGTAATCCTCACACCGCGGGGCGGACGGTTGAGCCTGTCAGCCGAGCACGTCTGCGAAAGACGACGTGTGCAACGGTGAGGGTAAGGGCGGCGATGACGAGCAGCGGCCAGGTGTGACTGGCGACGGCGGCCGTCCCCATGTCTTTCAGGAACACGCCTTTCACGATAATGATGAAGTGGCGGAGCGGGTCGAACCAGGTGAGCGCCTGCAGCCAGCCCGGCATGTTCTCGACCGGCGAGACAAATCCGGAGAGCAACACCGCCGGCATCATGAAGGAAAAGACCCCGAGAAAAGCCTGCTGCTGGGTCGCGCAAATCGAGGAGTTGAAAAGACCAAAGCCGGCCAGCGCGATGATGTAAAAAATCATGCTCCCGTAGAGGAGGAGGAGCGATCCCTGAAACGGAATCCGGTAGGCGAAAATGCCGCCGAGCAAAATGATCGTGGCTTGCGCGCTCGCGACAAAGAGCGCGGGGACGGCTTTGCCGAGCATGATCATGCCGGGGGTGAGCGGGGAGACGAGCAGTTGTTCGAAGGTCCCTTGCTCGCGCTCGCGCGCCACCGACATCGCGGTCACGATCAAGGTGCTGATCGTGGTGATGATGGCGACGAGGCTCGGGACGATCGACCAGGTATCGTTGAGGTTGGGATTGAACCAGTGCCTAACGACGACCTCGGACGCGGGCGGCGAACGGAGAGGTGCGGCCGCGAGCATCCGTTCCCGCTGGTAAGTCTGGACGATTTCCTGGAGGTAACCGATCGCGACCTGCCCGCTGTTCGAGCGTCGCCCATCGACGATCGCCTGGATTTTGGGCGCGCTCTGCGCTTCGATCCGGCGCAAGAAATCCTCCGGAAAACGCAAAACCGCGACCGCTTCCTGGAGATCGATGACCCGATGCATTTCCGCTTCGCTCCGGACCGCGATCGTCTTTTTAAACGCTTTCGCTTGCGCGAACCGCTGAATTAATTCAATCGAGTGCCGGCCCATGTCCTGATTGAAAATGGCGAGGGTCGTGTTCTTCACTTCGAGGGTGGCGGCAAACGGGAAGAGAAAGAGTTGCAAGATCACCGGCATGATCAGGAGACGCCGGCTTTGCGAATCGCGGAGCAAGGCCTGCATTTCTTTCCGGACGAGAGTGACGAGTCGATGGAGCATCGATTAATCGAGGCGGCGCTTCGTTAGTTTGGTCGTTAGGCCGAGGAAGAAAATCGAGGAAGCGACGAGGCAACCGAGATCACGCCAGAGCAGTTGCGGAACGTAGCCGGCCTGGAAAAGCGTCTGCATCGCGTTCACGAAATAGCGCGCGGGAATTAGATAAGTGACCAGCCGGATGGGCAGCGGCATGCTGCTGATCTCGTAGATAAAACCCGAGAGCATCAGGCTCGGAAGAAAGGCGGCGTTCAACGCGCCCTGGGCCGCGTCGAACTGATTGCGCGTCGCGGTGGAGAGGAGAAGTCCGAGCCCGAGGGCGCTGAAGAGAAAAAAACTGGTCACGAGCAAGGTCATGAAAATCGAGCCGCGAAACGGGACCCGCAAAATCCAGACCGCGACCGCGATGCAGATGAGCTCGGAAATGATTCCGAGAACGTAGTAGGGCAGGAGTTTGCTGAGGAGAAACTCGCCGCGCGTGATCGAGGTCGCGAGCAAAGCTTCCATCGTCCCGCGCTCCCATTCCCGCGCGACCACGAGCGAGGTGAGAAGCGCGCCGAGCACGGTCATGAT
>JBBSGS010000253.1:0-3210 GCA_038253875.1 Chthoniobacterales bacterium
CCTGCTGCAGCGAGCCGGCCGATTCAGCGGCACCCTGGCCGCGTACCGGCGCGCATTCGATCGCTCTCTCAACCGGTTGTTTCTGGGCCTGGACCATCAATGAAGGGATCTCTTATATCGATGACGAAATGCACTTTGCTCGCGCTTGCGCTGGGCGCTTCCTGCCTTCAGGCAAACAGCGCCGAGCCCGCGATCGAATATCGGAATGGTCGCTGGTTTGACGGCGAAAAATTCGTCGGCAAGACGATGTGGGTGAGCGGCGAAACTTTCGCGGCAGCGCGCCCGCCGGGAGACGCGAGCGTGATGGATTTACATGATGGCTTCGTGGTCCCGCCTTACGGGGAAGCTCACAATCATTGGCTCGAGCCGAAGCTCGTTGATGCCTACGTGCAGACCTATCTGCGCGACGGCATTTTTTATGTGAAGGACCAGGACACGGCGCCGCAGTTCCACGAGCGAATGCGTCCCGCGCTTGGCGGCTCGGCGTCGGTCGACTACATCAGCGCGCACCAGGGATTCACCGGGCCGAACGGCCACCCGATCGAACTCGTCGATCAGCTCGCGAAAGCCGGCGTCCTGCCCGCGGAATGGGCCAAAACTCACGGGGAAGGTGACATCTGTTTTTCCGTCAGCTCAGAGCAAGATATCGAACAAGCGTGGCCGAAGTTGATGGCGGGTCATCCCGACTTCGTGAAGGTCTTTCTCGTTCACTCCGACGAATATGCGGCGCGTCGCGACGACGCCGCCTTGAGCCCGAAGCAGCGGGGTCTCGACCCGGCGCTCGTCCCCGCGATCGTAGCACGCGCTCACGCGGCGAAGTTGCGCGTCTCCGCGCATATCGAGAACGCCCATGATTTTCATGTCGCGATCGCGGCCGGCATCGATGACATCGCGCACATGCCATTCGTGAACAAAGAAAAGCCTGAAAGCTATCTTATCGCTGAAGAAGATTTACGCGCGGCCGCTGTGCGCGGGGTGTCGATCGCGACCACCCTCGATTGGATGGACGAAACGGCCACCGAACGCCAGGTGCAAATCGCGCGCGACAACCTCGCGAACATGCGCCGCGCGGGAAATACTATCGTGATCGGCACGGATCTATTCCGCCAGACTCCGCGGGTTGAAGCCGAGCTGATCGCCTCGCGTCACCTGATGTCGAACCTCGAGCTCTTGCAGACGTTGGCGATCGCGACGCCCCGAGCGATTTTTCCGCAGCGCAAGATTGGGCGGCTCGAGAAGGGATTCGAGGCGAGTTTCCTAGTCCTCGCGGGCGATCCGCTGGCAGATCCCGCGAACCTGGAAAAAATTCTTATGCGCGTGAAGCAAGGTCATTCTCTTAATCCGGGCGATGCGAAGTTGCCGCCGTTAGGCGATTAGACCAATCGCGAGCAACGGCCCCGCCAGGAACCGCTGAGAAGTTACTCCCAGTTGGGCGTCGAGTTCTTTCGAGGCTTGCGCTTTCGTTATGCTGGCGTCGGATTCCTCATCCTCCTCCGCATTCATCATCAGAGAGTCGTTCCCCCACGTGCGGGCGGACCTGCCCGGGATGGGGCCACCGATCAACCGGCTGGCGATTTAGAAGCATGGATAAACTGGGAGATTTCATTCACGGTCAAAAGTGGCTTAAGCCGGTCGAGAAAGTGTTCGGCACGTTTGCCGACACGGTCTTCGATCGGGCGCTTCCCTTCGGCGATCAGATCCGGAATTTTTTGCATGGCACCTGGTTCGGGCATCCGCTGCACCCTGTTATCACCGACGTGCCGCTGGGCGCCTGGACCGCCGCGGCCGCGTTCGACGGCTACGAATTGGCGACTGGCGACAATCGCTTCGCGCGCGGTGCCGATGCGGCGGTCGTGATTGGTTTGCTGGGCGCGGCTGGCGCTGTCGTGACCGGATTGAATGATTGGAAATACACCGGCGACAAGCCGCGCCGTGTCGGCGCCCTCCACGCCGTAATAAATGTCGGCGCCACGGCCTGCTACCTCGGCTCCTGGTGGCAACGACGCCACGGCTGCCGTCGCGCTGGCCTCGCCGCCGGCTTCACCGGCTACGCCTTATCGATCGCGGGCGCGTATCTCGGCGGCCATCTCGTCTATAACGAACGGGTCGGGGTCAATCACGCGCCGGAAGCTTTACCGGAGAATTTCGTGCCCCTGATGAGAGAGTCGGAGCTGCCCGAGAACAAAATGTGCAAGGCCGACGCGGACGGAATTCCCGTCCTCGTCGTTAGGCGAGGCGGGCGGATCTTCGTCATGGCGGAAAAGTGTTCGCACCTCGGCGGACCGCTTGCGGAAGGCGAGTTTGACGGGCGCACGGTTACGTGCCCGTGGCACAAATCGAAATTCGCGATCGAGGACGGCCGCGTTCTCCTCGGCCCGGCCGCCTACACTCAGCCTTGTTTCGAAGTACGCGTGCGCGATGGGCAAGTCGAGGCGCGCGCCCCGCGCGGGATGGTCCCGAACTCCTACTAGCACTGTATCCGAAGGAATCGGGATCGATGGGGCGGCGCTTGTAAGCCGGGGACGTGACCCCGGCTGGTGGGATGGGCTCTGCCGGGGTCACCGCCCCCGGCGCCAACGGAAGCCGCTGTGCGAGGCGACTAATGCCAGGGCTTGCGCGGAAAACCTTCGCGTGGCATAGACACCACTCCCGTTTTCCATGGCCACTGCATCACCGATTTCGCACGACCCCGCTCTCGAGACCAGTCTCTTCTGGGATCAATACAAAATGCCGATCATTGCAATCGTCGCCGTGCTCGTGCTCGGCGGGTTGGGTTTCGCGGGGTATCAGATTTATGCACAACGGCAAGCGGCTGCGGCCGCCGCGCTCCTCGCCGCCGCGAAGACGCCGCAGGATTTCCAGCAGGTGATCGATCGCTATGCCGGGAGCGGCCCGGCGGCGAGCGCTTACCTCCTCCTCGCCGAAGAGGAGCGCGTGAAGAAAAGTTACGCGGAGGCGAACGCCACCCTGCACAAGTTTATCGACCAGTTTCCCAAGCATCCGCTGATCACGACCGCCTGGATGGGCGTGGCCGCAAATCTCGATTCGTTAGGCAAAAGTGACGAGGCGCTCAGCACCTATCAACGGCTCGTGACCGAATATCCGCAGAGCTTCAATGCTCCGGTGGCGTTGCTCTCGGAAGTGCCGTTGCTCAAAGCAAAAGGGCGGGCGGACGAGGCGCGCCGCGCTTGTGAGACGATTATCTCGCAA
>JBBSGS010000254.1:0-3156 GCA_038253875.1 Chthoniobacterales bacterium
CCGCAGAGGCAAACCTGACCCTGGTTCGCAAAGGAAGAGCGCAGGCTGCCGGCAATGGCCGCGTCGAGATCGGCGTCGGCGAAGATGATGTTCGGATTTTTGCCGCCCAACTCGAGCGAGATTTTCTTGAAAAGCGGCGCGCCCGCCTCCGCCACCTTGCGACCGGTGAGAGTGCCCCCGGTGAAGGAAATCGTTCCCACTTTGGGATGCGCGGTGATGACCGAGCCGACCTTTGGCCCGGTGCCGTGCACGACGTTAAGGACGCCGTTGGGCAAGCCGGCTTCGCGGCAAATCTCGCCCAGCAGAAATGCGGTCATCGGCGTCAGCTCGCTTGGCTTCGCGATAGCGGTGTTCCCGACCGCGATGGCCGGCGCGATTTTCCAGCTCAGCAGATAGAGCGGCAAATTCCACGGCGAGATCAAGCCGACGACGCCGCGCGGCTGGCGCAACGTGTAGTTGAAGGCCACGCCGTCCATGACGTGCGCTTCGTTCTCGGTGTGCAGGATCGCGGTGGCGAAAAAGCGAAAATTGCTGGAGGCCCGCGGGATGTCGAGACTGCGCGCAAGGGAGAGCGGCTTGCCGGTGTCGATCGATTCCGCGCGCGCAAATTTCTCCAGGTCGCGATCGATCAAATCGGCAATGCGCAGAATCATGCGCGAACGTTCGGCGACCGCGAGTCGGGACCAATCGGGGAAGGCCTTTTCCGCCGCGGCGACCCCAAGCTCGACATCGCGGCTGTCGCTGTCGGGCACCTGCGAATAGGACTTCCCGGTCGCGGGCTCGATGTTGTCCAGATACTTTCCGCCGACCGGCGCCACCATCTGTCCGTCGATGAAGTTTTGAATTTTATCCGGTGCCGTCATTCGCGCCGCGCTACAATATCTGCCGCAGAACGCGCAGCCAGTTGCCGCGCAGAACTTTCTCGATCTGCTCGTCGCCGAAGCCGCGCTCGATCAATTTGCGAGTCAGGTTGCGAGCGTGCGTGTGATTTCCCAGATTGGCGAGGAAATGAGGCGGCGTCAGTTTAGCTTCCAACACTTCCCGCTCCCCGGGCGGCAACTGCCGCCAGAGAGATTCGCAGAAGTCGAAGCCAATGCCCACGCCCTCGATGCCGATCAGATTGGCGACGTGTTCGAGGTGATCAACGTAACGATCGAGCGTCGCCTCTTCCTTCGTCGGGCTGACGAGAATGGCGTTGATCCCGATGACGCCGCCGCGGGCGCCGATCATTTTGATCTGCTCATCGGTCATGTTGCGTTCGATATCGTGAAAGCGCCGCGCATTGCTGTGGGAAACGATCAGCGGCTTATTCGTTAGGGCGCAAACTTCTTCGAAGCCGGCGGCATTGATATGCGCCAGATCAAGCAGAATGCCGAGCCGTTCACACTCCTGCACCAGTGCGCGACCGAAATTCGTCAGGCCGGTCGACGGCGAACCGCTGGCGGCGAAGAGTCCGCCCGCGGCCGCTGCGTTCACGCGCGCATGCGTGAGCGACATGGAGCGCAAACCCAGCTCGTAGAAGATGCGCAGCAGATCGAGATCGTCGCCCAGCGGCTCCGCGCCTTCCATCGTAAGGAGGAGCGCGATCCGACCGTCATCCTGAGCTTGCTCAACTTCGGCGAACGTTTTGCAGAGCACGACCCGCGATGTGGTTTCCAGTTCCGCCTTGAGCAGCGCAACCTGATCGAGCGCCACACGCAGCGATTGATCGGGCACGTATTTATCCTCGACGTAGAGGGCGACGCCGAGCAGACCGATATCGCCCGCCTCAAACTCCGGGAGGAAGTCGGTCGCGATAATATTTCGGCGCGGCCGGCTCAAAAAGAGACTGAGCGGCAGATCGAAGTGCAGGTCGATCAGACGGCCTGCGTGGAGACGAGAAACTCTTTCTTCCGTCGTCTTCAAGTTGTGGGCGCGACCGCGTCGAGAATGGCGCGGGCCGCGGTTTCGTTTGCGCCGCCCTGGCCGAGGTTGGCGATCACCCCATCGAAATCGGCGATCATTTGCGCTCGACGAACGGGATCGTCGAGCAGGCGCACCAGCTCGGTCGCGATCGCGCCGGGCCGCGCGTTTCCCTGGATAAATTCCGGAACAATTTCACGATCTGCGAGAACGTTAGGCATGCCGAGATGTTTTACGCGAATGAGCATCCGCCCGGCAAGATAGGTCAGGCTGGCGACCTTGTAGACGAGCACGAAGGGCAGCCGGAAAAAGGCCGCTTCGAGGGTGGCGGTGCCTGAGGCTACGAGCCCGACGGAACTTCGCTGCATCGTCCGCGCCGTCTCCCCGATAAGGACCGCGACTTTGCCTAACGATTCGCCCCCCGCCGCCAACTCGCGACGGATGATCGCGCCTAACGACTCCGATGCGGCCGCCACTGCGAAGCGCAAATCAGGCCGGATCGTCCGCAGCATTCGCAGCACTGCGATCATGACCGGAAGAAGTTTGCGTACTTCGCGTGTCCGACTGCCGGGAAAAAGTCCAACCAAATCCGGCTCGCGGCGCACGCCGACACGCTTTGCCTCCAGATTCTCCAGCATCGGATGTCCGACGAAAACGGTGCGCAAACCGGACTGTTCGTAGAGTTCGGCTTCGAAGGGAAAAATGCAGAGCATTAAGTCGAGCCACTTCGCCATCTTCGGAATGCGACCGCGATTCCAAGCCCAGACTTGGGGGCTGATGTAGTAGATGATTTTTCCGCCTAACGAACGGCGCCGCAACGCGCGGGCAAGCCGCAGATTGAAGCCCGGGTAATCGATGAGCACGACCGCGTCGGGTTTGGTCGCGGCAATTTCTTCGAGCGTCTTTTGAAATTCGCGCTGGAAATAAGGGTACTGCTTGACCACTTCCCAGAGGCCGACGACGCCGGCGTCGGCGATCCAATCGTGAAATTCGTCGCCCGCCAGCTGCTTCATCTGCGGTCCGCCGCGGCCGAGAAGACGAACGTTAGGCTGGGAGCGACGGAGCGCCTGCATGAGCGCTGCGCCGTGGTTGTCGCCGCTTGCTTCGCCTGCCACGAGGTAGAGGGTCATGGACGCCACGCTCCTTTGAAATTGGACCTGCGGAAGCAGGTCCCTGCTTCCGCAGGTTCAGTTTGATGACTCACCATCGCAGTTCATTCATCGTGCCTTGGTATGGCCACTCCTCCGCCCCTGA
>JBBSGS010000255.1:0-3140 GCA_038253875.1 Chthoniobacterales bacterium
CCCGGATTTCCGGCCACGATCGCTTCCGTCCCGTTGCCATGATGGGCGTCGAAATCCCAAATCGCGACGCGCTTCGCGCGCTGTGCCAGGGCATCGAGGGCCGCGACCGCGATGTGATTGAAAAAGCAAAATCCCATCGCTTGAGCGCGGGTCGCGTGGTGGCCAGGCGGCCGCATCAAGCTGAAGGCGCGCTTTCCGCCTAACGACGACTCCGCGACGGCGCAGGCGGCCCCGGAGGCGCGCGCGGCGTGCGCGAAGATGTTTTCGTAAGCCGGCGTATCCGCATCGAAATCGTGCGCGGCCGCGCGGATGCGCTCGAGGTGCGAAGCGGAATGCGCGCGGAGCAACGCCTGCTCGGAGGCCTCGTTAGGCTGCCGCCATCGCCAATCCGCGTGCTTTTCCCGCAGGTATTGCGCGCTCGCCGCCACCCGCGCCGGGCGCTCGGGATGGCCGGCGGCGGAATATTCTACGCAGCGCGGGTCATGAAAAACGATCACGCGCCTTGTCGCACCAAGCCGGCGAAGTTTGCCCAATAACGCCAGATGAGGAAGACCGCGAGGAGCGCGCAGATGAGTGCGAGCGGGAGCCCCTCGGGCGCCATACAGCAGTGGAAGAGAAAAATATTGACGATGATCGGGCAGAGGATCGTGAGCCCGAGCGGAACAAAAACGCCCAGAAGAAGAAGCAAACCGCCAATGATTTGGAGAGCGAAGACGACCTTCAGATAACCGCTCACGGCGAGCGCGGTCCCAAACTGGACCGCGAGCGGATTGGTCGGCGGCGGCATGTGGATAAAATGGAGAAAACCGTTGAAGCCGAAGACGACAAAGATCAGGCCGAGGAGGATGCGCGCGATGATGGTGACGGTTCTCATGGGACGAGATTCTGCGCCGGTTGCCGCGCGATGACAAAACCAATTATGCGGTGGCGTGAGCAGGCGATGCACTCGTTTCGGTGCGCGTGGAGCCATGCAATCTGTCATCCCGAGCGTAATGGAGCGCGACGAAATGAAGTCGAGGGACCTCCCGAGTCACCTTGCCTCAAAGTTCGCCGAGTGATTCGCGAGGTCCCTCGACTTTACCCACGCTACGCTCGGGATGACAGACAGCCCCCCAGGTTGCTTTTCCCCCTCATTCCGCCAAGCTTTCCCATGCCTCTGGATCTGAAGGAAATGATCGCCGCTCGCCTGGGCGAGAACTACGAACTGCACGAGCGCCATCTCAATCGCACCCTCGTCGCCGCGCAACGCGTGATCGGCTTCGACAAGGTCTATGCCCGGGCGGAGGGCGCCTATCTCTACGACATGGATAACGCCGCTTATCTCGATTTTCTGAGCGGCTATAGCGTTTTCAACATCGGGCGTAACCATCCGGCGGTGCAGAAGGCGATCCGCGATGTCCTCGATCTCGATCTGCCCAACATGGTGCAGATGGATTGCTCGCTTCTGAGCGGGCTCATGGCCGAGGCCTTAACGAAAAGGACTCCGCCGCATCTCGACGCCGTTTTCTTCTGCAACTCGGGCACGGAAGCGATGGAAGGGGCGCTCAAGTTCGCCCGCGCGGCGACGCAGCGGCCGCGTGTTTTGTCGTTAGGCGGAGCTTTTCACGGGCTTAGCCTGGGATCGCTTTCGCTTATGGGTTGCGAAAGTTTTACCGAAGGTTTCGGTCCGCTCATGCAGGGTTTCGACGGGCGTATCGCTCTCGAGGATTTCGGCGGGCTCGAACACGAGCTAGGGAAACGCGATGTCGCCGCGTTTGTCATTGAGCCGGTGCAAGGGAAGGGAGTGAATTATCCCCGCGGCGATTTCTTCAGCCGCGCGCAGGAGCTTTGCCGGAAATTCGGGACGCTCCTGGTCTGCGACGAGATCCAGACTGGCCTCGGGCGCACCGGCAAGATGTTTGGCTTCCAGCATTGGAACCTGGAGCCTGACATCATCACTCTCGCGAAGACGCTCAGCGGCGGTTACGTCCCGTGTGGGGCGATCGTGGCTCGGCGCGGGATTTATCAGAAGACCTTCAGCCGGATGGACCGCTGCGTGGTGCATTCCACCACCTTCGGGCGGAACAATCTGGCGATGGCCTGCGGTCTCGCCGCGCTCGAAGTAATCGATGACGAAAAGCTCGTCGAAAACTCTGCTCGGATGGGCGCCCTTCTCGTCGAGCGGCTCGATGCGCTTCGGGCAAAGCACTCCTTCATCAAGGAAGTGCGCGGCAAAGGACTCATGATCGCGATCGAGTTCCACGAGCCTAACGAGTTTAAGCTGAAAATGGCCTGGAAGCTTCTCCACAAGGTCGACTCGGTGCTCTTTGCGCAGATGGTGGTGTCGCAATTGCTCGCCCGCCACCGCATTCTCACCCAGGTCGCTGGTCATGGCATGGATGTGGTGAAGATTTTGCCGCCGCTCACGATCGGCGAACGCGAAGTGGACATGTTTGTCGATGCTCTCGACGCCACTCTCTCAGAATGCCGTAAATTCCCCGGCCCGATGTGGGAGATTGGCAATAACTTTGTGCGTCATGCACTTCGCTCGAAGCGCTCGGCGGGAAAGCCGGAGCCGGCGTCCGTGGCCTCCCGCGGCTGAGTGTGAGGAAACGTTTTCATCCAGCCTGCACCAACAGCGAAGCAGCCGAAAACGAATGGAGCGCGACGCTATGTCGTCGCACTGACAGAGCGGCGCGCTCCAATCGCCCTAAAAAAGCATCCATGGCGTTTTAGCGTTATCGGCTCTCAATCGTTAGGCCGAGGCATCGGGGCCGAGATGGTTGACCGCGAGGATGGCTTCCTGTTCCAGCGGCGCCTCGGGATAACCGATCGTTAGGCATTGCGAAAGGTATTGCCGCAGAAATGGCTCGAACCCGCCGAGACGCTCGTACTGCGTGGTGTGCACCAACTCGTGAGCGATAAGCCGCCGATCCCGCCAGCAATCCCGGCGCACGAAGATCCCGTAGCGCAGGGTTAGACCACGGGTCGCCGGAGTAAGAAATTGAATGGCCGCCGCAGCGGTCCTTAAAGTGAAATCGTCCGGGACGGGGACGCTGTTGAGGGAGAGCAAGCGGACGCGTTGCGGTTCGCGCACACCGATCGCCCTCGCATCCGCCAGTTCCTGCTCCGAGAGAGCGAGGCCTTCGCGCAGGATTCGC
>JBBSGS010000256.1:0-3135 GCA_038253875.1 Chthoniobacterales bacterium
CAAAGTGGACGTTTGGGCTCCGATGGCTTTCAGCGCGGAAGAACAGAGCAACAAATATCGCGGCGCGCATTATCTGAATGTCGCCGGCCGCCTCAAGCCAGGAGTGAGCGTCGCCCAGGCCAACGCCGAGTTGAAGCTGCTCGCCGCCCAGCTCGCGAAACAATATCCCGACTCCAACAAAGGCTGGGATGTCTTCGTCGTCTCGATGCTCGAATACAGCGTGCGCGATGTTCGCGTCGTCCTCTACACCCTCCTCGGTGCGGTCGCTTGCGTGCTCCTGATTGCCTGCGCGAATATCGCCAATCTTCTCCTTGCCCGGGCCACCGCCCGGCACCGCGAGCTCTCGATCCGGGCCGCCCTCGGGGCGAGCCGCTTCCGACTCGTTAGGCAACTGCTGACCGAGAGCGTGCTCCTCGCCCTTTGCGGCGGCGCGGCCGGTCTGCTCGTCGCGCACTGGGGACTCGACGCCTTGCTCGCGCTCGCGCCGACCGATCTGCCGCGCACCAGCAGCATTCATCTCGACGCCACGGTTCTCATTTTTTCCTTCCTCCCCAGCGTCCTGACCGGCGTTGTTTTCGGCGTCGCGCCGGCCTGGCTCGCCGCCCACACCGATATGAACGAGTCGCTCAAGCAAGGCGCGCGCGGATCGACCGACGCCCGCGGGCGCTTGCGCGGGGCGCTCGTCGTGATCGAGGTCGCTTTCGCGCTGGTATTGTTAGGCGGAGCGGGCCTTCTCGCGCGCAGCTTCATGCGGCTGACGCACGTCGATCCCGGATTCAATCCGGCCAACGCCACCGTCCTGCGGCTCTCGCTGCCGGAGAAAAAATACGAGAAAGACGAGCAGCAAGTCGCGTTCGCCGATGCGCTCCTCGAACGCCTGCGCTCGTTGCCCGGAGTGCAGACGGTCGGTCTCACCCACACCCTGCCATTGTTAGGCGACTGGGTTCTGGGCTTCAACATCGAAGGCCGTCCGCCGATCGCGCCGAGCGATTTGCCGAACACCAACTACTACGCGGTCACGCCCGATTATTTCCACGCCATGGGCATTCCGCTGATTCGCGGCCGGCTCTTCACCGCGCAGGACAATGCGAAGACGCCGCGCGTCGCGATCATCAACGAAGCGCTCGCCAAACAGTTTTTCCCTAACGAGGACCCGATCGGCAAACGGATCAACGTGACCAATGGGCCCGATACCTTTCGTCGGCATCGTCGGCGACATCAAACAGTACGGCGTCGACAAGGACACGACGAGCCAGACCTACGAGCCGTTCGCGCAGAAACCGTTCAATTCGCTCAACGTCGTCCTGCGCACGACCGGGTCGCCGACGGCCTTGATCGGCGCTTTGCGACCCGCGGTTTATGCTGTGGACAAAGATCAGCCGATCGGCACCATCCGACCGCTCGAAGAAATCCTGGCGGAGACAATCGCGAAACAACGTTTCGCGATGACGTTGCTTGTCGTCTTCTCGCTCGTTGCGCTCGTCATCGCGTCCGTCGGGATTTACGGCGTGATGTCTTACAGCGTCGTCCAGCGCCGGGGTGAGATCGGGATTCGGATGGCGCTCGGCGCGCAATCGCGTGACGTGCTCCGGCTGATTCTGAGCCGCGGCGGCAAACTTGTCGGGCTCGGATTGCTCATCGGCCTGTGTGCGACGCTCATCGCTTCGCGCGAGATGGGCTCGATTCTTTTTCAAACCAGCGCGCACGACCCGTTCACGCTCGGCGCGATCACGCTCCTCCTCGCCGCCGTCGCGCTCGTCGCCTGTCTCCTTCCCGCGCAACGCGCCACCAAAGTCAACCCGCTCGAAGCCCTCCGCGCCGAGTAACTCGTTAGGCCAAATAGATGCAATACCTTCACAACGCCAAAGCCCCGGCTACACGCGGGCGATGGAGAGCAGCCAGAGGGTTGACCCGTCAAAGGTATAGTAAAGGGAGACCTGTTGACCCTCCACCGGGGACATCGGCAAAAAGTAGACGACTCGACCTTCATCAATCGGCGAACCGATCAGTGGATCTCGAGCGAGAAGGAATTCCGCGGCCTCCACGAAACGGTCCGCCGGAATGGCCCCGGCGATTAGATCTCGGAGCTCGCGCTCAAAACGGTGCTCGCGAACAACCTCGCGAATGTTCTCGGCCATTCGGGGAAGTGTCAGCCCAGCCCGGGCCCTTAACGCGGTACCGCCAGTTTCCGCGATTTGTGCGCGGCCAACTGAGCGGCGCGCGGCGCCAGCGACTCTCCGTGCGCACGCTCAGCCGCGGTGGGCTCTCGAAAACCGATCAGTGCGACCGAACCTGGGATGGAGTTGAGCTTACTCCTCTTCAGCACAGCAAGAGCGCGACGCTTCCGGCCTTGGGCTCCCTGCGAGGATCTCACGCCGTTACCTTAGCAGGCTGTGAGCCGGAGCGTCAATCCCGCGCGCCGAACAATCGTTAGGCCAATTTCGGCTTTCACCACCAACCAAGAATAAAACCATGATTCAGGATCTTCGCTTCGCGCTCCGGCTGCTCTTCAAGTCGCCCGGGTTCACTGCCATCGCAGTGCTCACGCTCGGTCTCGGCATCGGCGTCAACACCGCTGTCTTTAGCCTTATCCACACGCTCTTTTTCCAGCCGCCCGCTTACACGCAGCCCGCGGAAATCGTGCAGCTCTTCTCGCAGGACGCGAAGAACCCGAAAACGTTCCGCGGCTTTTCCTACCCGACTTACCGCGACATTCGCGATCAAAATTCCGTCTTCTCCGGCCTCATCGCGCACAATCTCGCCTTGATCGGTCTCGGCGAAAAAAGCGATACGCGACGCGCTTTCGCCGACGTGGTCAGCTCGAATTATTTTTCTGTTCTCGGCCATGCTCCCGCCCAAGGCCGCGCTTTTTTGCCGGAAGAAGAAACGCCCGGCCGCAGTGTTCCGGTCGCAATCGTTAGTCACAAATATTGGAAGAAACAGGGATTCGATCCCGCCCTTCTCGGCAAGAAAATGCTGATCAATGGACGACCTTTTACGATCGTGGGGATCATGCCGGAAGGATTTACCGGGACGATGCAGATCGTCTCGGCGGAGGCGTGGCTCCCGCTCGGCGTCTACGATCAGGTCGCCAACGATTTCGAGCGGGATAACCATAATTCGTTAGGCGACCGC
>JBBSGS010000257.1:0-3130 GCA_038253875.1 Chthoniobacterales bacterium
ATCCCGACGCTCGGCCCGAACTTGACGAGGAACGGGCTGAAATTATCCAAAAAATAGGCGATCAAAGTTGGCCAGCGTAGATGAGGCAACAGACAATGCGGAGAAGAAAAATTTCCCTGGTAAGAACGCCGTTGATTCTTTGCTGCCTGCTTTTCGGCGCATCGCACGTCCGCGCAGAGGACCTCAGCCCAGCGGCCGTGCGCAGAGCGGCAGAATATTCCGCCGAGCATCGTGGGACCTCCTTCCTCGCCATTCAAAACGGGAAGACGCTGCTCGAGCAGTATCCCGGGAAAGGTGACGAGAATACGACATGGAGAATTTACAGCGGCACGAAAGCGTTCTGGAATCTCGCCGCGCTCGCCGCTGCGGAAGATGGCATCATCGGCCTCGACGACCGGGTCGCGGAGACGATCGCTTCGTGGCGCAGCAACCCGCGCAAGGCGCGCGTGACCGTTCGGCAACTGCTCGATTTTTCCTGCGGCCTCGCGCCGGGTTTTTCCTTGCAGCAGAATGATTTTGGCAACCGCGACAAGGCTGCGCTGGGCCTGCCGATGGTCGCCGACCCCGGCAGAGCATTCATCTATTCTCCGGGCGCGCTCCAGGTTTTCCATCAGCTTCTGAAGGAGAAGCTGCAGGGGGAATCGCCGACTCATTACCTGGAGCGCCGCGTGCTCCGCCGGCTTCGGCTTGGGCCGCAGCGTTATCTCGACGATCGCGCGGGAAATCCTCTGCTTGCCGCCGGTTTTACCCTGACCGCGCGGCAGTGGGCGAAAATCGGCGAATTGGTCCTCGCCGAAGGCAAGCCGGTCGTTAGGCCGGAAGCGCTCGCGCAATCCTGGCGCGGCTCCCCGGCGAACCGCGCCTTTTCGTTAGGCTGGTGGAACAACCGCGCGGCGCCCGGCGGACGGGAGTTCGATTTCGAAGCGATGTTGAAGCCGAAATGGCCGCGCCAAAACTGGGACGACGCCTGCCTTTGTCGCGCGGCCCCGAGGGATCTTGTGGCCTGCATCGGCTCAGATTATCAGCGCCTTTACGTGATCCCGTCGCTCAATCTCGTGGTCGTTAGGCAAGGAACGGGCGGCCCATTCTCCGATGCGCGTTTCTTGCGCCTGCTGCTCGCGAAATGACGCAGCTTCCCAAAAAAAAATAATCTGGAAGCCAGGAATCCAGGGGGCAAAAACTCATTCCTATCCTGGCTTCCTGGTTTCCAGATTCCTCAGGCATCGCCTAACGGCGCCGGCGAATTTTGCGGCGAGAGGAAGTAGACAAGGAGGCCCAGCCCGGCCGTCGCGAGTCCCCACAACGAAGGCTCGCGCGTGGAGGGAGCGGCCAGCAAGTGCCAGAGCATCCAGCCGCTGATCGCGAGGAAAATCAGCGGTGTCACCGGGTATCCCCACGTCCGATAGGGGCGCGGCAAATCCGGCCGTCGCCAGCGCAGCACGAAAACGCCGAGCACAGTCAACGCCGAAAAAAGCGTGAGACTGAACTGCACATAGTTCACCACCTTCTGAAAACTGGTGGTCAAGATGAGAAGATTCACGATCGCGAATTGCACGAACGTCGCGCGGACGGGGATGCCGCGCGCATTACGTGCCGCCAGCCACGACAACGCCCGCAAATCTTCGCCCATCGCCATCGTCACGCGCGGGCCGATCCACATCATTGCGCTGACGGTGGAGACCAGACCGAGCCCGATAAAAACCGCCATCACCTTGCCACCGGCGCTCCCGAAGAGATGCACGCCCGCAATCAGCCCGACCTGCTGTTTCCCGATCATCTCAGCAGCCGGCGTCGTGCGCAGAAAGGCCGCGTTGATGCCGAGATAGAGCGCCATCACCAGAAGCGTGCCCAAGCCTAACGAGAGTGGAATGGTCCGCGCCGGATTGCGCACTTCGCCTACGATATAGGTGGAGGCGTTCCACCCCGAGTAGGCGTACATCACCCAAAAGAGGCTGATCGCGAAAGGGGTGCTCACGAGCAAAGCGCGATCGGCAGCCACCGGCGCGAACGAGATCGGCTGCGACCCGCGCGCGTAGAACCCAGCGGCGACGATCACCAGGATGAGAACAACTTTAAGAAGGGTGGAGCTGTTCTGAAAATTTCCTCCAAGGCGCAAATCCCGCAACAAGACGAGCGTGGTGACCCACACCACCGCGAGCGACAAAAACAGCGGGTCGAGTCCCGGCACGACCCCGGCGATGTAAGTGCCAAACGGAATCGCCGCGATCGCGACCGGTGCCGCAAATCCAACCGTCGCGGAAATCCAACCGGCGGCGAACCCAATCGCCGGATGATAAATTTCGCGCAGAAAATGATACTCGCCCCCGGAGCGAGGAAGCGCCGCCCCGAGTTCGGCGTACGAAAGGGCGCCGCAAAGTGCACAGACTCCGCCGATCGCCCAGAGCGCCATGATCGCGAAGCCCGAGGGCAAATCGCCGACTTGAAACCCAAGGCTCGTGAAGATGCCGGTACCGACCATGTTCGCGACGACAAGGCAGGTCGCGGTCAGAAGCGAGACGCTTCTCCTGGCATGAGAAGATGAGCCGGTTGTCACCGGCGCTCACTTACGGGCTTCGCAGCTGCGATTCAATCGCGAAGCGATCGTGATCTGGACGCGCCGTCCCAGATGACATGCTTCGCACTCCAATCTGCGCAAAAGAAAACCGCGCCGGCCGCTGTGTCAGAAGTGAGGACCGACCCCGAGGTTGATACGCCATTGTATGATTCTCGTGCAAGCAGCGCGCGTGACAGCCGGCGGAGCGGGGCTTCGGCCAGCAGGCGGGGTGACAGTGCAGGACTTGGTTAGGGCATTTGGAAGACCAAGTGCTGTGCTGGCGCGCTGCCTGCCGGGGTTTCGCTTTGCCCAAGGCGGTGGCCGCGTGGCCGTTCGTTAGGCCGCAGCAAAGCTGCCGCTCGCTTCGCCTTCGACTGTCAAGATTTGTTGCCTGACCCCCAATCAGCCACCTCGCCGGAAGGGCGGGCTGCGTCAGCTGAAACTGCAATGCTCCGCCACTCGTCCTAGCGCCGTTTGTCGGGACTTGAGAATACTCCTCTACCCGCTTGGATCTCAAGAGCAGATTCCACGCTTTCAACAGAGTTAGGTTGGTCGCCAATGTCAAATGTTTAGACG
>JBBSGS010000258.1:0-3119 GCA_038253875.1 Chthoniobacterales bacterium
CTTGCGCTTCGTTAGGGCGTCCGCGCTCGCGAAAAATTCTTCGAGACCAACACCCGCCTCCTCGGCCCGCGCGATCCAGGGCGACTCGTGGATTTCCTCCGGGGTGAACTCGCGTTTCAGGGCCGTGAGGACTGTCCATTCTTTTTCGGTCAGCGTCGCTGGCTGCACCGCGATCATCGTCGCCGGTGCGGCGGCGCGGCTTCCCGGAGCAATACTTTTTCGCCTCACGTGACCCACGCCTAACGTGAAGATGCCTTTGGCCGGCATGAGCCGGAAATGTTCCGCGCCGACAATGCGGGTCAAAATTTCGCCGTGCCGCTGCAGGGAAAAACCGTGCGGCACCTTCAGCGTCGTCCAAAGTTTGTAATCCGAGCCGGGCGTCACCGCGTCGGTCGAACGCAAGACGACATGACCGGAAAAGGGATCGCGTTGCGACATCCAATCGAAGGCCGCATCGATCTTTTCCGGCGGCACTTTCCAGGCAACGAGCGCGCCGTCGGCGAGATTGGTCGCAAGCAAGGTTTGCCGCACCCGCCGCACCGTGCCGGCGCGCAGCATCGCTCCAATCCGCGCCATCACTATCTCGACCGGCAGCCCCGCGCGCTCGGCAATCTCGGCGAATGGCTCGCGCACGAAGCCGGCAATTTTATCTTCCGAGATCGCCAGAATGCGGGCGTTGATCGGGTCGTTGTGCTCGATCGGCAGGGTGTCGTTAGGCAAAGTGTTCACGCGGAAGCGCAGGTGAGGACGGCGAGAAAATGGCAGGCCGTGCCGAGGAGCACAAATATGTGCCAGACGAAATGAGTGTAGCGGCACCGTCTGCTGACGAAGAAAAAAACGCCGCTGGTGTATGCGAGCCCGCCTGCGCCCAGCCAGATCAAAACACTCACCGGAACGTTCAAGACGAGCGGTCGGAAGGCCGCGAGAATGAGCCAGCCCATTCCCAAATAGAGGGCGAGAGAAAGACCGCTGAAACGCTGGATGCCGCCCACGCTTTTCAAGATCACGCCGCAAATAGCCAGCGTCCAGATGAAGATGAGGATCGTCCAACCCCACACGCCGCGAAGCGGACCGAGCGTGAACGGCGTGTAAGTGCCCGCAATGAGCAGGAAGATCGCGGAATGGTCGATCACCTGGAAGACCGACTTCATCGCGCCGCGCGGCCAGGCGTGGTAAAGCGTCGAGCCGAGATAGACGAGCAACATCGCCGCCGTGAAAACGGCCGTGCCAGTGAAAAAATAGCGATCGCCGCCGCGTCGGGCTGCGACCATCAGGATCGGCGCGCCGATCAGGGCGGCGAGCAGACCGAGGCCGTGGCTGATGCTGTTGGCGATCTCTTCGCCGAGAGATTGATCCCACTTCGGGTCGTCGGCCTGTAATCCGGTGTTGCTCATTTCCTCCCGCGTTGGCGCGCGGAAATCACTGTTACTCTCGGGACGCGACCTCGAAAGGGAAAAGAGCGGTGTTGCCGCGAGAATGGTGAGGAATCGGCGCGACGCTAGTTTTCGCTGTGATCCTCGCGCTGACAGAGCAGCGCGCTCCAGCGCGCTCCCGAGCTTTCTGATACGATTCACAAAAAGGTATGCGCAAAGCCGTTTTCTTCGACGCTGCCGGGACGCTTATTCGCCTAACGAAAAGCGTAGGCGAGCATTATGCGCTGGTCGCCGCGCGCCAGGGCCTGGCTCTCGACAGTGCGCAGCTGGATCGCGTTTTCCGGCGGGTTTGGAGGGAAATGCCGGCGCGTCCCGCGACCGGCCGCCCCCGGCCCGATGACGACAAAGGCTGGTGGCGCGACCTTGTCGATCGCATGCTCGACCGCGTCGGGACGCAGATCGAACCCTCGGAGCGCGCCAGATTTTTCGAAGCGGCTTATCGCCACTTTGTCGAAGCGGGTGTTTGGGAACTTTATCCCGAAGTCAGCGAGGTGCTCGAAGCGCTCGCACCGCATTTCGAGCTAGCGATCGTGTCCAATTTTGATGGCCGTCTGCGCACGATTTTGCAGCAACTGACGATTGCGAAATATTTTCGGCACATCTTCCTTTCCAGTGAGTTGGGCGCAGATAAGCCCGATCCGCTTATTTTCCGAAGCGCGTTACAACAGAGCGGCTTCTCTGCGGGGGAGGTGCTGCATGTCGGCGACGACCCAGAGCGGGATTGGGCAGCGGCGGGCCGTGCTCATCTGGAAGTTTTCCGCCTTGAGCGCCCGCGCAACTCGTTGTGTGACCTACGGCGTGATCTTGCGCCGGGCTGCGAACCATCGTAAAAGCTGAAGCTCCTCACGGGTTGGTAGCTCAATGGTAGAGCAGCGCCCTTTTAAGGCGTTGGTTGTGGGTTCGAGTCCCACCCGACCCACTTCACTTTCCTCCTCCGATATGCAGGCCGGAAGCTAATGGCGACTACCTCGTTCGCTTAGCCCGCCCTACGAACAAACAGAGCCTCTCCTTCAATTCCCGCCACCCGGATTCTGACTCCGGGCTTGGTAGTCTCGAAGTGCGTCAGTGCCTACATTTTGGACATTTCGGCCTTCCGGGCTCCCGGCTTCGACCCATCTTCCTCCGAGATTGCTCCCCAGTTCGGCGGCCACCCAGACATACTTTCTGCCATTGATGTACTTGACCTTGCCTTTGCTCTTCGGGTCGATGGTCGCGGCGGTCGCACCGCCGGCGTCGGCTACCTGACCGGTTAGACTCATTTCGCGAGCTACTTCCACTTTCATGGCGACACCGCCTTTGGTGAATTTTCCCGCAGGCACAGAGTCGGCCGTCACTTTTTTCTTGCCCACGCCGATGACGAGAGCGAACGGACCGCCTTTGATCGAACTCTTGGCGTCGAACTGCACCACGTAGCTGCCTGGCGCCAGCTTCGGCGTCGTAAAGACGCCGGTGGCATCGACTTTACCTTTGTACACCAGTTTGCCGGCGGAGTTCGAAACCACGACGTCCAAGGCGGGAGCGGAAGTGGCACAAGTCAGCGCGCTAGCGCTGAGAAAAACAAACAGTGAGAGCAACAGCGAATGGCGAAAGTTTTTCATCTTGGCTCTTACTTTATAGATCCCCGCAAAAGGTCGCAATACAAGAATCATGGTTATGAACGCCTTCCTCCCGTGCGCAGACCGCCTC
>JBBSGS010000259.1:0-3081 GCA_038253875.1 Chthoniobacterales bacterium
CCGCCGGCGATCGCCCGGAACTTGCCGGAGCGATCGAAGACTTCGAAGACCGCGCCCGTGTAATAGGCCAGCCCCCGAACGATCGAGAGATCAACCTGGACGTAATCGGCCAGGCCGCGTTGAGCAAGCTGGCGCACGATTCCCTCGAGCTTTTCACTCTGGCCGCCGCCGTCGAGCACGGCAAAGACCGGCCCGGCGAGAGCGCCGAGCCGTTCCGCGGTCTTTTCGCGCGGTTCGCGTTCGCTCTTATCGATCACCTGCAGCAATTCGCTCCAACGGTCGTTAGGCACATCCTGGGCGCGGAGGAGATTGGTCCAGAATTCGCGGTCGCTCAGGCGCACCACAAAGTCGTTAGGCGAAAAATCGAAGGCCCGCAGGAGATCGATGAGGAGTGCGATCAACTCCACTTCCGCCGCCGGCGAGGCGTCGCCGAGGATATCGCAGTTGAGCTGAAAATGTTCGCGCAAGCGCCCTCGCTGCTGCTTTTCGTAGCGGAAACATTGCGCGATCGAGAACCATTTAAACGGCTTGCGAAATCCGCGTTCGTTCGTGGCGACGACGCGCGCCAGGGTAGGGGTAAGTTCGGGGCGAAGGGTGACTTCGCGTCCACCTTTGTCGGTGAAATTAAAGAGCTGCGCGACGATTTCGGGTCCGCTTTTTTTTTGAAAAAGCTCGGTCGGCTCGAGGATCGGTCCGTCCCACTCGGCGAAGCCATAGCGGCGGCAGACCTCGCGCCAGCGGGCGAAAATGGCGTTGCGCCGGGCGCAATCCTCTGGCAGGAAATCGCGAAACCCGGGGAGCGGCTGCATCTTCAGAATAAAGGCTGCACGAAATAAAGCCTAACGATGAGGCCGGGGAGAGGGGTGGGCACGAATAGGATAGACAATTGAATAAACGACAGACTGGAACGGTCGGATTGAAACACGACGGAGAGCATCCGTTTAACCAAACCAAAGGACAAACATGAAACGAAACACATTCACCAAATTAATGGCTGCCGGAGTCGCTGGAGCGTTCGCGCTCGGCACCGCTTTGGCGCAGGATTCGAGCACGACCACGACGACCGCAGGCGCCGCCGGAGTCAGCTCGACAACGAGCACCTCCACCACGGACGGCACCGGCACGCTCACGACTCTCTCGCCGGACGGCAACACGATGACCGTGCGCACGACCACCGGTGCGGAGCCGACAACGTATTACTACACGAGCAAAACGACGGTTGTTGACCCGGAAGGTCAAGCCGTGCAGATCTCGGCGCTCCGGCCCGATATGCCGGTGACTTATTCTTACGCCAAGGAAGGCGATCGCATGGTCATCACGAAAGTGACCCTGCAGAAGCCGCTCTCCTACTACGAAAAGAAGGAAACGACGACTACTACGACCACCAACCCCTAACGAGGGGCTGATCGCCGAATAAAGTGACGCCCGCGAACCGTGTGTTCGCGGGCGTTTTTTTTCTGTAGGGGCGGCCGTGTCGGCCGCAGTCCGATGCGCGGCAGCGCACATCTGTAGGCGACACGCCCGCCTCTACACCCAGCGGTCTTTAGTCGCCGTAACCGTTGGGGAATTTCCGGTGCCACTTCCAGGCGCTCTCGATGATGGCGCGGAGATTTTCGAATTGCGGCTGCCAGGCGAGTTCGCGCTTGATCTTTTCCGACGCCGCAATTAAGCGCGGCGGATCGCCTGGCCGCCGCGGCTTTTCCACCGCAGGAATTTCCCGGCCCGTGACCTCGCGGCAGATGTCGATGACTTCACGGACGCTCGACCCGCCGCCCGTCCCCAGATTGTAGAAGGCGCTTTGCTTTGCGCCGAGGGCGAGAATATGCGCGCGCGCGAGATCGAGGATGTGGATGTAATCGCGAATGCAGGTACCATCCGGCGTTTCGTAATCGCTGCCGTAGATTTCGGCCTGCGGCTTTTGGCCCAGCGCAACCTTGAGCACGTTCGGAATGAGGTGCGTTTCGCACCGATGATCTTCGCCAAACTTTTCCGTCGCGCCGGCGGCATTGAAATAGCGCAACGCGACAAATTTCAGACCGTGAATTTCGTCGTACCAGCGCAGGATCTTTTCGAAGATCAGCTTTGATTCTCCGTAGGGATTGATCGGCCGTTGCGGGAGCGATTCATCAATCGGAACCCGTTCGGGCGGCCCGAAGGTGGCGCAGGTCGAGGAGAAAACGAGCCGGGGCACGCCGACCTCGAGCATGGCGTCGAGCAGATTGATCCCGGCGCTGACGTTATTCCGAAAATACTTCGATGGGTTTTGCATCGACTCGCCGACGAGCGCGTTGGCCGCGAAATGCATGACCGCGTCCGGCCTGGTTTCGCGCAGCGCCTTGCTGATTTCCTCCCGTCGCGCGAGATCGCCGCCAACAAACGCCGCTCGCTCGTCAACGGCACTCCGGTGACCTTCTGTCAGGTTGTCGAAGACGATGACTTCGTGGCCTTCATCGAGCAGGAGTTCGACGCAAATGCTCCCGATATATCCCGCCCCCCCGGCGACAAAGATTTTCATCCGCGGAAGGTGCGGCGGGCGGTGCCGCTGTCAAAAAAAGAAAGTCCTTTAGAAGGGCTGCGTGGTCGGCTTTTTTCTGGAGAGAGCGGCGATCATCGCGCGGACGCGGGAGTTTCCTTTGCGCGCGGCAAGGACCTTAAGGCTTTTCTCGCGCGAACCCCATTGCAAGATATCGATGTCCACCGTACGGACACCCCATTTGTGCATGGCCAAGCGGCTGGTTTTGTAAAGGTCGATCGTCCCTGTGCCGACGAGGGCGGGGCCGTAGTCGTCGATCTGAAACACTTCGCCGGTCTCGACGATGCGGAATTTTGTCCCCAGCGGCCAGCACGACCAATCCGCCGCGGCGCTCATGACGTTCCTGCCGGCGAGTCGGGTGCCGACGGCGTTGCGGCGACCGCCCGCCTCGGCGTGGGTGTAAGCGGTGGTGCGCACGTTGGTGACGCGCTTCTTTTTCGCCTGGCTGGAACTGGCGGTCGGTTGCTGGGTCGCGCATCCGCTGCCGAGAAGGGCGAAAGCGCTGACCAACAGGAGTTTCATCAAATTCGGCATCGTCGGCGCAGGCC
>JBBSGS010000260.1:0-3060 GCA_038253875.1 Chthoniobacterales bacterium
CTTTGCCACAAACGCTCGTCATGCCCGTGCACGACCACGCGCACTTCTGCGTCCATCGAATAGACCGCTGCATGGCTGAGCGACTCGGCGGAGGCGATTGCCCGACCCTCGCTGCGTAGCCAATTGCGTTCGAAATCCCACGCTATCACCTTCACGTAATCCTGCAGGTCCAGCGAAGATAGAACGCCGGTGCCCGAGCCCGTGATGTAAAATGAACCGGTCGATCCATCCCGAAGGCTGACGTTACCAAACCCGAGCCCATTCTTATCCACGCCGAGCAGACCCAGTCGGCGCAATTCCCGCCGGGTCGCATTCAATTTCTGAAAACCGGCGAAGGGCACCAGCGCACCGCCGCCAGACTCGTAGTGAAACTTCACTGTTTCCTTCATGCCGTGTGCTCGGGAAAAAGCGCGAGAATGCTTTGTTCGTTAGGCGCGCAGATCCCGCGCTCGGTAATGAGTCCGGTGATGAGCCGCCTCGGGGTAACGTCAAACCCGTAGTTCGCCGCGGGGCTGCATTCCGGAGTGACGCGCACTTCAACGAGCCGGCCATCGACCCAGCCATCAACATGCTTTACCTCCGTCGCACCGCGCTCTTCGATCGGTATTTCCGCGAGGCCATCGCGCATCTCCCAGTCGAACGACGAGGAAGGCAGCGCGACATAGAACGGGACGCCGTTATCCTTCGCCGCAAGCGCCTTCAGGTAAGTGCCAATTTTGTTGGCCACATCGCCGGTATAAGTGGTGCGATCGGTCCCCACAAGCACGAGATCCACCTCGCCTCGCTGCATCAGGTGCCCGCCGGCGTTATCGGCAATGACAGTATGAGGCACGCCGTGCTCGCCTAACTCCCAGGCGGTCAGTTTCGAGCCCTGGTTGCGCGGGCGCGTCTCATCCACCCACACATGCACCGGGATCTTTTGATCGTGCGCGGCGTAAATCGGGGCGGTGGCGGAACCGTGGTCCACAAACGCAAGCCAGCCGGCATTGCAATGCGTAAGCACGTTCACCGGCCTGCCATTCTTGCGACTCGCGATTTGCTGGATCAATCCCAAGCCGTGCAGGCCGATTTGCCGGCAATGTTCCGCATCCTCGTTCGCGATCGCTTCTGCGGTTTCAAGCGCCAGCGCGATTTTCTCAAACCTGGTGGCGCCAGCCGCGATCCCCGCAAGTTGGCGCTCCAGCGCCCAAGCGAGATTGACCGCCGTGGGGCGGGTGGCCAGCAAGAGCGCCGCAGCCGCGCCTGGTTCCATTCCTGCCAACGTCGCGAGATACATCCCGTAGCCGGCAGCGGCGCCAATCAACCCCGCGCCGCGCACGTGCATCTCACCGATTGCCGCCGCCATCTGCTCGACTGTTGTGAGCTCCTCGACCACAAACCGGTGAGGCAACGCCCTCTGATCAATCAATTGTACAACCCGCTTATCATCCGGCTTCAACCAGATGGTTCGATAAGGACGGCCAGCGACTTTCATACGCAGATTCTCGTGTCCCATGCTCGTATGTTCTGCCGCAGCTGGGAATCGAAAAAATGATGAGGAGAAGGCTGGGACCCGCCTTTACAGTTCTGCTCTTTCCCCGCGGCGTTCCATGCCCACGGGAGCGGATCCGACACTCAGCGTCTGGGGAGCGGCGCGGTATCGCTAATTGAGAGCGGTAAGGTCCATGTCGCCGTCTCTGGAAAAGCTAGGTACGCAATCGCCCACGGCACTGGCGAGTCCAGCTTCCGTGCTTTTTACGACCCGGTCAAAAAAGGCTTCACCTTTTATAAAGACGGCAACTACGCCACGTAGGATTAGAATCGTTAGGCTCTTCGTAGCCGATTGAGACCCTCGCCGAGCGCGAATGGCCCGGCGGCTGCCTGCGCATCGGTCAGGTCCTGATCGGTGTTCAGGATTTGAGCCTTCGCTGCATCATGACTTCCTTCGATCCCGACACTCTGGCCCAGGATAAGGGAATCACGCGTGGCATCTACAAGCGCTTCGAAGGGAAGCTCGCGCTCAACTGTTTTGTCATCGAAGGCGGCGAAATCAAGGCGGGCGATCAGGTGCAACTACTGCGTGATCGTGCCTGTGCACTCTGAAGCAGTGGAAGTTTTCGACAAGTAATCGAACCAGAAAACAAGGCGAGGTTAGATCAGACTGCCGGAATATTTTCGCGCGCGAAACGCAACGCTCGCGCCATCCAGACGAGTTCGTCGAGGAATTTCTTGAGCCGGCCGGCGTAGGCCGGATCAGTAATAGTTCCCGTCGCCGGATCGAATAACTTGCCGGCCGTTCCGAAGTAGACATCCCAGAAGATGGTGACCAAGCCCAGCTCGCGCAGGGCGGGCAGCAAACTCTGGATCATGCGCGCGCCGCCGAAGGGCCCGGCCGAGACGCCGCAAACCCCGACGGCTTTGTGGATGTATTCTCTAAGGTTGGTGTCGAGCACATGTTTGAGCAGACCAGGAAAGCTATGGTTGTACTCGGGGACGACGAGGACTAATCCGTCGGCGCGGTCGACGGTGGCGGAAAATTTCGCGTCTTTGATCGCTTCGCCGGCGTCATCAATCGGAAGGTGCAGGTTGCGGATATCGATCCACTCCGTTTTTATGTCCGGCCGCTGCGAAACCTGCTCGAAGACAAAGCGGGCGACGTGTTCGCTGGCGCGACCCTGGCGCGCGGTGCCGAGAATGACAGGTAGAAAGACAGGCTGAGTGATTGAATCCATAAGCGGTTTGTCGTCGAATAAGGCCGTAACTTACAGGCTGGCGTAAGCGGGACCGGTGATCCCCGCGGATCGGCGCCGCTGTCGCGGAAGCAATCCTGTTGCGCTTGCGTTGGATCACCGAATTCCTGCACAAGGCAAGCTTCAGGATTTGAGAGCGTCTTTCATGCGCTCTTTGATATCCGCAGGCAGCTCCGTGTCGGCGAATTCACCGATTTTTTCAGGAAATTCAGGCGACGCTGTCCGCAGGTATTTCAACTGTTGCGCATAGCGCTGGCAAAAGGAGCACATTAGATAATGAGTGCGCAGCTTGAGGCGGGTGGTTAGGGGCAGCGGTTGGTCCATGCCTAAC
>JBBSGS010000261.1:0-3056 GCA_038253875.1 Chthoniobacterales bacterium
GGTCACTTACAAGGCAATGGGATATCAGAGTGGCCAGGCGGTCGCACTGCAGCTCATCCCGTTGACCAGCCTGAGCGAGACTGGTCGCGCGCAAATCGAACTCAAATCGCGCGCGGTGCGCAAGCTCAAGCATCCGAACATAGCGCGCGTTTTCGACCTTCGAGTGGAAGACGATCACATCGTCCTGGCTACGGAATATCTGGAGGGCGAAACCGCGGAAGCCTGGGTCGTGGCGCATGGGCCTATGCCGCCGGATGCTGTCGTGCGCATCGGCTTACAAGTGGTGAGCGCGCTGGCGGAAGCGGCCTTTCACAGCCTGAGTCATCGCTCGATCCAGGCTTCGAACCTGATGATCGTGAGCGGTGCGGCTCCTGATGGCGATTGGCCATTTGTTAAATTAGTCAACTTCGGCCTGGCCGGGTTAAAATTATACTCGGAAAGCAAGGACGAGCTCGCGCCACCGATCGCCGCGGGCTTCGCGAGCCCAGAGCAACTTGAGCACGGTAAGGTCGATTTCCGCTCAGAGATTTTTTCTCTTGGCGCGACGATGTGCTTCCTGCTCACGGGCGCGGTGCCACTGACCGGCCGCGCGCGCAAGTCGGGCGCCAGCGAACGCGTGCTCCCATCCCGCAGAGCCGTTCCGCGTTCCCTGCGCAAATTGTTACAACGGATGCTGCGCATCAATCCCGATGAGCGGCCGCAGGACCCGCTTAATTTGGCGGACGAGCTTCGAAAGTGCCTGGGCAAGGTGAAGCGCCGCCGACCCCGCAGCCTTCCACTTCCTATCCCCCTTGAAGCGGAGCCGGCGGTCGTGCGGGGGCCTCGGCCTCGGTTTCTTGTGCCGATTTTGACCGGCGCGACAATGCTGCTGCTTTTCGCCGCCTTGGCGACGGTGCTCTTACCAGGGCAGGTGCGCTGGTGGAGCCATCGCAATCGGCCGCTTGATTCCATTGGTGTGCCGATTGGCGTGCCGGAAAATGCGCTGGCGTCAGCCGGGGCGAGCGAAGACAGCAGTTCGCCAGCACCAGTCACCGTCACCGAGAACAGTTCGGCGTCCCCTCCTGCCGCACTAGCCGTCGAGACGAGCGTGCCATCAGCATTGGCAGCTCAGCCCCGCGCCAATCCTGTCGTCGAGACCTCTCCGATCTCGCCTCCCGCGCAATCGCAAGCGACCGTGATCGTAGCGCCGTTGCCGGCGAAAGCAGACGCGCCAATCGTGGCGAACAGCGGCATGGCAAACCCTCCGCCGGCCGAACGCCTGTCCGCTCCTTCGCAGCCATCAGCCTCAGCACCTCCGACAGCTTCCGTGCCTGTCATTGCCGGGAACTCTCCTGTTTCCGAGGCAGCGCCGCCGGCACCAACGACGCGCTCTAACCCGGCTGAACGTTCTCGCACCCAGGACCCGCCGCTCGTTGCGCAGGATAGCAAGCCTCCACCGCCGGCCGAATCTCCCAGCGCCACCCCAGCTCAAGTCGCAGTGAATAACCGCATGGCCGAACCACCGCCGCCGGCCGAGGCGCCGTCATCTGCCAACAAAGCTCCGTCTCAAGATGTCGAAGACTTTCAGATCATCGCTGAACAACCGGAGCCGCCGCCAAACGCACAAGGTCCCAGCCCTGACGTCGCAGCGCGCGAGGTAATTTCACGGCTTGGGAGCAGCCCAGCTCCAAGCGTCAATCCAACTCGTCCGAAAATCGCAGGCGCGACCACAAAATCTGCCCGCTCCAATTCCGTCGCCGCCCGCCGCAGCAACGTCCGCCGCGCACGCGAGCGGGCTGTTCCGCCCATGCGTGTTGGCTCAACGCAAGCCCGTCTCGTCGGCACGACCGACGAGGGCAAATGGATTCTGCAATTGTCCTCGGGCAATACGGTCGTCACTCCGCCGCTTCCCGACATGAACGACGCCCCCGTGATTTCGCATCGTAAGGTGCGAAAGGTGCAAGCCCCGCCACATGCTCTCCCCGTAGACGAGCGTCCGGTCGTCGTCCTGCCGCCGCAAGACTGAGCCTCAATCGCTTTTGTCCGGGTTTACGGCCGGCAGATTTTCTTTCTTCTGCTCCTGCAGCGTGCCGCTGAACGCCTGCACGAATGCATTCCGGAAAACATTCATCACCGTCGTCATCAAGGCTGTTTTCGGATCATCGAAATTTCCCTGCAGCGGCGCCTTTGTGCCGAAGCGGTCCTTGGGTTGGTTGCGAATCAGCCGCGTCAACCCGCCGACAATTCCCTGCCAGACGAAATCGATGGGATTATCAGAATCATGCTTGGGACTGAAGATCGCCATGTGATCGAAGACAGGCTCGACGTACCCGGTGAAGCTGCCGTTTTTCGAAGTCATCTCCGAGGCCCCGCGCAGCGTGCCCGCTTCGAACGTGATCCCGGCATAAGCTTTGGCGAATTCATTCAGCTTCACCAGTGGCAGCTCGCTCACCTCACCGCGGTAGGTGAACGTCGGCTTCGCGGCGTATGGGTCGAGGGCGATCTGCGAACGAAAATCTCCCGTCTGCAATGGCCGGCCTTGGATTTGGATTTCCGCGATCAGGCTTTTCGATATTTTTTTGCTGTTGGTCAGATTGGTCGCAGCCATTTGGATTCGATCCATCACCACATCCACCTGCGGCTTTCTCGAGAAATCGCGGTAGTGGACTTCCCCGTCATGCACGCCGAAGCGGTTGATCTTCAGCGGGAATAATTGTTTGATGGTTTGCGTCCACGGTTTGTCGATGCCCACCTGCGAGTTCGCCTTGCTCGCCGCGTTGACGAAGTTCATTTTGGGTTTGTAAAAGTCGAGCTCGCCCACGAATGCGCCGTCGAAGAGCGCCCTCCATTGCACTGAAAGGTCGATCAGCGGCGCGGAGAAAAATGGTACCGGCACATGCCCGGTAGTCTTCTGGATGTTGACGTTGTGGATCTGATAAGCCCCGCGCCACAAGTGCAGCGTTACCGCGGAAACGTGGCCGCGATAATCCGGCATTTCCGAGAGCTTGCGGTTGACGTAATCGCGCACCCAGAACGGCAGCAGCGCGCGCACGATCACCAGCGCGATGAGCAGAAAC
>JBBSGS010000262.1:0-3041 GCA_038253875.1 Chthoniobacterales bacterium
ATGAAACGCAGGATGGCCGAGAGCACGCCCCAGAGCGCGGCGTTCGGCACTCCGATAAAATAGAGCCCGACCGCGACGCACGTTCCGTAAACGACATTGACCAGCAACTGCATCGTGAGGTAACGCGCCACTCGACTCCCGGCGTCATCCATCGCGCGCGTCGTGACACTGATCCGGCCCTGGCCAATGAGACGAATCAAGCGGCCGCGCAAATCCTCGCGTTTCAAGAGCATGAAAATAACGAGGAGCAAGACCAGGCCGGCGGTCCCGAGCGGGCTGAGGACACCGCTCAAGGCCGTCTCCGCGACCCGGGTCACCCGGCTCTCGGAATCGATCACGCGCACCGCCACGGGTGGCGGCGCGGACTTGGTCGTGGACGGCGTGAGATCGTTAGGCGAGGACCGGCTCGCGACATTCTCCGCGGGCGTGCTCGACGGCGCGGAGAGTTCTTTTTGCAATTGCTCGATGCTCTTCGTGAAACGGGCATATGTCCCGCCCTTTGGCATGCGGAGCGCGTGCATTTTGGTGGCGATGTTCGCCTGGTAATCGGGCAGCTTCGCGGCCAGGTCGATCACCTGCCGGGTCAGCATCCAGCCCGCTCCGGCGGCCACGCTGAAGAGCATCAGCACGACCAGAAGCACCGCTGCGATCCGCCCGATCCAGCGTTCCAGCCACCCGACCACGGGAGCGAGCAGGAAGGTGATCAACGCCGCGAGCGCGATCGGGATAAGGATCTCTTTCCCCACCGAGAGCACGGCGATGACGAAGGAGACAAGCAGAATCGCCCAAATGCCGACGAGCGCTCCGGCCGCGGTATTTTTGGGTGTTCGCATCGCAACTCTAATTCGTGGATCAGACCGGGTTGGGATTCATCTTCTTCCACGCGGCCAACGGACGCCTCACGGGGCGAGCAGCTCCTCCAGGTCCGCCGTCGTTAGGCCGCTCATCAGCGGTTCTTCGTTCTCCACCATGGCGCCCGCCAGCTCCCGTTTGCGCTCCTGCAGGCGGAGAATTTTTTCTTCGACCGTCGCGCGCGCGATTAATTTGTAGGCTGTCACCACGCGGGTCTGGCCGATGCGATGGACGCGATCGGTCGCCTGCGCTTCGACCGCGGCGTTCCACCACGGATCGAAATGGATCACCGTGTCCGCCGCCGAAACGTTGAGGCCGACGCCGCCGGCCTTCAGGCTGATGAGGAATACCGGAATCGTTCCGTCGTTTTGGAATCGATCCACTTCCGCTTGCCGATTTTTGGTCTGGCCGGCGAGATAACAAAATTCTGTTCCGCTCGCTTCCAGTCTTTGCCTAACGAGCGCAAGCATCTGCACGAACTGGCTGAAGATGAGAACGCGATGGCCGCCATCGATGCTTTCCTCGAGCAGCTCGTCGAGCAGGTCGAGCTTGGCCGAGTCGCCCTTCTCCAGCCCGAGCAAGCGCAGATCACAACAGGCCTGCCGCAGTCGCAACAAGCCGGTCAGCAGTTTCATCCGGGTCGCGCCATCGTTAGGCCCGCTCCCGATCCCCTGCTGAATTTCGCGCAGCAGTGCGTCATAGACAGCGCGTTGCGCCGGGCCGAGATCGCATGGAACGACTTGCTCTATTTTTGCCGGCAATTCTTTGGCGACATCGGCTTTGCGACGGCGAAGCAGGAAGGGCCGAATCCGGCGCGCAAGGCGGCGCTGGAGAGCCGGCTCGGGACCGCGCGCGAGCGGCTTCTCGTAGCGCTCGCCGAAATCGCTCCGGCTTCCGAGATAACCTGGCGCCACGAAGTGCATCAACGACCAGAGATCGCGCACGGAATTCTCCATCGGCGTGCCGGTGAGGACGAAGCGCTGGCGACTGCGCAGGTTGAAGGCGGCCTGGGCGTTTTGGGTATCGGGATTTTTGATGTGCTGCGCCTCGTCGAGGAAGACGGAATCGAAAGCGAGCGCGGCGTAGAAGTCGGCATCGCGGCGGAGAAGCCCGTAACTCGTTAGGCCAAGATCGAACGCGCCCAGGCGCGCAATTTTGTCGGGCCGGTTGGCACCGTCAATCACGAGGAGGCGAAGTTGAGGAGTGAAACGCGCCGCCTCGCGTTGCCAGTTCGCGAGGAGCGAGGTCGGGCAAACAATCAGGGCGGGGCCGTGTTCAGACCGGAGTTGGAGGAGAGCAAGCGTTTGCACCGTTTTTCCAAGGCCCATTTCATCTGCCAGAATGCCGCCTAGTTTTTGTTCGGCGAGAGTGGCAAGCCAGGCCACACCCGTCCTTTGATAATCGCGCAGCTTTTCGCCCAGCGTTCCGAGATGGAGCGCCGCCGTCGCGGGGCGACTCACGGCGCGCGCCACGTCGACCAATTTCGCACCGATTTCCGCCGCCGTATTCGTTAGGTAACCGCTTTGGACTTTGTCGAACCGGTAAAGGCCGGGCTGGCGCTGGCGTGGGTCGGCGTCGCGCAGCAGTTGTTCGAAATCTTCCAGCGCGGCCGGATCGAAGACGGCCTGTCTGCCGTTTTTTAATCGCATACGGCTGTTTCCAGAGCGGAGGAGGCGTTGCACTTCGGACAAGGGGATGTGTTCGCCGCCGGCCGTGGCGACGGAATACTTCAGCTCGAACCAATCTTCGCCCGAACCGACGACTTCGATCATTGGCGCGACCGGCTCGAGCGTGTCGCGTGTTTTCTCGAGCTGCGGCGCAACGGAGACGATCCAGTCGTTAGGCAAAACCGGAAAATCGAAGGCGAAAAAGCGCGCCGCTCGCGTCGGGTCGCGCAACTCGCCTTTGACAAAACCAGCCGCTTCAAGTCGCGCAACGGCGGTGATTTCGGCGGAAAGATTGCGGACGAGAAGCTGACCTGGGTTGGCAGGATCGCGTAGCGCGAAGTTTTTCTCCGGCTCGGAGGTTGGGAAAAAGGCGGGCCGATTGCCGTAGCGACAGGAGATGGTGGCGCGGAGGTGTTGGAGCGAGCCCTTAATTTTCAACGCAAACACAGGCGGCGCGGCGACGACTGTCGGGAGACTCATGCCGTTGGGCAGGATGAAGTCGACGGCTTCGCGCCAGAGCGG
>JBBSGS010000263.1:0-2998 GCA_038253875.1 Chthoniobacterales bacterium
CGGAAGAGAACGTGAAAAAGGAGATGGCCACGCCCTGGATTTCATTCGGTTCGGATGAGGCGTCGCAAGCACCGGAAGGTGTCTTTTTGAAATCGAATCCGCATCCGCGCGCCTACGGAACTTTCGCGCGCGTCCTCGGCAAATATGTGCGTGAGGAAAAAGTGGTCACTTTGACGGAAGCGATCCGGCGCCTGAGCGGGTTGCCGGCAACCAATCTCGAGCTCGATCATCGCGGATTTTTGAAGGACGGAATGTTCGCCGACGTGGTGGTGTTTGATCCTGGAACCATCAGCGACCGCGCCACGTTCGAAGAGCCGCGGCATTACGCCACGGGCGTAAGAGATGTTTTCGTCAATGGCGTGGAAGTTCTGAAGGAGGGCGAGCACACCGGCGCGAATCCGGGCCGCGCGCTCTGGGGCCCGGGCAAGATTCGTTAAGATGAATGGCGCCTGAGACCTACATCGTGTCGTTATGACAAAGGAGCGTTGATTCGTTATGCAAAACCTGATTGCGAGTTGCTCTTCGCTTTTTTGCGCAGCAGCAATTTTTAGCTCTTTGATCTTTCCGGCTCGCGCGGCACAGACGGCTTCGCCGGCTGAGTTCGATGTCCTCATCAAGGGCGGCACAGTTTACGATGGCGCCGGCGGCGAAGGGCGCACCGCCGATGTTGCCGTTCGCGGCGATCGTATAGCGGGTGTCGGCGATTTCGAAAATGCACAAGCCAAAAATCTAATCGACGCGCGCGGCCTCGCCGTCGCGCCCGGTTTCATCAACATGCTTTCGTGGTCGAACGAATCGCTCATTCAGGATGGACGCTCGCAAAGCGAAATTCGCCAGGGCGTGACGACGGAGATCATGGGAGAAGGCGAATCGATGGGGCCGCTCAACGAAGCGATGAAGAAGCGCATGCTCGAGCAGCAGAAGGATATCAAATACGAGATCAAGTGGAACACGCTCGCGGAATACTTGCGCTATTTGGAATCGCGCGGCGTTTCCTGCAATGTCGCGTCGTTCCTCGGCGCGACCACGGTTCGCGAATACGTCATCGGTCTGGAAGACAAGCAACCGACGCCGCAACAGCTCGACGAAATGCGCAAACTCGTTAGTCAAGAAATGGAAGCGGGCGCGCTCGGCATCGGCATTTCATTAATCTATCCGCCGGCCTTTTACGCGAAAACCGAAGAGCTGGTCGAACTGTGCAAAGTCGCCGCGAAATATCGCGGCAAATATATTTCGCACATGCGCAACGAAAGCAACCAACTTATGCCGGCGCTGGAGGAATTGATTCGCATCAGCCGCGAGGCGGGCCTGCCGGCTGAGGTCTACCACATCAAAGCTGCCGGCAAAAAAAACTGGCTGAAAGAAGATCAACTGCTGGCGCGGATCGAGGCGGCGCAAAAAGAAGGACTCAAGATTACGGCCGATATGTACACCTACCCCGCCTCCGGCACCGGACTAGATGCATGCCTGCCGCCCAGGACGGAGGATGGCGGTTACCCGGCCTTATTCAAGCGGTTGCGCGATCCTGCCACTCGGGAGAAAATCGCGGCCCAAATCCGGGTCGATTCCGATGAATGGGAAAATCTTTATCTCTCGGCCGGATCACCGGAGAACATTCTGCTCGTCGGTTTCAAGTCCGAGAAATTGAAACCGCTGACCGGAAAATCACTTGCCGAAGTGGCGAAGATGCGGGGCAAAGATCCGATCGAAACCATCATGGACCTGATCGCCGAAGACGAATCGCGCATCGATTCGATTTTTTTCGAGATGTCGGAAGAGAACGTGCGCAAGGAGATCGCGAAGCCATGGATTTCGTTCTGTTCGGATGAGGCGTCGCAAGCGCCGGAAGGAGTTTTTTTGAAATCGAATCCGCATCCGCGCGCCTACGGAAGTTTCGCGCGTGTCCTTGGGAAGTATGTGCGGGACGAAAGGCTACTGTCGTTAGGCGAAGCTGTGCGTCGCCTCAGTGCACTGCCGGCAACTAATCTGGGCCTCGATCATCGCGGCTTCATCAAGGAAGGAATGCTCGCCGATGTGGTCGTGTTCGATCCGGCGACGATCGCCGATCGCGCGACCTTCGCCCAGCCGCACCAATACGCCGACGGGATGAAAGACGTTTTCGTGAATGGCCGGCAGGTCCTCAAAGACGGCGAGCACACCGACGCAAAACCGGGCCGCGCCCTTTGGGGACCGGGAAAGATTCGTTAGGCTCCAACGATGTTTTTGCCCGGACGAGCGCTCTTCGAAGAAGCACATGCCAAATGAGAGGATTCGCACCCGTGATAAGTCTGCCGCGCACGCTCGGACTGCGTAATCTGATCTGGCTGACCACCGGATCGGTCATCGGCTCAGGCATCTTTCTTGTCCCCGGCGTGGTGCTCCGCCAGGCGGACGGTTTCATCGTCCCGGCCCTGCTGGTCTGGTCGTCGGCGGCGTCATCTCGCTACTCGGTGCGCTCACCTACAGCGAACTCGGCGCGATGAAACCGGCGATAGGCCTCTACATTTACATCCGCGATTGCTTCGGCAGATTTCCCGCCTTCCTCTTCGGCTGGACTCTATTTTTTCTCGTCAGCAGCGACTCGCTTGCCGCTCCGCCCGTCGCGCTCGCGCCGAGCGCCACGGCATCCGATCAGGTCGGTCAGTTTGTCGATTACTACCTAAAGAAAAAACATATTCCGGGATGTGCGGTCATGGTTCGACAGAACGGCAAGGTGGTGCTCTCGGCAGGTTACGGCTTCGCCAACCTGGAGCACGGCGTTCGCGTCACGCCACAGACTCTCTTTCAGTCGGGCTCGATGGGAAAACAATTCACCGCCATGCTGGTCATGTTATTGGTCGAGGAAGGGAAGCTCGCACTCGACGATCCCGTGGCCAAGAATCTGAAGGTGCCGCCGGCCTGGTCGAGCATGACCGTGCGTCACCTCCTTACCCACACCTCGGGGCTGGGCGATTATCCTGAAAGTTTCTCCCTCCAGCAGGACCAAAGCGAGGATGAG
>JBBSGS010000264.1:0-2988 GCA_038253875.1 Chthoniobacterales bacterium
GTGTGGCCCATTTTTTGCGCGATGGCCGACATCGTCAGCACTTCCATGTGGTCGAGGTAGGTCAGCAGGAAGAACTGCGGAAACGAAACATTGCCCGGAGCCAGTTCCTTCGAGAGACGCAGGATAAAACAGCGCTGCATCTCCATGATGATGTGCGCGAGCTGCTCGGCATCGGCGCGGAGGTCTTCCGTCTCGACAGGCAAATAAGCGGTGGCAACTCCCATTTTGAACCGGCCTAAACTAAAAGCCAGGGCCGGAGTGTCAACCAGCGCCACTCCGAGCGCCAATCGTAATCGTGCTCGTGCTCATGCTGGTGCTCGATACCTTTTCAGATTACGACACGAGCACGAGGAGAAGAGCGAAATCCTTGCGCGCGAAATGGGAAAATGTTCTCTTCGCCATCCTAACGAATGCCGCTGAGCCCAAAATTATCCGCCTCAGAACTAGAGGCTAATCTGGCGGAGATCGCGCCCCCTTGCACCGATCAGCAGGCGATCGTGGAATCCACCCGTTGCCTTTCTGCTTCGACGCCCCCTGCATTAGTGCCTGCCCGACCGGAATCGACGTGCCAGCTTTCATCAAGAAAATCATGACCGGCAACGTGACCGGCGCCGCCCGCACCATCCTCAGTGCCAACATTCTCGGTGCGAGCTGCGCGCGCGTCTGCCCGACCGAGGTTCTTTGCGAAGGCGCCTGCGTCATGCTCGACCGCGACAACGACGCGATAAGAATTGGACGGCTCCAGCGTTACGCGACCGATCACGTGAATGAAAAACAGCTCACCATCCTTAAACCGACGGCACAAAAATCCGGCAACCGCGTCGCCGTGATCGGCGGCGGCCCGGCGGGTCTCGGCTGCGCCGCGGAACTGGCGCAGCTCGGGCACCAAGCCGTCGTCTTCGAGCGCAAACCGGAAGCGGGCGGCCTCAACACCTACGGCGTCGCCTACTATAAGATGAAGCCAGCAGTCAGCCTGGAAGAGGTCGAGCTTGTGAAATCGTTAGGCGTGGAGTTCCGCTGCGGCGTCGAGGTCGGGAGAGATGTGTCGCGCGAGCAACTCGAACGCGAGTTCGACGCGCTCTTCATCGGCATCGGCCTTGGCCAGGGCCAGCGGCTCCAGATCCCAGGCGAAGACCTGCCCGAAGTTGACGAAGCTCTCCCCTTCATCGAGAAAATTCACACCGAACCGCTGCATCAGATCGCAGTCGGCGCGCGCGTCGCCGTGATCGGCTGCGGCAACACTGCGATTGATGCCGCCACCCAGGCGCGGCGTCTTGGCGCTGCCGAAGTCGTGGTAATTTACCGGTGCAGCGAAGCCGAGATGTCCGCCTACGCCTTCGAATATGATCTCGCGAAACGCGACGGAGCGACGTTCCTCTTCCATCACATGCCGGTCGAAGTGATCGGGGAAAACGGACACATCACCGGAATGCGGCTCATCCGAACGCGCTTCAGCGCGAGCGGAGCACTCGAGGCGGCCGCCGGCTCTGAGTTCACCGAGCCATTCGACATGGTAATCAAAGCGGTCGGCCAGCAAAAACAGGGTAACTGGATCGGGAAGCTTTTCCGGACCTGGAACTGAACCACGATGGAACAGTGGCGCGCGATTCGCTTAGCGGGCGGACGAACTTGCCGCGCGTTTTTGCCGGCGGCGATTGCGCGAATGGCGGGCGCGAAGTAGTCAATGCGGTCGGCGAAGGCAAGAAAGCTGCGCGCGGCATCCACGAAATGTTTGGCCTAACGAGTATAAGTGGCCCCGTCCAACCGTCGCGCTGGGGGGTGCCCGACGGCCCGTTCGGCTCCGGTCTCGACGCGCCCATCCGCGTGCCCGAGCTGGAGGCCAAATACGAAGAGCTTTCACCGGTCTCGCATCCCAAGCCGGGGACCAGTGCCATCACCTCCAAAAATCAGGAATGAAATTCTCTCGCAGCCGCAGGCCAGGCCGGACTTTCAAAGATCACAAAGGAGTTTTTTAGAAAGACTTTGTGTCCTCTGTGCGAGGCAATTTGAGAATGTATGGCTGAACTCTCCACCAACTTAGCCGGCATCAAATCCTCCAACCCTTTCTGGATCGCTTCCGGACCGCCGGCCAATACCGCCTACCAGGCGCATCGCGCTTTCGAAGCCGGCTGGGGCGGCGTGGTCTGGAAGACCATCGGCGACCCGATCCGCAATACATCCTCGCGTTATTCCTCGATCGATTACGGCAACGCCCGCATGGTCGGCCTGAACAACATCGAGCTGATCAGCGATCGCGCGCCGGAGACGAATTTTCGCGAGATCGCCGAAGTCAAAAAGCGCTGGCCCAATCACGCGATCGTCGCCTCGCTCATGGTCGACACGCGTGAGAACTGGCACGATTTCGTTAGGCGATCCGCCGACTGCGGGGCTGATGGGATCGAGCTGAATTTCGGTTGCCCGCACGGTATGTGCGAGCGCGGGATGGGCTCCGCCGTGGGCCAAAATCCCGACGTTGCCGAGACGATCGTCGGCTGGGTCATGGAAGTCGCGACCATCCCGGTGATCGCGAAACTCACGCCTAACATTACTAACATCATCGCCGCCGCCCGCGCCGCCAGACGCGGCGGCGCCAACGCTATCTCACTCATCAACACGATTAACAGCATCACCCAGGTGAACCTCGACACCTTCGTGCCTGAGCCGTTCGTCGGCGGACTCAGCTCGCACGGCGGTTATTGCGGACCGGCCGTGAAACCGATCGCCCTCAACATGGTGCAGTCCTGCGCCTCCGATCCCGAAGTCGGCTTGCCGATTTCCGGCATCGGCGGGATCGCCACCTGGCGCGACGCGGCCGAGTTCATCGCGCTCGGTTCGACCACCGTGCAGGTCTGCACCGCGGTCATGCACTACGGCTTTCGCATCGTCGAAGACATGATCGACGGCCTGAGCGATTACCTCGACTGCAAGGGTTTCGCCAGCCTCCAAGACCTGCGCGGCCGTGCCGTCGATACGGTGCAGCCTTGGGAA
>JBBSGS010000265.1:0-2973 GCA_038253875.1 Chthoniobacterales bacterium
GCCAGGAAACGCGGGCCCGGGCGTCTCGTTTCGTTGCATGACGCGATCGATCGGAGTGACGATGCCAAATCTCCCGCAGAGCTTTCCGCCGAGAGCGATCGGGCCGGCATCCTGCACCGGGCGCTCGATGAACTGGACGAGGCCGATCGGGACCTGGTGCATTTGCATTTCTTCGGTGAGCTCACCTTCAAGGAAATCGCCGCCATCCGAAAAATGAACCCGAAAACGGTTTGCACCAGGCTAACGAGGTGCAAAGAGAAGCTTATCGTTATCCTGGGCCGCTTCAACCTAACGAATGCCCATGGCTGAGTTGACCCAAAACGACGAGTGGAGTGGCGCGCTGCGTAGCATTTCGGAGCAGCGGGATCGGTTGCTCGGAGGCACCCCGACGATTTCTTCCGCGCGGCGTGCGACCCTGGACGCCGTGTTGGCGCGGGAGTTTCCGATTGAGGCGGCCTTGCGCGAAGCGGGCGAGCGGCGGGACCTTTCGCTCGGGAATTCCTCCCGACGAATTCCCCGCTTCATCGCGACGAATTTGCGTAACTGCCTAACGAATAAAGGGCAAAGCGTCCGAGGAGGCTGGTCGTCGGGGGCGAGTCTCCGGACGCGTCCAATGCTCCTCGCTGCCTGCCTTGTCGTCGGTCTGGGGATTCTCCTTTTTGGAAATTGGGAATCTCTCTCAAACCATCCGCGAGACGAATCGCTGGCGCTGCAGCAGATCGAACTTGGCCCGCGCTCGCCGGCTTCGCGCGATCAGCTCACCCTGCGAATGAGTGCGGCCGAAATGGCGTCTCTGCGCTCGGCTTTTCTTGCAGTGAATCCGACCTCACTCGATGACGCGCAAGCGCCGACTCGCCTGCGGCTCGACCTCCCGGTGCGAGTTCTTTTTCGCGACGAGGCGATCGCCAGCACTCCATGAAATCCATGAACCAAAAAATCGTCCGGGTGGGATGGCTCTTACTCGTCGCGACCTATTTTCTCACGGCGCGGGAGACGGAGGCGCAACTCAAAATCGGTATCGTCGATGTGAATCGTGTCTTCAAGAGTTCCGGCAAAGTGAAGGAGGACGAAGTGAAAATCAACGAGGCGAAGGCCGCCGCGACCAAAGAGTTCAACGAACGGGCGGACGCCTATAAGCAGGCGGTCGCGGAAATAAATCGCATCGACGAGCAGCTCGACGGGCCGACTCTGAGTGTGGACGCGACGGCAGCGAAAGCGAAGGAACGCGCGGAGAAGATCGGGAAAATCAAGGAGATGGAGCGTGAGATCACCTACTTCCGGCAGACGCGCGAACAGCAGCTCCAGCAGGAAACGTCGCGAGCAAAGGAGGCCATCGTGCGTGAGATCACCAGCGTCGTCCTCGCGCTCGTGGAAACGAAAAAGCTGGATCTCGTCTTCGACAAGTCTGGTGCGAGTTTCAACGGCTTCTCGCCGGTGCTCTTTTCGCCCGCGAGCGATGACTTCACCGACGAAGTGATCGCGGCGCTCAGGAAAAAGGAACCACTCAGCACCCCGAGCAATCGCTGACGGTGTAGGATCCCGCATGCGCGGGGGTGGGGCGGGTTGCTCTGTCAGCGCGAGTGTCTGGCGACGACAGAGCGTCGCGCTCCATCCGAGTTTTTCGCTGAGAAGAGTCCACAAGCACTGTCGCTCCAACCTGCCGCGCGCCGCGGGTTTCACCTTTGTTATCGAATTTCCGCGGCACTCTTCTCGTCCACTGATTGCGCGCCGGCCTTCGCAGTTTATCCTGTCGCGCACTTCTTCCCGCGATTCATGCAGACCGGCAACTCGATCATCATGCAAGCCCCGCGCGAGGTGATTTTCGAGACCGCAGCCGATCTCGAACAATGGCCGCGCATCCTTCCGCACTACCGTTATATCCGTTTCCTCGAGCGCGGACCGGCGCGGAGCGTGGTCGAGATGGCGGCGACGCGTTCCGGCATTCCGATTTCCTGGACATCCGAGTTGGAGGTCGATCGCGACAAAATGGAAATCCGCTTCCGCCATTTGAAAGCATTCACTCGCGGGATGCGCGTGGTCTGGACGTTCAAGGAAACGCCCGCCGGTGTGCGCGTGGAAATCATGCACGCACTCCGCTTTCGCGTTGCCGCGCTCGCGCCAATCGCCGAGCCGATAATCGGCGGCTTTTTCATTCATCATGTGGCCAGCCAAACGCTCCGGGCGATGAAAGCGCATCTAGAGGCCCGCCGGTAACGGATAGAAAAAGATGTCCGAAACAAAACGTCGCGCCGTCATCACGGGTCTTGGTCCGATCACCGCGATCGGGTGCGGACGCGAAGGATTTTGGAACGGGCTGCGCGCGGAAAAGAGCGGTGTGCGGCGAGTTACCGCCTTCGACAGCTCGATTTTCAATGCCCATTGCGCGGCCGAGATTCCCGATTGGGCGCCGGAAGAATTTTTCCCGCCGCATCGGCTGAAACGGCTGGATCGTTACGCGCAGTTTTCCGTCGCCTCAGCCAAGCTTGCGCTCGAGGACGCGGGCATCGCCTGGTCGCGCGAGGAGCCGCAGCATCGCATCGGGGTCAGCTTCGGCACGGCGCTCGGCGGCATCGCCAATGCCGAATACCAACACGCGCATTTTCTGAAAAAAGGTACGCGCGGCGTGAATCAAACGCTCGCGCTCCAAGTCTTCGGCGGCTCCGCGCACACCAACATCGCGATCGAGTTTGGTTTCCGCGGCGCGGGCACGACGAACTCGAACAGTTGCGCCAGCGGCACGATCGCAGTCGGCGAAGCGCTGCGTTACATTCGCGATGATTTCGCTGACGTGATGGTCGCGGGCGGCGCCGAGTCTCCGCTGAGTCCGCTCACTTTCGCTGCGTTCACGATTATCAAGACGATGAGCCAGTTCACCGGCGACCCCGCGGAGGCCTGCCGGCCGTTCGATCGGCTGCGCGACGGCTTCGTCATGGGCGAGGGCGCGGCCTCGTTAGTCATTGAAGAACTCGAGCA
>JBBSGS010000266.1:0-2843 GCA_038253875.1 Chthoniobacterales bacterium
CAGCCGAGCGTCCTCGGTCACGAGCCGGCTGCCGAGTTGATGTGCCAGAGCGAGGAAGCGCGCATCATACGCGCCGACACGGTGGCGGGCGGCAGTTGCCAGCGCAGCCGCATGAGCGATCCGTGCCAACTTGCCGTCAAAGAGAGCGACGGCTTTTGCCCGGACGTCCTGAGCCAAGGTCAGAGTCATCCTCTTCGCCGCTATCGATGATACAAGCACATTCGTGAGTTCAACGAGCAGTAAAGCTTCGCTGCGCCAATCAGGATCACGACTATGCAATTCTTGTGCGCATGCGGAATGATCGCCGTGAATCAGCAGATAGACGGCGACGTTCGTGTCAACGAGGAGCATCTCCTACTCGCGGCCCCAGGCGATTGCTGCTTCGATTTCTTCCGTTGTTATCGGGGCGCCTCGCAGCTTTACCGGCTTGGGCGTTTTTGCCGGCTGGGTTTTGCCGGCAGCCATGCCTTTGCGGATGAATTCCGCGATCGCGTCCTTGAGTTTCTTTTGCTCATGCACAGCGCGAATTTTCACCTCGCGCATGAGTGCGTCAGGTAGATCAAGTGTCGTTTTCATCAAGCCCAGATTTCCAGAAAGCTGGTTTTCTGTCAACGCAGCCGGAACGAGCATTCCCACTGCTCAGCTCCTGTGAAAAGTTGCGATCTTCGCCAGCGTTTCACTTGTTTTAGTATTGCGTCGCCTGTCCCGCGCCAACGTTTCGGGAAACTCACGCGCGCCTGTGCCGTCTCTTGCAGTTGTGGGGGTGGCTGAAATTTTATCGAGATCGCTCGTACCGCCGGCAAATTCCCCATTGTCCGATAGAGCCACGCCTTGTTGATGAGGACGTCCGGATCGTCTGGAACGATCGCCAGTGCACGATCGATCGTTTCCTCCGTGGCGGCAAAATCGCGCAGCAAGGAGAGCGTTCGGCTTTACGAAGAAGTCGCGCGGGTTCACGTGAAATATCTCGCGCGAGAATGGGACACGCTCTCAAGGCCGTTTCGTTACTCGAGAGCGACGCGTGGCCGATCTCCGCTTTCAGAGTTCGTTAGGCATGCGCTTTTTGCCAACGCCCTAACTGATAAGCGATTTTCGCCCCCACGGCGAGAAGACTGCGCGAAGCTTGTCATCGCGGCTAAGTCGCTCTTCACTGACCGATGGCGATCAATTCCATTAACCCGGCGACAGGGGAAAGGCTGCGCGAGTTTTCCGAGCTGACTGAGACTGAGATCGAGGAGAAGCTCGCGGCCGCGGCGCAGAGCTTTCACAATCATCGCAGCAGCTCATTTGCGGAACGCTCTGCGTTGCTCCAGGAAACCGCAAAACTCCTCGACCAGGAAGTCGATTCGCTCGCCCGCACGATCACGTTGGAAATGGGCAAGCCGATCGCGACCGCGCGCGAGGAGGTGCGCAAGTGCGCGAACGGTTGCCGATTCTATGCTGAAAACGGCGAGCGCTTTTTGGAAGAGGAAGCAGTGCAGACTGCCGCCGCGCGCAGCGCGGTCCGTTGGCAACCGCTGGGCGCGGTGCTCGCGATCATGCCGTGGAATTTTCCTTTCTGGCAGGTGTTTCGTTTCGCCGCACCGGCGCTCATGGCCGGTAATGTCGGCCTGCTCAAACACGCCGCCAACGTCCCGCAATGCGCGCTCGCGATCGAGGACCTCTTTCGTCGGGCGGGCGCCGCCCCGGGCATTTTTCAGACTCTCTTGATCGGCTCGGATAAGGTCGAGAAAATCATCGCCGATCGGCGGGTGCAGGCGGTGACACTGACCGGAAGCGATCGCGCCGGAAGGAAAGTGGCAGCGGCGGCGGGCCGCGCGCTCAAGAAATGCGTGCTCGAGCTGGGCGGGAGCGATCCCTTCATCGTGATGCCGAGCGCCGATCTGGACGCTGCCTTAACGACTGCGGTGAAAGCGCGCACGGTCAACAGCGGCCAGTCATGTATCGCGGCAAAGCGCTTCCTCATCGCGGAGGAGATGCATGAAGAGTTCGTTAGGCGATTTGTCGAAAAGATGCGTGCTCTAAAGGTGGGCGATCCGCTCGACGAAGCGACCGAGCTCGGCCCGCTAGCCACGCCGCACATCCGGGATGGGGTGCATGAACAAGTGCGGGGATCGATAGCCGCCGGCGCGAAACTGTTGCTCGGCGCGGAGGTGCCGAAGGGGAAGGGGAACTTTTATCCGCCTACCGTCCTGGCTGAGATTCCCCCGGACGCACCCGCCTACTGTGAGGAAGTTTTCGGCCCGGTCGCTCTGCTCTTCCGGGTAAAGAACGCAGCCGCCGCGCTCGTCCTTGCGAACGACAGCGACTTCGGCCTCGGCGCGAGCGTCTGGACGAATGACCTCGCTGAACAGGAGCTTTTCGCGACAGAACTGGAGGCCGGCATGGTCTTCATCAACGCCATGGTTGCATCGGATCCGCGGTTGCCTTTCGGCGGCGTGAAGCGATCAGGTTACGGGCGAGAGTTAGGCTCGTTAGGCATGCGCGAATTCATAAACGCAAAGACGATGGTCTTCGGAAGTTAGGCTGGGAAGCCTAACTTCCAAACTGATCTTCCTTCTCCTTGAAGAGCACATTAAAGGTCGTGAGCGACCCGTAGCAGCGAGTAATGTATTGGTGCAGGTCGAATTTGTCGGCGTCGCTTAGTTTTTCGCTCGCGTTCACCTTTTGCGTCCAGGACGCGGAGGTTGTTGCGGATCATTACTATCTTGTGAAAGAAACTCTCCAGCGGCACTTCCTTCGCCTGCAATGAGGCGTCAGCCGGGCGCAAGGCGACCGTCCCGCTCTGCCAGCGGGCGGCCAATCCTTCGACCAATTGCTCCGGCGGTTCGAGCCCCAGGGCA
>JBBSGS010000267.1:0-2803 GCA_038253875.1 Chthoniobacterales bacterium
CACCGGCACCCCCGGGGATGATCGGCTCGACGCCGCGGTGGCGCTTTCCGTAGCTTACGATTTCACGGATCAGGAATCGTTGGCGCAGCGAAATTTCGAGAGGTTCGTCGTGAATTACGCGGGCTCATCGGAAAAAGCTTCACTGCAAAAGGCCTCGTCCATCACCTACATGGATGCCCGTGTGGCGCCGCTCTGCGTCATCGCATCAAACGAGGATGCGATGCCGCCCGAGCAGTATCGAGACTTGATTCAAAAACTGACCGCGGTGGGCGCGACAAATTTTCAAAAGCTTCTGCCCCCGAACAGCGGGCATTCTTTCGGATATTGGCCGGACGTGAAGGATCGGTGTCTCGCTTTTCTAAAAGAGAAGTTGAGCTTCGCTCCGTCGACCGCAAGCGCGCCCACGCCCTAGCGTCGATCGTTAGGCTCGGGCGGTGGGCCACAGCCTTCCTCGGAAAAAAGGTCCGTGTCTGTGTATTGCTGCGCGATCGGCATGCGCCGGCCAACCCCGAAGGCGCGGCTCGTCACCTTGATGCCTGGCGCCGCCTGCGCGCGCTTGTATTCGTTCAGATCGACGCGGCGCTGGATCCAGCGCACGGTTTCTTCCTTGAAGCCCTGCGCGACGATTTCGCGCGCACTGCGATTTTCCTCGACGTAGAGCTGCAGGATTTGGTCGAGCACGTCGTAGGGCGGGAGCGAATCCTGGTCGACCTGCCCCGGTTTTAGCTCAGCGCTCGGCGGCTTTGCGATCGTCGAGGTGGGAATGATTTCGCGGTCGCGGTTGATCCAGCGCGCCAGCTCATAAACGAGCGTCTTCGGCACATCGCTGATGACGGCGAGTCCGCCTGCCATATCGCCGTAGATCGTGCAATAACCGACCGCGAGCTCGCTCTTGTTGCCGGTGGTGAGAAGGAGATGGCCGAACTTGTTCGAGAGCGACATCAGGATCATGCCGCGGAGCCGCGACTGCATGTTTTCCTCCGTTGTATCCTCGGGCAGGCCGCTGAAGATTTTTTCGAATTGCGCTTTAAAGGCGGCGAAGGCGTCGTCAATCGGAAGATCGAGGCAGCGGATGTCGAGATTCCGCGCGAGGGCGTGCGCGTCGTCAATGCTGCCGGGCGAAGAATAAGGGCTCGGCATGGAAACGCCGAGAACGTTTTCTTTGCCTAACGAATCCACGGCGACGGCGGCGACAACCGCGGAATCAATCCCGCCGCTGAGCCCGAGGACGGCGGACTTGAAATTGCATTTCGCCAGGTAATCGCGCACGCCTAACGACAGCGCTCCGTGCAGCTCCGCTGGAGCGTCGCCCGGCGCGGCCTTCAGAACGCTGGTCGAGTAAGTTTCGACGATCGCCTCCGCGGTCTCAAAGGAAGGTAGTTGCGCGATCAAATCGCCCGCTTGATTAAACGCGATTGAGCTTCCATCGAAGACCAGTTGGTCGTCTCCGCCGACGACGTTGCAGTACACGATCGGCCGCCGATGCATCCGCGCGAGCGCTCCGACCATCTCGCGGCGCGTGTCCGTTTTGCCTAACGAAAAAGGGGAGGCGCTCAGGTTGACGATAATCTCGGCTCCCTTCGCAACGAGTCTGCGCATCGGTTCGACGTCGTAAAGTCGCCGCGGCAGGTAGCGCTCGGTCCAGATGTCCTCGCAAATGGTAACGCCGATCTGGCGACCCGCGATGGTGAAAACTTCCCCGCCCGTGCCAGCCTCAAAATAGCGGTCTTCATCGAACACATCGTAAGTCGGAAGGAGCGTTTTGAAACTCTTGCGCAGAGGCCGGTCGCGCTCGAGCAGAGCCGCGGCGTTAAAGAACGGTTTGCCCTCTCCTCGGTTGCGATCGACGTAGCCAACAAGGAGCGGCACCGCGCCGATGCAGTCGTGCAGCCGCTTGATCGCCTCGAGATTTTGCGGAACGAAACGTGATTTAAAAACTAGGTCCTGCGGCGGATAACCGGTCGTCGCCAGCTCGGGCGCGAGGACCAATTCAGCCCCCGCGGCAGCCAGGCGCCGGTAGGAGGCGAGGATCTTTTCGAAGTTGCCGCGGAGATCGCCCACGGTGGAATTGATCTGCGCCAAGCCGATCCTCATGCTTTAGCGGCAGATTAACCGCGCGTTCTGCCGCAGCAACGGCTTTCGCACTCCGCCTTAGTGATCGCTCAGGACGGTCCGATCTTTTTTGTAGGTGCCGTTGAGCGCGTCATCGGCGCCTTCGATGAAGACCCTGCCCCATTGAATCAGGCAGGCGGCGAAGAATCCCGCCATCATGCAGATGAGCACTTTCTGGATAAAGGTGGAGCGCATTCCGACCGTAGGAGAGCAGAAGCGGTGCCACTGTAGACGCTTCCCAGCCAATGGGGGCGCTTCGCTTTGCGAAGCGCGAAGGAGGCGCGAATTCGACAGAAGATTTCCCTCGCGCCTCCCAGAGGGAGGCGTCCACAAGGCATCACCAAAATCCCCACTGCTTTGTCGCTACGATCCAAAGACCCAGCAACAGATTCGTTAGACTATGAGCGAGTATGCAGGAGGTCAGGCTCTTCGTGCGATAGGCGACGGCATTATAAAGCGCGCCGGTCATGAGCGCAGCCGGCCAATCCGGCATCGAATGGGAAAAACAAAACGCCAGGGTCACGATCGCGAAAGAGAACCAGGAAAATGTTCCAAACGGCACCCTCTCGAAGCGTTCGCCGATGAGATAGCGGAGGAGGAATCCACGCCAGAAGATCTCTTCCACGAATGGAACGACCAGCGCCAGCCTAACGAATCGCAACAGCAGCGTGCTCCAATAAAATCCGGGCGC
>JBBSGS010000268.1:0-2786 GCA_038253875.1 Chthoniobacterales bacterium
CCGCGTCACCGGTTTCCCAAACTCCACATTGGCGTCGAACTCCGAGATCAATTTTCTCACGAACGGCATGTTGATCGGCCGCGTCACGATGTGGATGCGGTTCGTGCGCACGTCCGCTTCCATTTTGATTTTGCCCACGACGAGCGAGTCTTCGGAAAGCACCACGTTGCCCTCTTCGTCGCCTTGCTGGACGACCGGCGGCACCGGAACGCCGTTGCGCACACCGCGAATCCCGCCCGAGGGCTGGCCCGAGTCGGCGCCCTTATCGAAAATTTCTTTCAGCATATCTACGACCTTGCTGGCGTCGGCTCGCTCCAGCTTAATGAACGCGCTTTCCACCGCCGCCGGCGCGACATCCAGCTCCTGCACCATGCGCACGAGCTTGCGCAGCACGTCGGAACTCTGAGTCACGAGCAGGCTGGACGATTTCGGTAACGCCAGAATCGGCGCCTGACCACCGATGCCCGAGAGATATTGCGAGAGCACGCCCTGCAATTCCTGCGGGTCGGCGTAGCTGAGGTGGAAGAGATAACTGATGACCTTCGCCCCATCGGGAATGTCTGCGGGATCGGACACGATCGGCACTGCCGCGGCGCGTGGATTCTTGTTCACTCCCACCACCTCGACGACGTTGTTATCCGCGGGCACGAGCGAGAATCCATTCAAGGCCAGATTCTTTTCGATGATCTGAATCGCCTCGGCGCGGGGCAATTTCTGCGCGAGAAAAATGTTCACTTTCCCCTGCACATTGTTGTCGATGACGAGCTTCGCGCCGGTCAGGTTCTCGTAGAAATGGAGGACGTCGATCACGTCGCTGTTCGGGAATTGCAGCGTCACCATGTCGGGCGCCGAATTGTTCCCTGCCACTGGCGGCGGGAGGACCCGCGGCGTCGGCCCGCCTACTTGCGCGAGAACGGAAGCAGCGACGAGCAAAGGCGCGACCAGGCAAACAAAGAGGCGGCGGGGCACGCGCTTATTTAGTTGTTCCGCGAGGCGCGGTCAACCGTTTAGCCCGCGCGGAATTCGACGCACACAGCCCTTTGCGTAATCTGCCGCACTGATGAAAATTCCGCTGCTCCTCTTCTCGATATCGTTAGGCACGCTTCTCGCCCTCGCGTCGGCCGCGCCCGCGGCATCGCCCGATCCGATCCGCGCCGTCCTCGACGACCAGGTCGCCGCCTGGAATCGCGGCGACATCGACCGCTTCATGGCCGGTTACGCCCGTTCGGAGGAGACGACCTTCGTCGCCGGCGACGAGGTCACGCGCGGCTGGCAGACAGTGCGCGATCGTTATGCGGGCAAATACAACAGCCGCGAGAAAATGGGGACGCTCACTTTCTCCGGCCTAACGATTACCCGGCTCTCCGCCGACGCCGCGATCGTGCTCGGGAGCTGGAGCCTGGAGCGCCAAGGCGATCGTCCGCATGGGAAATTCACCCTCCTCTTTCGCAAACTGCCGGAAGGCTGGCGCATTGTGTTGGATCACACATCGTAAGAAATCCGGCAGTCGCGGTGGCTGCGGAGGGACATGCTTCTGCATGTCGAGGATCTGACTTGCACTACACTTTGACCTGCACTTACACTCCTTAATGTGGTGTAAGTGAATGTGTAGGTGCGTGCCGGGAGACTGGACATGCGTAAGCATGTCCCTCCGCACGCGGCGAGTCGCCGCTCGCTTACCCGCGCAAACGCGCGAGCAGCTTCTCGTGAATCCCGTCGAAACCGCCGTTGCTGAAGATGGTCACGACGTCGTTAGGCCGCAAAAGCGGGATGATCCGTTCCACGATGGCCGCGGCATCTTTTTCGTAAAAGGCCATCTTTCCCGTAGCGGCGATCGCTTCCACGACGACCTCTGGATGGAGCCGTTCTTCCGCGGGGATTTGTTCGAGTGCGGCGATCTGCGCGAGGAAAACTCCGTCAGCCAGCTGCAGCGCCGCGGGCAGCTCCTCCTGGAAAACCGCCCGCCGCGTGGTGTTCGAGCGTGGCTCGAAAATCGCCCAGAGCCGGTGTCCCGGGTAACGATAGCGGAGCGCGGCCAAGGTTTCGCGAATCGCCGTCGGATGATGTCCGAAGTCGTCGATCACCGTGACGCCCCGCTCTTCGCCGCGCACTTCCTGCCGGCGCGCGATTCCTTCGAAACTCGTTAGGGCGGTCTGGATGACTTCGGGTGCGACGCCGTAAAAGCGCGCTGCCGCGGCGGCCATCGCAGCGTTGCGCACGTTGAATTCCCCGATCAGGGGCAATTCGAAAGATGTTTCGCCTAACGAAAAACGGGACCCGCTTGATTCGTAGGAAACGTCTCTGATCCGTTCCGCGCAGTTCTCCGAGAATCCCACGGCCACGATCGGCGCGAGGCAATCGCGGGCGACCTCGAGGCAGTTCGCGTCGTCGCCATTGAGCAGGATCATGCCGTTCTGCGGCACAATATTGAGAAGCCGCCGGAAGCTCAGCTTCACCGCCGCGAGGTCGTCGAAAATATCCGCGTGATCAAACTCGATATTATTTACGATCAGCAGCTCGGGCAGGTAATGGATGAACTTGGAGCGCTTGTCGAAAAAGGCGGAGTCGTACTCGTCGCCTTCGATCACGAAATACTTCGAGTCGTTGAAAAGCGCGCCCTGCCCGAGATTGCGTGGCAGTCCGCCGATGACGTAGCCCGGCTCCATTTCCGCGACCGTCAGCATCCAGGCGAGCAGCGCCGTCGTCGTCGTCTTCCCGTGCGTCCCGGTGACCACGAGATTATGGCGGCCACGGAGGAAATTCTCCTTCAGTACTTCCGGCAACGA
>JBBSGS010000269.1:0-2717 GCA_038253875.1 Chthoniobacterales bacterium
AGCCGGTCCCGTCCCAAGCCACGCCCAGGAGTGGCGGCTCGAGTTCGTTCTCCGCCATGCAGGAAGCGATGTGAGCCCAGTGATGCTGCACCCCCACTTTTTGCCCCGGCAGTTGCGAGGCGTGTTTCGTCGAGAGGTAATTGGGGTGGAGATCATGCGCGATCACTTCCGGTTTGGCATCGTAGAGGAATGGCAGGTCCGCCACTGAACGCGCGAAAGCTTCATGGGCTTGTTGCGTGGCGAGATCGCCGATGTGCTGACTAACGAACACATTTCGATCCACGCTCAGAGCGACTGCGTTTTTCAGGTGCGCGCCGAGGGCGAGAACCGACGGCTGCATGTCGCGAAGCATGATGGGTAAAGGCGCGTAGCCGCGGGCGCGCCGCAGTAGCATTTCGCGCCCGGCGAGGACGCGAACAATCGAGTCGTCTACGTGCCTAACGATTGGCCGGTCGTGCACGAGGAAGTAATCCGGGATCCCGCGCAGCCGTTCGAGCGCTTCGTTCTCGGTAATGCAGATTGGCTCGTCGCTCAGATTTCCGCTCGTCGCTACGATTGGGAAATCCAGCTCGCGTAGAAGCAAATGATGGAGCGGTGACGACGGAAGCATGGCTCCGAGGTTTGGATTCCCTGGTGCGGCGGCGTCGGGGATCGCCCTCACCCTCCCCTTTCCCACGGGGAGAGGGGATTTCTCTTTCTGAGCTTTTCGTAAAAGCACGATCGGAGCTTCGGCCGAAGTAAGAAGGCGCTTTTCCAGTTCGGAGACTTCGCAGTGGAGGCAGGTCTGCTCGAGCGTTGGGAACATGACGGCGAAAGGTTTTTCCGCGCGATGTTTCCGTTCCCGCAACCGCTGGATGGCCGCCGCGTCGCGCGCGTCCACCAGTAGCTGAAAGCCGCCAATCCCTTTCAACGCGATGATTTTCCCGGCGCGGATTTCAACCGCGGCCTGCTCGAGCGCATCATCGGCGATCGAGAGAGTATTGCCTAACGAATCCCAGAGTCGGAGCTGTGGCCCACAGCGTGGACAGGCTGTCGGCTCGGCGTGAAATCGGCGGTTTGCGGGATCGCGATATTCGCCCGCGCAGTCGACGCACATCGTGAATCTTTTCATCGCGGTGCTGGCGCGATCGTAAGGCAACGCTTCGATGATCGAGAAACGCGGGCCGCAATTGGTGCAGTTGGTGAAAGGATAACGGAAGCGGCGGTCTTGAGGATCGAAGATTTCCCGCAAGCAATCCTCGCAGGTCGCGATATCAGGCAGGATGAGCGCACTCTTGCTCCCGTGGTCGGTGCTCTCCTGTATCTCAAAACCCTCGTAGCCGAGCGTATCGAGATGGGATGACTCACAACTCTGGATGATGGCGCGAACTGGCTTTTCCAGCGGCAAGCGGCGCGCGAAATCCCGGAGGCGATCGGGCAATCCCTCGACTTCGATTAAGACTCCCTGCGCGGAATTAACGACCCAACCTGCGAGATCCAGTTCTTTGGCCAGGCGGTAAATGAACGGCCGAAAACCGACGCCTTGGACCGCTCCGCGCACGACCAGACGCAAACGCCCGTATTCGTTAGGCGAAGATTGCCTAACGGGAGCGAGCGACTTCACTTAGTGAAGAGACGGTCCACGAAACCGATCTCGTAAACGAGAAACAAACCGAAACCGAGACTAAGGAAACCGGCCGCCGTCCCGAGGTGTCGATGCAGGAACTGATAGCGGGTCGAATAAGAAATCGGCACGGCGATGGCTGCGGTGATGAGCATCATGCCGGCAATGGTGCCCACGCCGAAGACGAGCAGGTAGCCCATGGCCCCCAGACAGGTTCGTGAATGATCGGCAAGACCAGAAGTGCCACCGCGGCTGATCCGGCCAATCCGTGGACGGTGCCGATCACGAGTGGCCGTAGCGCTTGGTAAATCTTCAATCGACCGAAACGACGATCGAGAAGCGCCGGGGGGACGCTCCGCTCGGAATGACCATGCGTCGCGCGCTCGTGACCGTGAGAATGGCTGTGCACATAGTCACCGTGCTCGTGAGCATGCTGGTGAACGGACCTGTGGCCCTTTGCCACGCTGACGTTTTCCACCGACCGAAAAGTTGCGTTCAAGTTGAGCGCGCCGAGCAGGATCAACATCAAGGCGACACAGAATTCAAAGCTCAATCCCAGCCGCTCGGGGACGACGATGCCGAAGAGAATGATCGCGCCACCGACGACGAGCAGGGTGAGACTGTGCCCGACGCCCCAGAAAATGCCGGTCCAGGCAGCGTTGGCGATGCTCCGCTGCCGGCTGACAATTGTGGTCACGGCCACTACGTGGTCGGAATCGGTTGCGTGCCGCATCCCGAGGAAAAAACCGAGGAGCAAAATGGGCAGGAGCGAGCTCATGAGGCCAGCTCCGGCATCTCGTTAGGCTGAGTGAAACGGACCGCACGGATGGCACATTCCTCCCCTTCGATTGCCTCGGCGGCCTTGCCACACCGCGGACATTCCAAGGTCGCCACCGGAGTGCCGGCGAGGGCGCCGTCCCAATATTTCGGCGGTCCGCTGTAGGCGCAGTGCGGACAGCACACCTTCGCAAGAATCGGTTCGATCGTTAGGCTCGATCCCGCGAGCGGCATCTCGGTAATGATCGAGTCGTAACAGAAACGGAGCTGTTCCTCTTCGATCTGGGTGAACTCCCCGATCGCGATCCGGACTTCGACGATCTTTTTGTCCGGATTG
>JBBSGS010000270.1:0-2664 GCA_038253875.1 Chthoniobacterales bacterium
ATCATCTGGGAGGCAACCGCGCGCTGCGGCACTTCGCTTTTCCGATTTGCTTCATTTTAGTGGCGGTTCCGTGGCCTACGCCGATCGAGGCGCCGCTTGTGCAAGGGCTGATGCGGCTGGTCGCCGCGGTCGCGACGGAAACGCTGACCTTGTTCGGAATTCCCGCGCAGCTCGAAGGCAGCCTCATCCGGGTGAATAACGGCGTGGTCGGGGTAAGCGAAGCGTGCAGCGGCGTGCGTTCGCTCCAGACTTCGCTCATGATCGGCCTGCTCTTTGGCGAACTGAAGCGCCTAACGATCGCGCGCCGCTGGGTGCTCGTCGGCGCCACCTTGGCGATCGCGCTCGTCGCGAATTTTGCGCGCGCCTTTTTTCTCGTCTGGATCGCTGCGACGGAAAATCTCTCCGCAGTCGAGCACTGGCACGACATCGCCGGCTACGCGATCGTCGGCGCCGTCTTTCTCGGCACGCTGGCGATGGCGGGGATATTGGCCGCACCGGATGCGAAGCAACGGGCGGATCGGCAGAGTAACGCTTCAGCTAGCCGGCGACACGCTCGCCTCTACACCTTCCGCCTTCCGCCTTCCGCCTTCATCCTTCTCTCTTGCGCCTACCTTCTCGTTGTCGAAGCCGGGGTCGAGATCTGGTATCGCTGGCACGAGCGCAGTTTCGTCGCGACGACCAATTGGTCCGTGCGCTGGCCCGAATCGGCTCCGGGATTCCGCGAGCTGCCGATCGATGACAACGTGCGCAGCACCCTGCGCTGTGATGCGGGGCGCGAAGCGGCCTGGCATGCGTCGCTTGCTTCTTTGCCTAACGAACCGGCAGCGTTACCGACGAATTGCACCATGTTCTTCTTCCGCTGGAAGCCCGGCTCGGCCAGCATTCTACGCGCGCGGGCACATCGGCCCGATATCTGCCTGCCCAATACCGGCTGGCGAATGACGCACGACGACAGTGTGCGAAAATATGCGGCCTCGCCCGCTCTCGCCCTGCCGTTTCGCCATTTCCGTTTTGTTCGTGACCTGGGCGATGGACGCAAGATTTTCGCTCAGGCGTTTTTCTGTCAGAGCGAAGACCGCGTGCCGGCGAGGGAGCCGGATCGGTTCGACGCCACCTCAGGGCGCACGGGGAATTGGATGCGGGACGATCGCGTGCGGGTGGTGCGCGAAGGGTTGCGCAACCAGGGCCAGCAAGTGATGGAATTGGTCCTGCTCACGCCTAACGAGTTAAAGCGCGGCGCGGCGGAAACGCAGTTTGCCCGGCTCCTCCCCCAAGTGATACAGACAAGTGATAAGTGATCGGGTGACTCTCATCCTTCCTGCCCTCATCCTTCATCCTTTCGCCTTTCGCCTTCATGTCCTCTGACGATTTCCTGCTCACCGTCGAGGAGCTGCGCCTGCGCCGACAAAAGCGGCGCCGCCTGATCATCGGCGGCGTTTCCCTCCTGCTTCTACTCGTGCTCGCGCTCCTGCTCGCCCGGCCGGCACGCCGTGCGATCAAAGCCTGGCAGGCGCGCCGCCACGCCGAGAAAGCCTCCCGGTTGATCGATTCGGAGAATTGGGCTGACGCGCAAAGAGAAGCGGTCGCCGGGTATCAGCTCGACCCCACCGAACCCGAAGCCTTGCGCGCGCTGGCGCGATTTCTTTCACGCGTGCGCCAGCCGCAGGCGCTGGAATTTTGGGATCAACTGGCGAAACGGCAGTCGCTTACTCGGGAGGATTTGCGGGATGAAGCCGGGGTCGCGCTCGCGCTCGGAGAAACCGGACGAGCCGCGACCGCGATCAAGCCGTTGCTGGAGCATGAAGGGCGCGAGGCGATGGCCGGAGACTGGCTCCTCTCAGCCCAGTTGGACGCCGAACGCGGTGCGCCTAACGAATCCGTGAAAGCGCTCGAGCGCGTCTTCGCCAGTGACGCCGCCACGGCGCGGGAACGACTGCAGGCAGCAGTCTTCGAGCTGAGCGTCTCCGGTTCGGCTGCCGAGGAGGACCAGAAAATTCAAACCGACGCCTGGCAACGGATCGAGAAACTTGCCCAGGGCACGGACGCCGTGAGCCTCGACGCGCTCGTTCTCCTGACGCAACGCGCGCTCACGCAGCCACGGGGCGAGGCCGGGCTTGCAAGACAGATGTCGGATAGCGAACTGGCAGCGGCTCTCGAAAATCATCCACTCAGCAAAACGCCGCAAAAATTGCTGGCGATCGATCTGCGCATACAGGCCGCGCCTAACGAGAAAGCAGCGTTGATTCAGTCGGCGGTTGATCGCTGGAAGGACGCTGAAGTGAAATCGCTCGCCGCGCTCGCCACCTGGCTGAACGGCCACGGCGAATATCAGCGCGGCCTCGACACGATCCCGCCGGAGCGAGCGCTGCAGGACCGCAACCTTTTTCTACAACGGCTCGACGCGCTCGGCGCGCTCGGCCGCTGGCAGGAGATCAAACAGGCATTGGATAGCGAGAGCTACCCGCTCGATCCGACGGTCGCGCACATGTATCTGGCGCGCTGCAACGCGCAATTGGGAGAAAAAGCCGCCGCGGTCAACAACTGGCAGCGCGCGCTCGAAGCAGCCGGTGGCGACGCCGCCAAACTTATGACGCTCGCCGAGTACGCGGAAAAGAACGGCGCGATCGAAATAACCGCCAGCGCCTACGAGGGCGCGATCGCAAC
>JBBSGS010000271.1:0-2545 GCA_038253875.1 Chthoniobacterales bacterium
GAGAGAGAGAAAGAGGAAAAACTGACGGTGAGGAAAAGAGAGAGGCAAATATGTCGCACGAAGCGTTCCTTATGAAGGCATCTGGCCGGCGGCGCAACCGGAAATTTACGCGCCGCGCGATTTTTTGCCGAGTGATCTCAAGGTAGCAGCCTTCATGCCGCGAATCCCCCACCACGGACGCGACACTCGTTAGGCTGGAATGATCCGTCCGCTCACTTCGCCAAAACCGACGCGATAGCCGTCCCCTTCGGCCCAGCCTGTGATCGTTAGGCGATCGCCGTCCTCGAGCCACTTCCGGGTTTCGCCGCCGGGGAGTTGAAGCGGATTTGCCCCGCGCCAGGTGAGCTCAAGGAGGCTGCCGCGCGCGTTTTCCTCCGGACCGCTGATGGTGCCGCTCGCGAGCAGGTCGCCCGGTTGCAGGTTGCAGCCGCCAACGGTGTGATGCGCCAATTGTTGCGCAATGCTCCAGTAAAGATTGCGGCAATTCGAGCGCGTGATCGTGTGGGGCGCGTCCATGGCCGCGGTCTGGAGCTGCACTTCCAACTGGATGTCGAGGAGGAAATCGTTCGGCGCGCGCAGATACGGAAAAGGTTTCGGGTCCTGCGCCGGCAACGGCCGGCGAAAAGGCTCGAGTGCATCGAGCGTCACCACCCAGGGTGAGATGCTGGTGCAAAAATTTTTCGCCAAAAAAGGTCCGAGCGGCTGGTATTCCCAAGTCTGGATATCGCGCGCGCTCCAGTCGTTCATGAGGACAAGGCCGAAGATATGATCGGTCGCGCGCTCGATCGAGATGGGCTCTCCGAGTTCGTTAGGCGGACCGATGAGGAAGGCCGTCTCCAGTTCAAAATCCAAGGCCCGGCTCGGACCAAAAGACGGCGCGGCTGCGTCCGGCGCCTTGGTCTGGCCGTGTGGCCGGCGAACATCCGTGCCGCTAGGGACAATGGAACTGGCGCGCCCATGATAAGCGATCGGCAGCCAGCGCCAATTCGGCATGATCGCATTCTCCGGCCCGCGAAACATCGTGCCGACATTGAAGGCGTGGTGGTAGGAGGAATAAAAATCGGTGTAATCGCCAACCCGCGCGGGCAGCTGCATTTTCACCTCGCCCTGCCGATGAAAGGCCCGCTTCCGGAGGGCGTCGTCGTCGCGCAAAGCCGGGCTGTCGGCGGCGAGCAGGTGCTGCAAAATCTCGCGCGTCTTGCGCCAGGCGGGGCGGCCGAGGGCGAGGAAGGCGTTGAGCGAGTCGTCGCCAAACACCCGGAGGTCTCCTAACTCGGCGGCGCGAAAATGTCCGGCCTCTTCGAGCACCGCGAGGTCGAGGACGAGATCGCCAATCGCCACCCCAACCCGTGCAGCTCCGTCGTTAGGCCGAAAAACACCGTAGGGCAGGTTCTCGAGCGGGAAATGTGAGTCGAGCGCGACTTCGACGAAGGAGCGGAGTTGAGTAGGCATGGAATTCTAATTGTAGGGATGACTTAGAACAAACCGAGCGCGTGCAGATCGTCGCGCGGTTCGTCGAAGCTGCAACTGCCTAACGACGTCACGAGCCGGCGCCGCGCCGCAATCTGTTCGCTCGCGATTTCCCAGTCGCGCCAACGGAAGGAGGCGTCATCAAAAGCGAACGCTCTCGGGTCTTCCTCGCCCAGCATCTCTTCCGTCTGCGCTTCGCTCCAGCCATGTTCCGCGGCGAGCACTCCGGCGCCGAGGACGTTGAGAAAACCGTGCATTTTTGTACTGACGCTCTCGTGGAATCTCTTCACCGGATGATGCAAGCCGGCGGTGAACTTGATCGCCACCTGATGTTTCGCCGCGGCGACGAGGGCACGCGCGATCTGCGCCCCGCTCGGAAAGGCATCCGCGGTTACGCCGCCGGTGCGAAGTTTGAAACCCGCTCCACTGCCCGCGAGCGCTTCGATTGTCGCGGGCGCGGCGTCGGCTGGCGCCTCCCAGAAACAGGTCAAAGCCAGTTTGCTTAACGCTTCGCTCGCTGCGCCTAACGACTCCGCGACTGCTCCGGGCGGAAGCGGCATTTCGAATTGCCCGATCGAGACGACGCCATCACGCCCGGCGCGGAATTGCTCGATCGCAAGAGCGACTCTTTTCAGCTCGCCGCGAAAATCGGCGGCCGGCGCACTCTTCGGGCCGAGCGCCGAAACTCGCAGCGGGTATTCGCCCGAGAATTGCGCGAGGAGCGGAGCCGCCGCCGTAAATTTCGCGACCGGCAGGATGAACGCGCCGAGCATCCAGCAGTCGGGCGAACGCACATAGCCCGCCTGATTCTGTAACGCCGGCTCTAGCGCAAGATCCGCCGGCGGGAACAGGCCCGCATAATCGATCGTGTGCTCGAGCAAAGCGCGTAACGAAGCGGCGGGCATCGGGAACTGAACGGCGCAATCGTCAGGCGCGTCAAACGGCGTTTCGTCCCGCGGGGCGCGTGAAACCGCCTCGATGGACGATTCATCGGAAGAGTGGAAATCAAACTAGACGAAACCCCGCCTGAAACGGACGGAAACGAAGACCCGGGCGATGAAACGGTCGTGACGCC
>JBBSGS010000272.1:0-2482 GCA_038253875.1 Chthoniobacterales bacterium
CCCTTTCGCTGTTTGCTGGCTTTGCTGCGTGTATGCAGATGGTACGAGTATTCAACCACTGGCTTTCCGGCTGAATCGGGGCAGGCATCCGGAGCGTGTGCGCGCTACTTCGTTCCGGGGGTCGGCGTCGTAAATGTAGGCGCTCTTCCCGATCGTCTCCGCCGCGATATTCTATGCGTTCACGTCCGAGTGCGCGCGAGAGCCGGAGGCAATGTGGAATTTAAGTAGCGCAAGCTTCCAGCTTGCGTTGAGTTCGATTGCAAGCTGGAAGCTTGCACTACCATGAAAGTCCTGATGATCAGCAACGAAGGCTGGCCGCTCGCCCGCTCCGGCGCGCTCTCCGACGTGCTTGCCGCGCTTCCTCGCGAACTGAAAAAACGCGGTCACGAAGTGGCCCTCGCCATGCCCTATTATCGCGAGGTCAGCAGTCATAGCGAGATCGCCACGCGCACCCTCCCGGTGAACATCGAGATCGCTCTCGGCGCGCAGAAACGGGTCGCGCAAGTACTCGAGGCGCGCACGGCGGAGGATCTGCAGATTTTCTTCATTCGTTGCGACGAGTATTTCGACCGGCCAGCGGTCTATGGGGAGAAGGGCGAGCCGTACGCCGATAACGCCGCGCGTTTTATCTTCTTCAGCAAGGCCGCCGTCGAGCTGGCGCGGCGCATGACCCCTACACCCGAAGTGCTGCACGCCCACGATTGGTGCGCCGCGCTCGTTCCCGTCCTCGTGCGCGATCAAAGGTTGCCTTTCGTCACCGTTCTCTCCATTCATCATCTCGCGGAGCAGGGGAGTTTCCCGGCGCCGGATTTTAGCCTGACGAATTTGGCGCCGCGCTATTTTGAGCCCACGGGGGTCGAATTCTTCGGACGGCTCAATCTTCTCAAGACCGGTCTTCTCTTTGCCGATCGCATCGCCGTCTCGGGCGAACCCTACGCCCACGGTATCCAGAGTTCGTCGTTAGGCGAAGGGCTTGAGAACGTTTTGCGCGAGCAGGCTGCGCGCCTCGTTGGTATTCTGCCGGGCGCGGACACGCAACGCTGGAACCCGGCGGCTGATCCCTTTCTTCCAGCCCGCTACGGAGCGGACACGCTGGAAGTGAAGGCCGCCTCACGCGCCGCGCTCCTGGCAAATCTCGGGCTCGCGCCCGCGCCGCGCGGCCCGGTCTTCGGCATGGTCACGCGACTGGCGGGCGAGAAAGGTTTCGACATTCTCCTCCCGGTCCTCGACCGCCTTCTCGCCGATGACGTACGTCTCATTATCCTCGGCAAAGGCGATCCCGCTTACGAGACCGCGCTCGGCATCGCGGCCCGGAAATTTCCCGACCGCCTCGCTTACCGGCACGATTATGACGAGGCGCTCGCGCACTTGATCGAGGGCGGGAGTGACATTGCGCTGATTCCCTCGCGGGTGGAGCCGGGCGGCTTCAGCGCCATGCATAGCCTGCGCTACGGCGTGCTCCCGGTGGCACGGGCGAGTCGCGGTATTGAACAGATCATCGCCGATTATGACCCCGGCGCCGACTCGGGCCACGGCTTCCTCTTTTACGAATACGGAAGCGAGCCGTTCTGGGACGCGATCAAGCGGGCGCGCGAAGTGTTTGGCGACCGCGTGGAATGGGAGCGCCTGATGAAGCGCGCCGTGGCCCGTGATTTCTCCTGGGCGCGGGCGTCAGAGCGCTACGAGGAACTGTACAGCGGATTAATCGAGAGCAGGGTTGCGGCATGAAGATCAATTTCGCTTCGGCCGCGAAGGAAGCACTAAGGTTTGATAGGCGTAGGTGCCGGCTTACTGCGGTCGCGCGAGATCGCATCCTCAGGCCGACCGGAAACCGTCGTTTTCTCGAGCCCCGTGCGATAGTTCGGGTCGTGCATCCAGTCTCCGGAGTGGTCCACTGTGGCGGCAGCGGGCACTATCACCCGGCGCTCGATGGTCTGCGGCGGCTGGCTTTGCCGCTCCAGATCGGCAGCCCCGACGAGACGCCAGGGGGTCACGTTGGAGCGTAGGATCATGACGAGAAGAACCGCCGTAATAATGATCGTGATAATGGTTTTCATAAAGACGGTGAGATTGGGCGTTGCCGCGGCAGCACGCTCCCCCTTGGGGGTCTGGCCAAAAGAACGACTGCAATCAGCAACGCGAAGATAAGACCCGGCAGGACGACGAAAAACGTCCAGACGCTAAACGTCGTGTCGGCCAGGCCGAGTGTTCTGGACGAGAAGGCGATCGCATTGCGTCCTAACCGTTCGATACGTTGCGTGGCGGGAGAGATGGCCGCAGCAGCGGCAGCAGAGGGGCGCGACGTCACCGCGCGTTCGGTTCCGAGCGGCAGCTGAACCGCGCGCGAAGTGGCGTTAAGCGACAGGATTTGCGCAGAAGTGAGAGCGCGCAACGGGACTGTCGACACACCGCTCGCGTGGGTGATCATCGCGGTATCGACGGTGGCTCCCGTTAGGCGAGCGTCCGGCGGCAGTGTTCGCTC
>JBBSGS010000273.1:0-2480 GCA_038253875.1 Chthoniobacterales bacterium
AACGGCTTCGGGCCGACTTCCCAATTCTGGAGCAGAATGTCAACGGGCACCCGCTGATTTATTTCGACAACGCCGCGACTACCCAGAAGCCGCGGCCCGTGATCGAAGCGCTCCGGCATCACTATGAGAATGATAACGCCAATGTGCATCGCGGTCTGCATGAGTTGAGCTCGCGCGCGACCGAAGCCTACGAAAAAGCACGGGAGCGCGTCGCCGCCTTCATCGGCGCGGCGAGCGCGAACGAGATCGTCTTCACCCGCGGCACGAGCGAAAGCATTAACCTGGTGGCGCAGGCGTGGGGCGGAAAATTTCTGCGCCGAGACGATGTCATCTGCTCACCGAAATGGAGCACCACAGCAATCTCGTGCCGTGGCAACTACTGGCGGAGCGTACGGGGGCGCGCTTGCGTTTCGTGCCGGTGCGCGAGGACGGCTCCCTGGACCTCGAGCCGCTTCCTTCGCTCCTGACGCCGGAGGTGAAGTTGTTCGCCTTTACCCATGTCTCGAACTCGTTAGGCACAATCATCCCGTGGCCGAACTTTGCGCTCGGGCGCGCGCAGTGGGCGCGCTGACCCTGGTTGATCTGGCTCAGAGTGCGGGTCACATGCCGGTTAATGTGCGCGAGCTGAGTTGCGACTTCGCCGCCTTTTCCGGCCACAAAATGTGTGGACCGACCGGGGTCGGCGCGCTCTACGCCCGGGCGGAAATCCTAGAGACGATGCCGCCGTGGCATGGCGGCGGCGAGATGATCCTGAACGTCGAACTGGAGAAGAGCACCTTCAAGAAAGCGCCACACCGATTCGAAGCCGGGACGCCAAACATCGCCGGCGCCATTGGACTCGGGGCGGCGATTGATTACTTGGAAGCCATCGGGCGCTCGGCGATTTGCGAGCACGATGCCGCGCTGACCGCCCACGCGACGGAGCGTCTCGCCGAAATTCCGGGAATTCGCATCCTTGGACCAAACGGAAGGCGCGGCGCCCTGGCTGGGTTCGTTTTCAAGTCGGCTCATCCGCACGACGTGACGACGTTCGCTGATCAACACGGCCTGGCCTTGCGCGGCGGGCATCATTGCAACCAGCCCTTAATGCGCCGGCTTGGTTTGTCCGGCACCACCCGCGCGAGCTTTTATTTTTACAACACGATGGCCGAGGTCGATCGCATGATCGACATTTTGCGCGCGGCCGTGCGCTTCTTTGCATGACCTCGGAACTGGAGGAGCTCTACCAAGAGGTGATCCTCGATCACTCGCGGCGCCCGCGGAATTTTGGCGAACTGCCGGACGCGGCGGTGTGGGTGCATGGCGATAATCCCGCTTGCGGCGACGAAATTCATCTGGCGGTCAAGTTCGGCGCCGATGGGAGCGTGACTGACCTCAGGTTCACCGGGCACGGCTGCGCCATCAGTCAGGCCTCGGCTTCCATGATGACGGCGAAGTTGAAAGGGAAAAGCCGGCCGGAAACGATCTCGCTCCTGCGTGCCTTTCAAACTTTGGTGACGGAGGAGGGAGGCGATGTGCTTCAGTCGTTAGGCGATCTTCGCCTTCTCAGCGGAGTGCGCAAGTTTCCGCAGCGGGTGAAGTGCGCGATGCTGCCCTGGCGAGCGATCGAACAGGCTTTGCAACAACCTGCCGGGGAAGCGCGCGTTTCGACTGAAATCGAACCGTGATTGACTGAGGCTTGTTTCAATCCAAGACCTTATGACGAAGATGAACCTGCGCGGCGATAGACGCCTTTTATTTCTTCTCAGACTGGCGATTATCGCAGCGCTGTTGGAAAGTGGCGTGGCCGGCGCGGCGGAGGAGAAGTACACCAATCGCCTTATCAACGAGAAGTCGCCCTATCTTCTCCAGCACGCGCACAACCCGGTGGATTGGTATCCGTGGGGAAAAGAAGCGTTCGAGAAAGCGAAGAAGGAGAACAAGCCGATCTTTCTCTCCGTTGGTTATTCGACCTGCCACTGGTGCCATGTGATGGAACACGAGTCGTTCGAGAACCCTGAGATCGCGACGATCATGAACGACAACTTCGTCAGCATCAAAGTGGACCGGGAAGAGCGGCCCGATGTGGATGAGGTTTACATGACCTTTGTCCAGGCCACGACCGGCGGCGGCGGCTGGCCGATGAATGTCTGGCTGACGCCGGACCTAAAACCGTTTGCGGGCGGAACCTACTTTCCGCCGGAGAACCAGGGAGGACAGCCGGGGTTTAAATCGGTCCTGAAACAAATCGCTGAGGCGTGGAAGAAGGATCGCGAGAAGATCGTGACAAGCTCCGATCGAATCGTAGCGGAGCTGCAACGCGCCACCGAGCCGGGCAAAGGCGCGCCGGACAAGCTGGGGCAAGGCATCCGGCACAAAGCCTATGAGCAATTCGCGGCCATCTTCGACGAGAGGTGGCTTTGGTGACGCGCCGAAGTTCCCGCGACCTGCGCAGCCATTTTATCCCAAACAAAGTCCTGATCCTGGCCGACGGCGGGGAA
>JBBSGS010000274.1:0-2478 GCA_038253875.1 Chthoniobacterales bacterium
GAACGTCCAACTACACGACGCGAAAGTCGCTGCGGAGTCCGCCAGTCGCGCGAAGAGCGAGTTCCTGGCGAACATGAGCCACGAGATTCGCACTCCGATGAACGGAATCATCGGCATGACCGACCTGACGCTCGAAACTCCACTCGACGACACGCAGCGGGAATATCTCGGAATGGTGAAAAGTTCCGCAGATTCGCTGCTTTCTCTGATCAATAATATTCTCGATTTTTCCAAGATCGAAGCGGGCAAACTCGAGCTGGAATCGATCGATTTCAGCCTGCGCCATTGCCTCGGCGGAGTGCTCGAGCCCCTCAAACTGCGCGCGCAGCAAAAAGGCCTGACGCTCGGGGCGGACATCCGGGAAGATGTGCCCGACAACCTGGTGGGCGATCCAATGCGCCTGCGGCAGATTCTGATTAACTCACCGACAACGCGATCAAGTTTACCGCGCATGGCGAGGTTCTCGTCATGGTGATGAATCAAGTCGCCGCCAACGGCGAGGCGGATCTTCACTTCACCGTCAGCGACACCGGCATCGGCATTCCAGGGGCGAAACAAACCGCGATTTTCGAAGCGTTCGCCCAGGCCGATGGCACCACCACGCGCACCTATGGCGGCAGCGGCCTCGGGCTCTCGATTGCCTCGCAACTAATTCGCGGAATGGGTGGCAGAGTTTGGATCGAAAGCGAAGCAGGCCAGGGAGCCACCTTTCATTTCACCGCAAAATTCCCGGTGCGCGCAACGACGGCGGCCCGTGCTGGGCGCGCGGACGCGCGGATGAAGACCGCAGGATACAACCCTCGGCGGCGGCTGCGTATTCTGCTGGCCGAGGACAACGCCATCAATTGTGCGGTGGCGAGCCGCATTCTGGAATTGCAGGGTCACATCCTAGCGCACGCGGCCAATGGCCGTGAGGCGGTGGACGCCTGCATGTCTGAAGCCTTCGATCTCATCCTAATGGACGTCCAGATGCCAGAGATGGACGGCTTCGAAGCGACAGGTCTGATCCGCAAAATGGAAGCAGCAGGTCGCGCCCGCACCACGATCGTGGCCATTACTGCGCATGCATTGGTGGGCGATCGCGAGCGTTGTCTGGCCGCCGGAATGGATGACTACGTTTCGAAACCGCTAAGGAAAGAAGAGGTGCTGAGAGTCCTCGCGACTGTCTCTGAATCGTCCTCGTTTTCGTCTTCGATCACGTCCTCGATCCCTTATTCGGATTTAAGAACGAGGACGAGGAACGAGGACGGGGAGGAGGAAACGAACGCGACGCTCTACAGCCGGAATGAATTGCTCGAGCAGTGCAACGGCGACGACGCGCTCCTGGGACAATTGATCGCTATTTTCAACGAAGGCACGCCGCAGGTTTTGGCCGCCATCGGCGCATCAATTGCAAATCAGGATGCCGCCGCAGCCGCGGCCGGCGCGCATATGCTTTTGCGTTCGATCGGCGCGTTCGGGGCCCAGGATGCCCACGCTCTGACCTCGCGTCTCGAGACAGAGGCGAAACAGAACAATCTCCGAGCGGCGGCCCTCACGCTCGCAAAACTCGAAAGAGAAATTGATAAAATTTACGCGACCCTCGCGGATTTCACTTTCGCTGCCGCCTGATTTAAAACTCGGAGAGAAGCAACAGATACGAGCATGAAGCTGCTCGGGTTTATCGTCGCCGCCGCCACGCTAATGAGCGTTGCGCAGGCGGGGGTCGAGTCGGCCTCTACGCCCGAGCCGCGCTTCAAAGTCTACGGCTGGTTCGAAGGCGGCACTACTTTTAACCCGGACGATCCGCAGGACCGGCAAAACTTTGGCCGTCTCTTTGACGACCGCAGCAACGAGCCGGTTTTCAATCAGGCAGCGATCACGCTCGAACGCACGCTCCCAGCCGGGCTCTCCGCCTTTGACTGGGGCTTCAAGCTGCAGGGAATTTTCGGGGCAGACGCGCGCTGGACTCACTCGCTTGGACTTCTCGACAACACGATGCATGAGACAGTGCAACCGGATGTGCTCGAGGCCTATCTCGCCCTGCATTTGCCGGTATTATCCGCGGGCGGAGTGGATCTCAAACTCGGCAAGTTTACTACCTTGGAAGGGGCCGAGACCATCGATCCGCGGTCGAATTTCTTCTACTCGCACAGCTATATCTTCAGCTTCGGAGTTCCCTTCAATCACACCGGTGCGCTTGCCACCTGGCACGCCACTCCGCAGCTCGATCTTTTCAGCGGCGTAACCAGAGGAGTGAACACTAGCATCGAGGATAACAACGATTCGCTCGCCTTCCACGGTGATGTTGGCTTGACCCTGTTCAATGCGAAACTCACGGCGCTTGCGACCACCCATATCGGCCCCGAAAGTCCGGATAACAATCGGGACAACCGCTACATCAATGATCTCGTCATCACGGCCAAGGTATCGAAAAACCTGACCTCGATCACGGATGTAAATTACCTTTACGACGAAGCGGCGGATGCGACTGGCTAC
>JBBSGS010000275.1:0-2412 GCA_038253875.1 Chthoniobacterales bacterium
GCCGTTGCACCTCACGGCCCCGTGCATGGCAGTGCTCTTCGTCGCCACTCCTGATAAGGTGCAAGAGCTGTTTCGCACGCCGCGCCTAACGAGCGGCGGCTTGTTGCCGCGATTTTTGGTTTGCGATCCGGGCGCGCGCCCCGTGCCGTTGGATGCGGACGCGGCCGCAATGAATTACACGCTGGCGGGGGACGTATCGCAGCCCTATGAGGCCGCAATTTTCGCAGCAATAAACCGATACCGGTTTTGCGACGCTGATGATCCTGATGAGATCGATGTAACGCCGGCCGCGCGGCGCTTGATTGTCGAGGACTGGAATCGGTTCTGCAAAGTGAGCAACGGCACGGAGGATTTGCCCTTTGAAGCGCGCCACACTGAAAACGCGATCCGCCTCGCGCTCGTGCTTCACGTTTACCGGCATGTCGAGATGAAGCAAAGCGGTGAGGCGACCTACAACGCTCGAATGTGCGCCCACGAGAATCGTGTGGACGAGCAAACGATAGGTGACGCTCTGCGCATCCGCGATTGGTTCACGCTGCACCAAGAGGAGCTGCGCACGCCACAGCGGGCAAGGGCAGACGATGACGCCTGGGACAAAGCTGAGGCCATGCTTCGCGACCGCGCGGCAACGTTCGGCATAACAGCGCGCGATCTTTACAACGGCCGTCGCGTCTGCCGCGATGCTGCCGCTGCGGAGCGGCTGCTCACGCTCTGGGTGAGCGAGGGACGGCTTATTTCATTCGAGCGCAAGCCGGAAGGCGCGGGACGCCCAACGACCGCTTACCGGCTCGCCCGAGGAGGCCGCGACTAATTCCGCTTGGAATGTGCGCGTGTCGAAAAAAAGCGGAATTCCGTCGTCAACAACGGCGTCAACGTGCAACGAGTGTCGCAGCGGCAATTGTGCAATTGTGCTAATTGTGCTTAGAGCAGTTCCGGCGCAGTCGAAATTTTCGAGTCTCAGTCGTTTGCTATAGAACAGCACGAAACGCACGGCCGCGATCGATCATGAACCGCGCGCTTTCCGGCGTGAGCAGATTCCCTATAGCCGCACTAAAAAAAGATGCGAGGCCGTTCCGAATACCGGTTTGCGGGGGAAAAAATCGCTGCAATAGCGGCAGCGACGAGGCTACAACGAACGGCGGAAACATCTGCAACATCAATGACAGGTTATGACTAGAGGGGTGCTTTGTTATGACTAAAGCTTCTATCCTGGACATAAACCCCTGAGCGAAAAGGAGATGTGGCTGGAGAGGGAATTGAACCCCCGACACGAGGATTTTCAGTCCTCTGCTCTACCAACTGAGCTATCCAGCCGTGATCGCGGCTGTCACTATGCCGGAATCTCTGGCGCGGGCAAGCGCTCCGGCGCGTCAGCCCGAGGAGGATACTGGACTTGCGGAAGCAAGTCCCTCCGGAGGGACCTGCTTCCGCAGGTCCAGTTTGAACGTGGGAATTTAACCTGCCGATAGGCTGTTCGTTAGGCGTTAGGCAAATTTGCAGGGCAAGTCGATCGCTTCGTTGAGCAAATGGAGGTAAAGCGCGCGCGGGATTTCGCGCGCGCCAAATTGCGCCAAATGCGGAGTGAGCCACTGCGTGTCGAGAAGGGTGAAATGGCGGGCGCGCAGGCGTTCCACCAGCGCCCAGAGCGCCACCTTCGAGGCCCCGCTCGCGTGGTGAAACATCGATTCGCCAAAAAACGCGCCGCCGATCGCCACCCCGTAGAGCCCGCCCACGAGTTCGTTAGCCGACCAGGTCTCGAGCGAATGCGCGCAGCCCAGCTCATGCAAGCGCACGTAACTCTCCACGATCTCTTCATTGATCCAGGTGTCCGGTCGCGCCGCGCACGCACGCATCACGGACTCGAAGCTGGTGTCGATCCGAATCTCGAGCTGCCGCCGGCGCCGTTCCCGCTGCAAGCCGTGCGTGACATGGAAATGATCGAGCGGCAAAATGGCGCGCGGGTCGGGCGAGAACCAGCCGATCTCGTCGTTAGGCATCGCCATTGGGAAAATCCCGAGGCGATACGCTTGCAGCAAAAGGTCGGAATCGATCATTCGTTAGGCAAGAAAGCTTCCCGCCTCCATCATTCGAGTTGCCGTTTTCAGCAATCGGAGAATCGCGCCTCTTGCATTGTCCGGCCGCGCTCTTACCCTGAGCAGGTGCAACCGCTCGTCACCACCCTCGCCGGCGTGGCGGGTTTGTGGGTCGGCGGCTGTGCCTCCGACACTCCGCCGGCGGAAGTTCTGCAGGAGCATTTCCAACGCGGGGCGGCAGGCGAAGGCCAGCTCGGACCAATCGATCGCGGCGACGACCCCTTCATCAATCCGCGCGAAGGGGATACGACCCCAGGGCACCCGTGAACCCGGCGGCTCTCTCGCGCATCCTCATTCTCGATTTCGGCTCGCAATACAC
>JBBSGS010000276.1:0-2389 GCA_038253875.1 Chthoniobacterales bacterium
CGCGTGCTGGAGTTGATCGAGGAATACGAGAGCGCCCCGCCGGAAAGCTCGCGCAGCGGCATTCTCCTGGATCAGATTGGGCATTTCGATGGCTGGAATCTCGAACACCGGATCAAGAGTCTGATCACCAACTTGCACGCCCCTGATCCGGAGCGCGTCGTCGCGACATTGTCCGGTGGCGAGAAACGTCGCGTGGTGCTCTGCCGCGCGCTGCTCGCCCGTCCGGATTTTCTCATCCTCGATGAGCCGACGAACCATCTCGACACCGGCTCGATCGAATGGCTCGAAGATTTTCTCGCGCGCTACAACGGCACCTGTCTCTTCGTCACGCATGACCGCTATTTCCTCGACCGCATTGCGACGCGGGTGGTCGAGCTTTCGGGCGGAAAATTTTTCAGTTATGCCGGCAACTACACTGATTACCTACTCGCCCGCGCCGAGCGCCAGGCGGTCGAAGAGATGCAGGAAAACAAGCGCCAGAAATTTCTCAAGCGCGAACTGGCCTGGGTGCGGAAAGCGCCGCGCGCGCGCCGGACGAAATCGGTCGATCGCGTCGAGCGTTATTTCGAAATGGCCGCGCAGGAGGCGCCGGAAGCGGAGCTGGAAGTCGATCTTATCATCCCGCCAGCGCCGAAGCTGGCGAATCGCGTCATCGAATTACGCGGGGTCACGATGGAACTCGGCGGCCGGAAATTGATCGAGGATCTCTCTCTCAACCTCGCCGCGGGAGAGCGCCTCGGGATCGTTGGGCGCAACGGGCTCGGGAAATCCACCCTTCTCAGGATCATGCTCGGCCAGCTCGAGCCGACGAGCGGCGAGGTGGAGATCGGCGCGCGCACGGAAATGAATTACGTCGATCAAAACCGCCTTCTCCTCGACGACGCGAAGACGGTTTGGGAAGAGGTGGGCGAGGGGAGCGAGTTCGTTAGGCTGGGCGAGAAGAACATCACCCTCCGCGGCTATCTGCGGCGCTTCCTTTTCACTGAGGAGCGGATCAACACGAAGATCGATCAGCTGAGCGGCGGCGAGCGCAGCCGCGTTTTGCTCGCGAAGATTTTAAAGCGCGGCGGCAACGTCCTCATCCTCGACGAACCAACGAACGATCTCGACCTTGGCACTTTGCGCCTGCTCGAGGAAGCGCTCGTCGCCTTCCAGGGAAACGTGATCGTCGTTAGTCACGACCGCTATTTTCTGAACCGCGTCTGCACGGCCATCCTCGCTTTCGAGGGCGACGGCGTGGTTCGTTATGCCACGGGGAACTACGATTATTATCTGGAGAAATGGGCAACCGGGGAGGAGCCCGTCGCGCCTGCGTCGCCTCTGCCTAACGAACCAACTGCACCCCCGCGGAAACTTCGCAAACTGAAATGGAAGGAAGAACGGGAACTGGAAAACATGGAAGCAATCATCCTCGCTGCAGAGGAGGAAGTGAGCCGCCTCGAAGCCCTCTTCGCGGTACCTGATTTCTACTCGACCCACGCTGCCGACTGGCAAAAATTGGAGGCCGAATTGCGCGCCGCACGCGACTCCGTGGCACGGCTTTACACGCGCTGGGAAGCACTCGGGGCGCTCGCAAACCAAAATAATCTTGCGAGGCAATAATTTGTTCCTATATTGCGCGTTCCCCGTTTCGAGTGCGTGAGGCAGGTGGACACGGCTTGGGCGGTTTTTTTGTCGTCTGAAACTTCACTGTTTCCGCGGCTGGAATGTACAAAAATGCCAACGATTAATCAGCTTATTCGCAAGGGACGAAAAAAGGTTTCGGTGAAATCAAAATCACCGGCCTTGAAGAATTGTCCGCAGCGGCGCGGCGTCTGCACTCAGGTGATGACGCGGACGCCGAAGAAGCCGAATTCCGCCTTGCGCAAAGTGGCAAAAGTGCGCCTAACGAATGGCCAGGAAATCATCGCCTACATTCCGGGTGAAGGCCACAATTTACAGGAACACTCGATCGTCCTCGTCCGCGGCGGCCGGGTGAAAGATTTGCCGGGCGTGCGTTACCATATCGTTCGCGGGACGCTCGACTCGTTAGGCGTGGATGGACGACGTCGCAGCCGTTCCAAGTACGGAGCGAAACGTCCGAAAGCCGGCGCGGAAGCCGCCGCCGCCAAGGGTGGGAAGAAGAAGAAATAGCCATGGAATTTGCGATTTGCGATTTGCGATTTGCGATCTTGGCGGCGGCAGCCTGCCGGGATTCTTCAGCGATCGAAAATCGGCAATCGAAAATCGGAAATTAAGAAATGTCTCGTCGTCGCAGAACTTACAAAAAAGAAGAGAAGGTTGACTCCCGTTACGGGAGCCCTGCGGTCGCGCGCTTGATTTCGACCGTGATGAAACGCGGCAAGAAATCGCTCGCGGAACGGATCGTCTATACTGCGATCGACAAGTC
>JBBSGS010000277.1:0-2254 GCA_038253875.1 Chthoniobacterales bacterium
ACAATCACCTGCACGTCGCTCAGGTCGGGGATGGCATCGAGCGGCGTCCTTTGGATCGCCCAGATCCCGGCCGCGATGCCGAAGAGGACGAAGATGAAAACAAGGAACTTGTTGCGCGCGCTTGCTCCTATGACGCGCTCGATGAAGGGCGCGGCGCGTCGTTCTTCTGAATTGGCTTCTGGGTCAGGAAAGCTTTCGTTCACCACGACTTCAGCGCTCCTTGGATTTTCGATTCGGCGTCGATCAGAAAATTAGCGCTCGCCACCACGCGCTCGCCTTCTTTTAAGCCGCTCTTGACGGCGTAAACATTGCCGAATTTCCCGCCCAGCTCGAGGAAGCGCGGCTCTAGTTTGCCTTCGCCTTTGTCGACGAAAGCGATGTTCCGCTTTCCCGTCGGGAGGACGGCACTCACCGGCACGACGAGAGAGTCACCCATACCCATCCCGAGTAACACATCGACATACATGTCCGGCTTCAGTTTTAACGCCGGATTTTGAACATCGAGCCGCACCCGGCCGGTTCGTTTCACGTCGTTGATGAAGGGATCGACAAGCGAGAGCTTGCCTTTGAATTGTTCGCCGGGATAGGAATCCGAGGTTACGGTTACGGCCTGGCCCACCCGGAGCATCGGAAGTTCCTCCTGGTAAAAATCGCCCCAGACCCAGACCACAGACAGGTCCGCCACGTCCACGAGGGTATTGCCCGGCGCGATCGTCATGCCTTGTGTGACCGGCAGGGTTTGCACGATGCCATCCATCTTGGCGAGGATCGGGATCGACTCTTCGGCCTGCCGTGTCTGCTCGATCTTTGCCACCTGTTCGTCGGTGATGTTCCAGAGCCGCAACCGGCGTTCCGCGGAGTCGATCAAACTCTGCGCATCCGCGCGTGCGGAGTGCGGACCTTTCGGGGCGCGGTCACGCATCCGCAAGAGGTCGATCAACTCGCGCTGCGTGGTCAGTAACTCCGGGCTGTAGAGAGTCATCAATACCTGGCCCTTCTTGACGGTCTCACCGGGCGCACTTACCCCCAGTTCCTGGACGTAACCGCCCGCGCGGGCGACGACGCGCCAGAGACGTTGCGTATCGGGAGCGACCTTGCCGACGGCACGGATGGTGTGATTAAGCGGCTTGGTCTCAACCGTCGCGTAGGTCACGCCGATCTGTTGTTGCCGCTCCATAGGGACGCGAAACTCGCCCGGCTTTTCCTCGGCCATTGCCTTCCCGCCTGCCGCGGAGGTGGCTGTGGAGGACTTAGGCGCTGAGGGCGCACTCGCCGCACCCTGCTTCATCACCGGCACGAGAGTCATGGCGCAGATAGGACACTTGCCCGGATCTTTCGCGTGGACAGAGGGATGCATCGTGCACGTCCAGTGATCGATGTTGCTCTTTTCCGGTTTTGCCGCACCGTTTTTAGAGCAAGCAGTCAGGACGGTTAACAAGAGGGCAATGGCCAGAGACCTAAGGAATGTAGATAACAGTGTTTTCATTTGGAACCGTCCTTTGCAGTGGCAGTGGGCCGGCGCGGCCCGTCGCCGACTCCGACGATTGCGTCGAGCTCGGCGACGGCGATCTGATAATCGGCGAGATGATTGAGAGAGGCGGATTCGACGTCCTGCAAAACGCGTTCCGCGGTGATCAATTCGAGAAAATTGCTGCTGTTCGTTTCGTAGGTGGCGCGGTGAGACTTGAGCGTTTGCTCCGCGAGCGGCAGGATCTTGTCGCGATAGAGTTCGTAATGATGCGCGGCGGTCTCGACTTTCTTGATCTGATCGCGCACCAGACCTAGCGCCTGGTTTTTAGCGGCTGCGAATTCCTGCTGCGCAGCTTCGAGATTTTGCTCCGCCTCGTTGATTCCGGCCGCATACTTCCTCCGGTTGAGAAAGGGGAGGCCGATGGAGACTCCCACCTGCAACTCACTGGTCGCGTAGCCGGTGTCGTTGTAGCGCTCGGCTTTGACGTTGAACGTGGGATCGGGAACGCGCTCCCGGCGGGCGAGCTGGGCGCGCGACTTTTCCGCTTCAATCCGATTCTGCGCTCGCTGCACTTCCGGGCGCGCGGCCAGGGCGACCCGCTGCAACTCGCCTAACGAGTAAGAGACCGGCTCGAAAGCGAGTGTCAGAGGGGCGGGCAATGTCGCCTGCGCGGGACGATTCATGAGCACGTTCAGCTCGGTCTGCGCATCCGAAACGCGGCGCAAAATGTCGACCTGCGTTTCTTCCAACTGAGCGGCGTCGGTGTTCGCGGTCAGGACGTCT
>JBBSGS010000278.1:0-2195 GCA_038253875.1 Chthoniobacterales bacterium
ATGCTTCTGCATGTCCAGGATCTCATCTCGCGGACTCTTCTCGTCTGCATCGCATTCAGGAAGCGAGTCCTTCGAGGATCGCCTTGTTCATCTTGATCCCCGCTTCCAGATTTTCGATCGGGAAGTTCTCGTTAGGCGAATGCGCCCGGCAATCGGCCAGCGCCAGCCCGATGAGGAGCGTCTCCACCCCAAGGATATCGCGAAATTGCGAGACGATCGGAATGCTCCCGCCTTCGCGAATGAGCGCGACGTTCTTGCCGAAAGCCCGCTGCAACGCGATTTGCGCCGCTTCCCCGAAACTGGCGTGCGGATCGGTCAAATACCAGGGACCGCTGTGGCCATCGGTGATTTCCATGGTCACGCCAGGCGGCAGATGTTTTTGCAAATGTTTGCGCGCGAGTCTCAGGATTTCATCGCCCTCCTGGTTCGGGACCAGACGGAAGGTCAGTTTCGCCATGGCGTGGCTCGCGATCACGGTTTTCGTCCCCTTCCCCTGGTAGCCGCCGCCGATGCCGTTGATCTCCGCGGTCGGCCGCGCCCAGAGTCGCTCCAGCGTGCTGAAACCCTCCTCGCCGAAGAGCGCCGGCGAACCGGTTTCGCCAAGGATTTCCTTGTCGCCATCGATCGGTAATTTGCGCCAGGCCTCCCGCTCCCATTCTTCCAGCGGCTTTACGCTGTCGTAGAAACCTTCGATCGCGACGTGGCCGTTTTCGTCATGCAAGGTCGCCAGCAACTGCGCGAGCGCCGTGACCGGATTCGCAACCGCGCCGCCAAAAACGCCCGAGTGCAAATCCATTTTCGCGCCCGTGATTTTGATCTCGAGCGCCGTGACTCCACGGAGTCCATAGCTAAGCGTCGGCACGCCGCGCGCGATCATGCCAGTATCGGAAACAACCGCGACATCGCAGCGCAGTGCGTCGCGATTCTCCTTGAGGAAGCCGGGAAGATTACCGCTCCCGATTTCCTCTTCGCCCTCGATGATAAGGTGCAGGTTGACGGGCAGGTCGCCCTTTTCCGCCAGCGTCTCTTCGATCCCGAAGATGTGCGCGCTAATCTGGCCTTTATTGTCCGTCGCGCCACGCGCGAAGACGAAGCCGTTTTTGAGAACCGGATCGAACGGCGGCGAATCCCAAAGCTCGAGCGGGTCGGGGGGCTGCACGTCGTAGTGCCCGTAGAGCATGACGGTTTTGCGGCCAGCTTGATGTTTGTTTCTGGCCCAGACAACGGGATGTCCGGGAGTGGAAACGAGCTGCGTCTCGAGGCCGATGCCGGTCAGTTTTTTCACCAGCCAATGTGCGCACTCGCCCAAATTTTCTTTGTAGGAGTCATCGGTCGAAATACTCGGGAACCGCAGGAAAGTGAAGAAGTCTTCGAGGTGGGAATCGCGCATGGGGGCAGCTTAACGACGGCGCGGGCGCGGGCAAGATATTGCGGCGGGCGGATTCGGCACATTGCGAAACCCGGCTGCAGTCAGCGAGCCAGCCATGAAATGAGGAGGCGTCGCGTGTCTCAAACTCGCGCCGACAGAGCGGCGCGCTCCAGTTCTCGCCTCCGCCTTTACCCTGTTCTAAATTGCGCGATGAAACTTCGCCCCTTTTTCTTCCTGGCCCTCGTCTCGTTAGGCATGAGCGGATCCCTGTCGGCTCAAATCGATCGAATCACGGGGAAAAACTGGGCGACGCGCTCCGAAGTGCTGGCGCGGCACGGGATGGTTTGCACAAGCGTGCCTGCGGCCACGCAGGTCGGGCTCGACGTCCTCAAACGCGGCGGCAGCGCGGCGGACGCGGCGATTGCCGCGAACGCCACCCTCGGCTTGATGGAGCCGGTCTCGAACGGAATCGGGGGCGACCTTTTCGCGATCGTTTACAGCGCGCAGGACCACAAACTCTACGGACTCAATGGCAGCGGACGCTCGCCCCGTGGTCTCAGTTACGAGCAGGTGAGGAACGAGCTGGAGAAGCTCCATCGCGAGTTCCTTCCGCCGACCGGGATGCTCCCGATCAGCGTGCCCGGCACGGTCGATGCCTGGGCGGAGCTGCACAAAAAATTCGGCCAGCTCTCGTTAGGCGACGATCTCTCCGGCGCGATCCATTACGCGGAGGAAGGCTTTCCGGTGACTGAATTGATCTCCTATTATTGGAGCCACAGCATCCCTCTTTTCAAAGGCTTGCCGGGCGCTTACCTCGAGACCTACA
>JBBSGS010000279.1:0-2193 GCA_038253875.1 Chthoniobacterales bacterium
GGAAACGGTAGCAGCGACGCCGACGGCAACGGCGCCGAAGTGAAATTGGAACTCACGCCGGTGCGCCGCGAGATGCCGAAGGTGGGTCGCAACGACCCGTGCCCCTGCGGCAGCGGCAAGAAATACAAGAACTGCTGCGGCCGCATCGCCTAACGATGTAGCTGGGATCGGTGATCCCGACCGTTCTGAGAAACCGCAGCTCCTCGTCGGGATCACCGATCCCGGCTACAGCTCGTAGGTCGTAATCTCGACCTTGTGCCCGTCCGGATCGCGGAAATAAATCGAGTGCGCGATGCAGTGATCCTCGAAATGGAACGTGATCCCGCGCTGCTCCAGTTCGCGTTGCGCCCCCAAAAAACTTCCCCGGTCGGCCCGCAATGCAAAGTGCAGCAGACGCGACTGATCAGGTCCTCCTAACGAATCGCTGTTCTCTTCGGCGGGGAAGAACGCGATCCCGGTCGCGCCTTTTCCGACGAATTTCGGCACGCCGTCCCACTTCGCTTCGTGCTGCCGCTGCAGCCCGAGGACTTCGACATACCACCGCACCGACTCCTCCACATCGCGCACGGAGAGCGCAATGTGGTCCAGACCTTGGAGATTCATCGCGCAAAAAAGATTGTCGCGGAGAGCGCCGGCGTCAAAATCGCCCCGTTCTGTGAAAATCCTTCCTCCCAATCGGCGCGAGTTCCTCCTCCTGCTCGGCGGAGCTGCAGCGGCTGGCGCGCTGCCATCCTGGCTCGAAGCGGCGGAAAGCCTCCAGCCGGATCTCGTCACCATTTCCATTCTGCACACGACCGATCTCCATGGACACATTCTGCCGACGGTCGATTACGATGGGCGCAACGACCTCGGCGGTCTGGCGCGCTGCGTCAGCCAAATCAACCGTTGGCGCGCCGAAAATCCCAACTCACTCCTCATCGATATCGGCGACGTCTATCAAGGCACGCAATTCGCGCTCGCCGACCAGGGGCGCATGATGATCGAACTCTTCAACCTCCTGCGTTACGACGCCTGGATCGTCGGCAACCATGAATTCGATTGGGGAATCGAACCGTTTTTGCATGTGGTCGAGCGCTCCGCGATGCCGGTTCTCGCCGCGAACACGCTCCTGGAGGGGCGGCCCGCCGGGCGCTTCAATGATGGGCGACATCCTTTCGCCAAAATCCAGCCGCTCATCCTCAAGGAAATCGCCGGAATCAAGCTCGCCATCATTGGCCTAACGACACCAGGAATGCCTTTCTGGTTCCCGCCCCAGTTCACGCGCGGAATCGAATTTCAGAACCCGCTCGCGCCGGTCCGTCGCGCCATCGCGCAGGCGAAATCGTTAGGCGCAGACGCCATTGTTCTCGCCGGCCATATGGGTTTGAAAGAGCGCACCGGAGGCGACGATTTCGCCAACCAGGTCATGGCCCTGACTGTCGAATTTCCGGAAGCTGCCGTCTTCATCGCCGGCCATACTCATCAGGACATCCCCAGTCGCCTAACGAACAACGTTCTTTTCACTCAGGCCGATCATTTCGGCATCCACCTCGGCCGGGTTGACCTGCTCTTCGATCGCGCTACGAAAAAGTTGCTCCGGCAAAGCGCGCGCTGCGAGCTGATGGATCATCGCATTGCGCTCGATCCGGTGATTCTCAGCCGCAGCCAACCCGACCTCGACCGCGCCGCCAACATTCTTTCGGAACCGATTGGCGAGCTGGCCGAGACTTTGAGCATCCAAGCCCGCCTCGGCGAGCCGAGCGACGTCGAGGCACTCATTGCCGCAGCCATCAGCGAAACTCTCTACGGCCGCGGCTGCACGATCGACGGCGTTTTCCACGGGCTGTTCGACGACAGGCACGCCTTTAAGAAAGGCGGGAAGACCGTCGGCGAGATTTGGGAAATTCTTCCCTACGAAAACTATCTCGTCACCGGCGAGCTTGCGCCTCTCGAGTTGAAGGTGGTGATGGAAGAAGTTTTGCAAAGCCACGAGTCTCGCAGCCTGGCTGGTTTTCAGATGACCGTGGAAGGGCAGGGGAGCGATCGTCGCCTAACGAGTCTGCGCCTTTTCGACGGCCGCGCGCTCGATCCTGCGCGGCGCTATCGCATCGCCTTCAACACCTTTGATTCGCAAAGCGCCGGCCATCGTTTTATGAAGCTGCGCGCCCTCCTCGAGCGGCCAGAAGCGGGCTGCACGTTCCATCCTGTGCAAAC
>JBBSGS010000280.1:0-2158 GCA_038253875.1 Chthoniobacterales bacterium
CCCGTAGCAGCCAGAGCCGAAATAAATTCGATTCACATAAAGCTCGAGGATCTCGTCTTTCTTCAGTTCACGCTCGATGCGGAGCGCGACCATCGCTTCGAGCATTTTGCGGCTGAGCGTGTGGCCACCTAACGGGAGGCTGTTGCGCGCGAGCTGTTGCGTGATGCTGCTGGCGCCTTCCTTCGCCGACCCGCTCGTGATGTCGCGGAAAAGAGCCCGGGCCACGCCGCGCCAATCGATTCCGCCATGCTCGTAGAAGCGGGTGTCCTCGCGCGCGAGCAGCGCCTGAATGAAAAGGGGCGAGACTTGTTGCAGCGGCACTTTGAGCCGGTTCGCGCCCGCGAGGCGACTGTAGATTTTGCCATCCACGTCGAAGACGGTGTTGCGTTCCGGCATTGTGCCAAGGCGCTTCAGGTCGAAGGTCTGCGCCCAGATCGCGTAAGCCGCGAGCACCGCGACGAGCGCGATTGTGGGCAACCCGATAACGACGAATGCGAGCAGCCAGCGCCAGCCGTGTTTTCGCCTTGTCTTCGGTTGGCCCGATTTCCTACCGGCGGCGGTGCGCGAAAAAAGTTTCATGAAAAGTTCACTGGCGAAAATTTTGGGATCTTCGCGGCAGGAACCTAATCGCGGCCGGGCAGCGAGCAAAGGCCGCTTGCGCCGGGGAGCGCCTAACGAGAATCGGTATTGAAATCGGTTGGAGCGCGATGCTCTGTCATCGTCTGTTTGGACTCGCGCCCACGGAGGGCCGCGCTCCAGCGGTTCCACTCCGTGATTGAGACGAGACTTATCGAGGAGGCCGCGCCTTTTGCTCCCGGACTAAAACTTCATCTTCACGGGCTCGCCGTGCTGCTCGTTGGCGCAGGGAGCGTTGATCGGCACCCCGGCGTCGGCGTCGTTAGGCTGAGTGAGCTTCTGCTCGAGCAGATAACGCTCGACATCCTCGCCGCTGACGTCGGCGAGCATTTCGCCGTTGATCTCGACACAGGGCGAAAGCGGCTGGCCGCTTTTGCTCTCCATCTCCCAGCGGAAGGCCGGGTTTTGGATGATGTCTTTTTCGGTGAAAGGAAGATCGTATTTGGCGAGGACGGCGCGGACGCCGCCGCTCCAGCCGCATTGGGTTTTCAGATAGGCGGTGATTTGTGGCTTTTCCATCCCGGAAAGTAGCATCGACCCACGTTTCGGCCATCGATTTCCCCGGCGCTGCTCAAAGCTGTTCGATCTGATAACCGTGGCTGCGCAAGAGCGCGAGGAGGCCGCTCGGTCCGCCGAGGTGCCCCGTCCCGACGAACGACGAAAGACGTGTGGCCAGTGTGCAAGGCCCGCTCAATCTTCGGCAACCACTGGCGGTTGCGGGCATCGATCAGCCGCTCCTCGAACGCGGGAAAATCGGCTGATCGATTTTTCATTTCGCGCGCGATCGCGTCGGCATCGCCGCGCCGCCAGGCGGCGGTGATCTGCGTCATGGCATTCCCACCTCCTTCGTGCGGGATGAAGGTGAGCAGGAGAATGGCCTCGCTCTCGCGATCGTTAAGCCCAGCGAAAACTGCCATTGCTTCGCGGCCGGTCTCCAAGCCCGAGATCGGCTTGTGATTGGCCTGCGCTCGGTTCGCGAGATAACCTTCCACGCCTAAATCCGGAGAGAGTCCATGTAGTTGCGGCGCCTGCAGCGTTTCCGCCAGATACCACGGACGATAGGAAGCGAACTTCGTCTCGGGGATTTTCAGGAGTCCGAAAAAGCGGCGCAAGTAATCGTAGGTGCGCGGATCGACATGGTTCTTCAAGCTATCGCCGCGCGGATAACGACCGGCTTTCTCCGAGTCTTGGGCAGCGCTGCGGATCGTCTTCAGGTCGACTTCGAAAGCCAGGCGCTCGGAGGCGTCGAAAGCCTGGTTGTAAGCCGGTGGGAGCGGATAATCGGTGCTGCGCAAAGCGTGGATCGAGCCACCGAGATACAGCGTGCCATTGTTAGGCGCGGCGATCTTCCAGACACAGGCATGACTCTCCGCGGCGGGCGCGAGAAACGCCCAACCGACGCGGCGCTATTACTCGCCACCCGCCAACCTTTCATTGCGCAAAAGGAACTGGAACGGGCGGTCGCGCTCCGATCCAGGTTCAGCTATGCGCATTTTCTACTCGGGAACGCGCAGGCTGCCCA
>JBBSGS010000281.1:0-2086 GCA_038253875.1 Chthoniobacterales bacterium
CAACGGAATTCCGTCCCAAGAAGCACGATCATTTCGTGCTGCATCAATCAAACCACGCGCTTGTGTTTCGCGATCCGCGCCTGTTCGGGCGGGTGCGATTTTCCCACGGCATCGAGGAGCCGGAATGGTGGCGGGGTTCGGCGCCAGAGATCAGTTCTGCCGAATTTGGCAGCGCCTTCGTCGCCGAATTCCTCGATCGGCATCGGCGCGCTCCGATCAAATCCGTGCTGCTGCACCAAAGCGGTTTTCCCGGCATTGGAAACTGGATGGCCGATGAGATTCTCTGGCGCGCGAAGATCGCGCCCGCTCTCCCCTCAGGTGATCTTAATCAGAAACAACGGGCCGCACTGCGGCGCGCCACTCGGTTTGTCGCCGCGGCGGCTCTTTCGAGGATCGGCAAGGATTTCGGCGACCCACCGCGCTCATGGCTAATTCATGAGCGGTGGAAGGCTGACGGGATTTGCCCGCGGCACCGGACTCCATTGCGGCGAGAAACCGTCGGCGGCCGGACGACAGCGTGGTGCCCGTTGTGTCAGGCCTGAGCCGTCGCGAGGCGCTCACGCGGTAACGTGCACGAGGATTTTGTGGAATCCTGTCGTGCCGGATTTGAAGGGACGCTCCTCGTCCAACTCCTGGACCTCGCCATCACCATTGGTCGCGCGGACCACAAGCGTGTAGTCATCCGATTCATCGGGCCGCCAATTGAAGCTCCAGAGCGCCCAAGTCAGGCGCGTCCCTGGATAATCAAGCGTGGCGTCATCCCAGCTCGCGCCGTCATCGAAGCTGACCTCGACGCGAGAAATCCCGTGATTGCCGCCGAAGGCGAGGCCTTTCACGGGAATTCCGCTCGCCGCGGCTTCCATGGGTATCTTCGCCTCGTGATCCGGTTGATCAAAGCGCGAGCGAATCGGCACCGTAAAATCGGGTCCCCATCCTTGCTTCTCGTAAAACCCGGCGGCGTTTTCGTCAGTGACTTCAATCCGCGTTACCCACTTCACGTGCTTCTCGCCGAAGTATCCTGGAACCAAAACACGTGCCGGAAATCCGTGCCGATCGGCGAGGGTCTCGCCGTTCATCTCGTAGGCGACGAGTGTGGTCGATTCCATCGCCTTTTCGAACGGGAACGTATCGGTATAGTTATCGACGCCGTGCAGCCGCACCTTTTTTGCCTGCGGCAGCGGCCCCGCCGGTTCCAGCAATGTCGCCATCGGCACGCCTCGCCACATAGCATTGCTCATCAAACCGGCGTCGAGGCCATTGCTGATGCACATCATCGTTGTCTCCTGATTGACGGGAGTCATCGCGCGCAGATCCTGCAGTTTGTAGCTGCGCGGATTTTGCACGAGCCCGGTGATCTCAAGTCGCCAGACTGCTGCATCGACTTTCGGATCGACGACGTTTTTGGTGACGCAATAAAACTGGTCGTTAGGCGTGATCGCCTGAACGTTGGGCCCCTTGTACTGCATGCCGTCGTAGCTAAAAGTCGCTGCGGTATAGAGCTTACGGAGCAGTGCGGCGCCGGCGCCTCCGGCGATAAGAAGCCCCAAGCCGCCGAAAATCAGAGCGCGCCGCCCGATCTGAGGCGTAAACTCGGCGTCCTTCGAAGTCGTCCGCGCGCGCGTCAGAAAATCGTACCCAAAGACGAGAGTGCGTTCAAAGACGACAAAAGCGAGGGCGAGGCCGATCAGCGTGACCAGCCTGGCGGCATCGATCGGGAGCCCCCGATACGCTGTTCCAAGGACCGGCCAAAGCACGGCGGCCGTGATCACGAGTGGAAGGAGGATGAAGATCGCGGAGCTCGTCAGTCCGCGTACTGGTCCCCTTCGTCGGAAGACTCCAAAGATTCCGCCGCCTAATGCTCCGACCACGATCTGTCCGATAATGACGGAACTGACGCCAAGTTGCTTCATGTGATTGTACCCGCCGACCCGGCCCATCAAGGAAAGAAAGGTATCGACCGGGATAAAGACCGAGAGCCGGTCTCCGAAGATTGCCAGCGGGGTGGCGACGCCGAACAACGCGAGCAACAGCATGACCAGAGTCATTGCGAGTCCCGCGATGATTCCAGCGAGCACGCCGGCGGCGA
>JBBSGS010000282.1:0-1977 GCA_038253875.1 Chthoniobacterales bacterium
CGAATATGTGAAACGGAAGGTCAACGCCGTCGCCAGACGCGAGGAAAACTCTCGCTTCTACCTCGATCGGGTGAAGGAATGCCTTAAGCCGATCGTCGACCACGCTGCCGCAAAAAATGTCCGGCTCGGGATCGAGGGCCGCCGCGGCTATGAGGAAATTCCGAGCGAACGTGAGCTGCCCGCGCTCCTCGATGAGCTGGCCTCGCCGCAAGTCGGTTATTGGCATGACATGGGACACATTCAGATCAAGGAGAACCTCGGGTTTCTCGATCACGCCGCCTGGCTGGAGACGATCGGGCCGCGAACGATAGGCTGCCACCTGCAGGATTGCATCTGGCCGGCGCAGGATCACCAGCCGCCTTTCGCGGGCGACATCGATCTGCAGAAACTAGTTCCACTTCTGCCGGTCGGCTGCCTGTTTGTCTGGGAGATGAGCCCGCGCAAAACGGCTGAGGAAATCCGCCGCTCCGTCGCGGTTTGGAAAGAGCGCTTCGGCGTGTAGCGCGGGGTGGAGGGCCCGCTCTCCATCGCTGATTCTCGCGCGAACATCTCTGCAACGCCGCGCGCGACATCGATGATTGCCGACGCTTCCTCTTAAACTAAGCTGCGCTTCTGCGAATGAAAAAAGTCCTCCTCTCTCTTCTGCAAATCGCAGTCACCATCGCAGTCCTCTTCTGGGTTTTCCACGACCCGCAGAAGCGCGCGCAGATGGCGGTGGCGCTGCGCATGGCGGATTACCGCTGGATCGCTGGGGCGATACTGGCCTACTTCGTCGTCGAATTCGTCGCCGCCATTCGGTGGCACATCCTCTTGAAGGTGCAGAAAATTCACCTCAGCATTCCGCGGGTTTCGGGCCTGTTTCTCATCGGGATGTTTTACAATCAGTTCCTGCCCGGCGGCACTGGCGGCGACATTGTGAAAAGCTATCTGCTGCTAAAGGAAACGCCGGGTAAGGCGACCGGCGCGCTCCTCGCCGTCGTCTTCGACCGGATGATCGGTCTCATCGCGCTCATCAGCATCACCGGGACGTTGATCGCCCTGCGCTACGATTGGTTGACGCAACATCCCGAGACGAAACATCTCGTCTGGCTGCTCGTGGCAATCCTCGGCAGTGCCGTGCTCATGCTCGTGACTTCGTTCGTGGTCAGTGGCTTCAATCTTGCGCACTCGCTCCCGGCGCGTTTCCCCGGCCGCGAAAAGCTGATCGAACTTTCCGCTTCCTATCATCTCTATGCGCACCATTGGCGCGCGACTCTGGTCGCTTTCGCCGCCTCGGTCGTCGCGCATCTCGCGACCTTCGCGACCTTCCTCTGCGTCGCCTACGCCTTCCGCGCCCGTGTCCCGGTGCTCGATTTCTTCGCCATCATGCCGATCGAGCGAACGATCTCGTCCTTGCCCATCAGCTTCGCCGGGGTCGGCCTGCGCGAGAAAATTTTCCAGGTCATGCTCAACGGCTTGTGCGGCGTGCCCGAAGCGGTCGCGGTTCTGATCGGCTCGATGAGTTTTCTCGTTATGCTCGTCTGCTGCATGCCTGGGGGGATCGTTTATTTGCTCTACAAACCGAGCGGCAGGATCGGCCACGTGAAACTGCGCGAAATGCGCGAGGAAGTGGCCACGCTGGAGCATGAAATCACCGGGAACGAGTAAGGCGAAATCTCCGGAGGGACGTGCTTCCGCACGTCCAGTCTCTTCCCCTAAAAAACGCCACACCCTCGACGCGCGGAAGCGCGTCCCTCCGAAGCGCCGCCCGTTGCGCCCCTTCGTCGCCGCCACCTTTGCCATGACCGTGGACGGTAAAATCACGACGCGCACTTTTTCGCCGGTCGATTTCACCTCGCGCGAAGACAAGCGCCACCTTCTTCGCCAGCGGTCGTTAGGCGACGCCGTTCTCATTGGCCGGAGCACGTTGCAAAAGGACAACGTCCGCCTCGGCCTGCCCGACCCGAAAATGCGCGCGGAACGCGAGGCCCGCGGCCA
>JBBSGS010000283.1:0-1847 GCA_038253875.1 Chthoniobacterales bacterium
AGTAAATTCCCTTCAAAACTCGGGGTTCCCAACGTCGCCGCTTGTGCTCATATAAGCGCATGAGTTTAAATCTGGAAATCCTCTCGCGCGCGGCGGATCAGGCCCGCGGTCTCGCCATCGACGCCGTCCAAGCCTCCCAGTCAGGGCACCTCGGGTTGCCATTAGGCTGCGCCGAGATGGGCGCGGTCCTTTATGGTTACGCACTGAAGCACAATCCCGAGAAGCCGCGCTGGATCGGGCGCGATTATTTCGTTCTCTCGGCTGGGCATGGCTCCATGTTCCTCTACGCCTGGCTGCACATGAGCGGCTATGACCTCCCGATGTCGGAGATTAAACGTTTCCGCCAGTTGCACAGCAAAACCCCGGGTCATCCGGAGTTCTTCGAAACTCCCGGCGTGGAATGCACCACCGGCCCGTTAGGCCAGGGTGTCGCCAATGCTGTTGGCATCGCCATGGCCGCGAAAATGGCCGCGGCGCGATTCAACACCGACGATCACAAAATTTTCGATCAGCACATTTTCTGTCTCGCCGGCGACGGCTGTTTGCAGGAAGGCGTTTCGGCGGAAGTGAGCGCCTTTGCCGGTCATTTCGGGCTCGACAATTTGATCCTCATTTACGACTCGAACGCGGTCACGCTCGACGCCATGGCCAAGGTGACGCAGAGCGAAGACACCGGCATGCGCTTCCGCGCTTATGGCTTCGATGTGCAGGAGATCGAGGGCAACGACATGCAGGCTTTTCTCGACGGGCTCAACGTCGCCAAAGAGAGCGACAACGGAAAACCGAAGATGATCATCGCCCACACCTTGATCGGCCGGGGAATTCCCGAAGTCGCCGGGACATCGAAAGCCCATGGCGAAGGTGGCGCCAAGTACGCCGACGCTGCGCGCAAGGGACTCGGTCTGCCGGATGAGCACTACTTCGTTTCCGATGAGGTAAAAGATTATTTTGCCGGGCACAAAAAGGTGCTGCTCGCCGGCTACGACAAGTGGGAGAAATCCTACCAGGAATGGCGCAAGGCCAACGCCAGCGAGGCGCAGTTGCTCGACGACGCCATCGAGAAAAAAGTGCCCGACGATCTCTTCGACAGGATCCCGGTTTTCCCTCACGACGCCAAACTCGCCACGCGCAAAGCGGGCAGCGAAGTGCTCCAGCCGCTCGCGCAGGCAATGCCGTTTCTGATCAGCGGGAGCGCCGATCTCCACGGCTCGACCTTGAACTACATCAAGGATGGCGGCGATTTCACGCGCGACAAGTTAAGCGGTCGCAACATTCATTTCGGCATCCGCGAACACGGCATGTGCGCGATCATGAATGGTGTTGGTTATCACGGCGTTTTCCGCGCCTCGGGCGCGACGTTTTTGGTCTTCACCGATTATTGCCGCGCCGCCATCCGGCTCGCCGCGCTCTCGCGCTTGCCGAACATTTACATTTTCACGCACGACTCGATCGCCGTGGGCGAAGACGGCCCGACCCACGAGCCGGTGGAGACTGTGAGCAGCGTGCGCTTGATGCCGCAGATCGATGTAATCCGCCCCGCTGATCCTGAGGAAACAGCCGGAGCCTTTGTCGCCGCGGCGCAACGTACGAACGGTCCCACCCTGCTCGCGTTGTCACGGCAAACACTGCCCAATTTGAACGAGATCGACGTGAAAGTGCGACGCGAAGGCGTGCTCCTCGGCGGCTACATTGCGAAAAAGGAAACCGGGAAACTCGACCTCATTCTGCTCTCCTGCGGCAGTGAATTACAGCACGCGCTCGCGGCCGCGAAAGAGCTGGGCGAAGGGACCCGCGTCGTCTCGGTGCCATGCTTCGAACGCTTCGCGCGGCAATCGGAAAGCTATCGA
>JBBSGS010000284.1:0-1840 GCA_038253875.1 Chthoniobacterales bacterium
GGGCACGAGGGCGTCGCCGAGGCGATCGCCCATCTTTTCGCACTTTTGTCATCTGCATAAGCCCTCACGCACGGCGTCTGCTTGGCTGGAGTAGCAAGAATGCCGCCCACGGCTGCCATTACTCCATCTTTTACGACTCGATCCAAATGACGCTTCACCTTTGGCCTGGCAAATCCGCAGCCGTTCTCTGGCTTACCCTTGGCTGTACGGCCACCACTTTCTTTTCCGGTTGCACAATTTTTTCCGCCTTCTCCGATGGCAAGAAAGTGCGCCAGGAAGTCGAGCCGATCGAGTCGGCGGCGTCGCCGGCTTTTCGGCAGGCCGCCGGTTCCTTGTTGAGTGGCGGTTTCACACCGGGCAACCAAATCGTGACTCTGACCAACGGTGATCAGATTTTTCCCGCCATGCTTCGCGCGATCCGAGGCGCCCGGCAGACAATCGACTTTGAGACTTACGTATTTTGGAACGGGGAGATCGCGCGGCAATTCACGGAAGCGCTTGCCGAACGCGCTGCGGCCGGGGTCAAGGTGAACGCCATTCTAGATGCCCAGGGCACAAGCAGGCTCGGCGCGCAAAACCTCGCCCGCCTGCGCGACGCTGGCGTGGAGGTGGTGAAATATCATTCCATCATGTGGTGGGACGTCCGTCGCTTCAATAACCGCACCCACCGCAAGCTCCTCATCGTCGATGGCAGGACAGCGTTCATCGGCGGAGTCGGCATCGCGGATATCTGGACCGGCCACGCGCAATCGCCCGAGCATTGGCGGGATAATCATTACCAAGTCACCGGCCCTGTGGTCGCGCAGTTGCAGGGCATCTTCATGGACAACTGGCTGAAAACGCGCGGCATCGTCCTCCACGGCCCCGACTATTTTCCGCCGCTCGCGCCCGCCGGTCCTTATGTCGCGCAAGCCTTCAAAAGCTCGCCCCGCCAGGGCGATATCGACATGCACTTGATGTATTTGCTCGCCGTCGCCGGCGCGCGGAAAACATTGCGGATCGAGAATGCTTATTTCCTTCCCGACGAAAAAACGCGCGCTGAATTAATCGCGGCCGCGCGTCGCGGGGTAAAGGTCGAGATCATCGTGCCGGGCGAGCATATCGACCAAAAGCTGGTGCGCATTTCTTCACGCCGGCACTGGGCGCCGATGCTCAAAGCCGGCGTCAAGATTTACGAATATCAACCGACCATGGTGCACGTGAAGCTGCTAATCGCGGACGACGCTTTCGTCTCGGTCGGGTCTGGTAATTTCGACAATCGCTCAATCCGCTTGAACGACGAAGCGAACCTCGACGTCTTCGCTCCCGGCTTCGCGGCCGAGCAGACGCGACTCTTCGATTTCGACCGGGCGAATTCGCGAGAGGTGACTGTGGACGAAGCCGGCGGGTTGATTTTCACCGCCCCGCTCAAGGAAGTCGCAGCTCTCACCTCTCCACAGCTCTAAGCAGTGTGGCGCGCCAGATCCTGGACGCGCGGAAGCGCGTCCCGACGGACGGACATGTTGGAAAGCCCGGCCTCGCCTGCTCCGCAGGCTGCGTTACGGCCGCATGTCCAGTTTGCAATTTGCCTAACGATTGCAGATCGCACCTCATCTTTGAGTGGCGAAAAGTCTCGCTCAGGCGGCGAGCTGATTTACCGCCGCGCGCAGTTCCTCGATGTCAAAGGGCTTGGAGAAGATCGCGTGCACGTCCATTTTCTCGTAGGCTTCGCGAATTTCGGATGAAAGGTGCGCCGACAAAACGATGATTTTGCCCGGGATGCGGCGCTTCCGGATCGCACCGACTAATTCGACGCCGGTGAAGTTTGGCATCTTTTGATCAACGATAATCACATCGAACA
>JBBSGS010000285.1:0-1785 GCA_038253875.1 Chthoniobacterales bacterium
ACGATCGTCGGCGTGGTGCCGAACATGCCCGCGCAATGGGTCGGCCCGAACGGCAACGAAGTCTGGACGACCAAGCCGATGGTCATCCCCGGTTTTTCGCATGAACGGATGATGCGCGGGACCGCTTTCCTGCGCGTCATCGGGCGGTTGAAACCGGGCCAGACGGTGGCACAAGTGCAGGCCGCGCTGGTCCCGCTCGCGCAAAGTTATCGCGGCGCCAACCCGGGCAAGATCGACGCGGACGTGGTCGGTTTTGTCAATCCCCTGCCCGAAGATGTGAGCGGCGATTTGCGTCCGGCCTTCGGCACGCTGCTCGCCGCGGTTGGCTTCGTTCTGCTCATCGCCTGCAGCAATGTGGCGAATTTGCTTCTCGTTAGGTTCAGCGGACGGCGGCGCGAGATCGCTTTGCGCATGGCGCTCGGTGCATCGCGCGTCAGCGTCCTGCGCTTGTTCGTTCTCGAAAGCCTGCTCGTCAGTGTGCTCGCCGGCGTGGCCGGGGCGTTGCTCGCTTGGCGATTGATCCCGCTCGTCCCGCAGCTGGCGGCGAATTTTCTCCCACTGGATCCGGTAAGCGGAGTCGGGTTGTCGTGGCCGGTGCTCCTTTTCGCGATCGGCCTTTCGCTCGTCACCGGTTTGGCGATAGGGCTCTATCCGGCCTGGCAAAGTTCGCGCGCCGATCTCGTCGATGGACTCAAGGAAGGCGGACGCGGCTCGAGCGGCAGCGTGAAGCAGCAACGTTTCCGCAGAATTCTCGTCGGGGCGCAGGTGGCGCTCTCGCTCACTTTGCTCGCGGGTGCCGCGCTCCTCATCGCCAGTTTCGTTAGGCTGAGTCATCAGGATCTCGGCTTTCGCGCGCAAAATCTCTGGATCGGTTTCGTCACTCTGCCGGCCGCGCCTTATCCGGAGATGGCGACGCGCACCCGTTTCGTCCAACAACTGGACGCGAAACTCCGCGCTGTCCCCGGCTTCGAACAAGTCAGCCTGAGCGGAGACATTCCGCTCGCCGGCGGCAACCGCACACTTTTCACCCGACCCGACGGCAACGTTCTCCCGGTCAATGAGCGGGCCGCGGCGCCTTCGCACGATGTTGCGCCCGGCTATCTCAATACCTGGGGCGTTCCCCTGCTCGCCGGCCGCGCCTTCGATGAGCACGATCTGAGCGATCGCCCGAACGTGATGCTGATTAGCCAGGCCGGTGCGCGCAAAGTTTTTGGGAACGAAAATCCGATCGGCAAGACCCTGCTCGTGACCAGCGCGAGTGTGCCGACGGAAATCATCGGGGTGGTCGGCGACGTCCGCTCCGAGCGCGTCGCGCAACGCAACGAGATGGAATTCTACCGTCCGTGGGCGCAGGAGAATTTCCCATTTCTCACCCTCACCGTGCGAAGCACGCTGCCCGCCTCCGAGATCACGAGTCTGGCCCAAAAAACGCTCGCTGGCATCGACCCCACCCTCGCCATCGCCCAGCCGCAAATGATGAGTGCGATCGTCGCGCAAGCTCTCGGGCAGGCGCGCCTGACGACCATTCTGCTCAGCCTCTTCGCCGGCGTCGCGCTGCTTCTCGCGGCCGTCGGCATTTACGGCGCGGTCGCCTACACGGTCGAGCAGCGGACGGGCGAGATCGGTGTGCGCATGGCTCTCGGGGCGCAGACCGCGGACGTTTTGCGTCTGGTCGTTAGGCAGGGAATGAAGCCAGTCTGCATCGGGGTGGTCGTGGGTCTGGGAGCAGCGCTGGCGTTAGGCAGTCTGCTTTCTTCGCAGCTTTATCAGGTCTCGGCGCACAAT
>JBBSGS010000286.1:0-1642 GCA_038253875.1 Chthoniobacterales bacterium
AGAGTTGGCATCGTGTCCATAATGATTCTCCGCTGGAGTTTTACACCATCTGTTCGAAGAAGAAGAATCTCTCGGCCTTGGAAAGGCAATGCAAAACGGGCGCGCGCATCGGCATTCCCTCTCAAGTGCGGGGTGTTGCGCTCGGGTCGAATGCGTGGATATCCTCCGCGCGATGACATTTACCTCAGACATTGGGCAGAGTGATCCGGCGAAACGCGCCGCGATTGTGGCGGTGTTTTGTCTCGCGCTCGGCGCTGCGGCGCTGGCGCAATTGCCCCCGCGACAAAGCTCCGCTTCGCCTTTCGCATCACCGCCGATTGAGCGCTTCACCGTTGCGGAAATCGCAGCGATGAAGCAAATCCAGGAGGCGGCGCTGGCAAGTGATTACGCCTATCGGCAGGTCGCGCATCTTTCGAACAACATCGGCCCACGGCTCACCGGCTCGGCCCAAGCGCAAAAAGCAGTCGAGGACGTGGCGGGCGAACTGAAAGCGCTTGGCCTCGAAGTTCGGCTCGAAAAAGTGATGGTTCCGCACTGGGTCCGGGGCGAAGAGACAGCGGCGCTCGTGCAGTTTCCCGGTCAGGCTGAGAAGACAACGCAAAAGATCGTGCTCACCGCGCTCGGCGGGAGTAGCGCGACGCCGCCCGACGGGTTCACCGCGGACCTGATCACAGCGCGCGATTTCGAGGAATTACAATCGCTTGGTCGCGAAAAGATCGCCGGCAAGATTGTTCTCTTCGATTATCACTTCGACAAACAGATGGCCGCGGAAGGACGAGGCAGCGAGGCCTACGGCGAAGCGGTGGAATATCGGAGTGACGGTCCGAGCGCAGCGGCTCGTCTCGGCGCAGTCGCCGCGCTGATTCGATCGGTCGGTGGAGCGGAATACCGGCTCCCGCATACGGGCCAGACAAATTATGCAACGGATGCCCCGCAAATCCCAGCGGCCGCTGTTTCGGCCGAAGACAGCGACCTGATCGCTGCGCTCGTGCGGCAGGGGCCGGTGCGGATGCGCCTGGTTCTAACGCCTCAGACGCTGCCCGATGCGCCAAGCTACAACGTAGTCGCCGACTTAAAGGGACGTGAACGTCCGGACGAGATCGTTGTGGTCTCCGGCCATCTCGATTCGTGGGACCTCGGCACCGGTGCGATTGACGACGCCGCGGGCGTGGCGGTCTCGATGGAAACCGCGAACCTGTTGCGTCAGCTTCATCTCCAGCCGCGGCGCACGATTCGTGTCATTGCCTGGATGAATGAAGAGAATGGCCTCGCAGGCGCGCGCGCTTACGCGGAAGCACACGCGGCTGAAATGGAGCAACATTTTGCGGCGATCGAAACCGACGGCGGCGCCGGCCATCCTCTCGGAATCAACTACAACGGAAAGCCGGAGCTGAAGGCGCTCCTTACGCCGGTCGCGAAAGTGCTGCAAGCTTCCGGCGCCGGAACGCTAGCACCCACCGAGCACGCTGGCGCGGACATCGGTCCGCTGGCGGCGGCGGGTGTGCCGACCTTTAGCCCGATCCAGGACAGCCGGTTTTATTTTAACTACCATCACACGGCTGCCGATACGTTCGATAAGATTATCCCTCGGGAGCTGGCGGAGAACGCGGCCGTTGTCGCAGTCACAGCCTTTGCGCTTGCG
>JBBSGS010000287.1:0-1526 GCA_038253875.1 Chthoniobacterales bacterium
CGCTCGACAAGACAGGCAGGATGCCCGTGTTACAGAGTCCATTCGACCTCGACCCGCTGGCGCCGGGCGAAGCGATCGTGAAAGAAAAGTTCCTTGTGCCGGCAACCGTGCTCGTGCACCAGCCGCGTCACCTTCACGTCGAAACAGCAATACTCCGCGACCTCGAGGATGCGGCCTTCCCGCCACCACTTGATCGCGTCGAGACTGATTCCGGTTTTCCCCACGCCTAACGTTGCCTGCGCGATGGCGTCGAGCCCGAGCCGGTGCCCGAGTTTCGCTTCCATGTCAAGCAGGAGATCGGCGGTGGGCAACTGATGGGCGAGGTCGAGAACGGTGTAGCCCATGAGCACGTGGTAATCGAAATTGAGGATGTTAAATCCGACCACGAGATCGGCCTGGCGTAATCGTTCTATTAAGTCGTGGACGCGCGTTTCCGGAAAAATTTCGTAGCGCCCGCTGCGCGTGCTGAAGGTGACGCCGACCGACATTTGCATGTTGCCCTTGCGATCCCAACCGCCGGCGTCGTTCGCGGTCCGCTGCGTTTCGAGATCGAAGTAAACGATGTCGCGGGCCATCCTGCTACTTCAATTCGAAGGCTCCGCAGTCGAACGCCATCATCTCCCCGAGGCGCGAAATGCGGAACTGCTCGACGACCGCGCCGTCATCCGCGAAGACATCGACCGCGTCGTCGCCATGCGCGGCGATAAGAGCGCGCTTGAGCTGCCTGGTCTCGCTCACGGTGCGCAGAGGCAGCCCGTCGGAGGTCTGAAGATAACTGCCATCCGCGTCGAAGCCGACCGCGAGATCGATCTTTCCCGGCCGATCGCGCTCCAGCGGATTGGGGCGCAGCCGCCGGGTGATTTTGACGTTCGGAATTTGCGCGTCGTTAGGCGAAATTGCCGGCATCCCGTTAACGAGCGTGAAGTTCTGATGAGCGACGATCTTTTTCTCGAAGTCGATTTTCCAGTCGGAGACCGTTTCCCCCGGGTTCTTCGCCGCGCTCGTGGCTTGAAGTGTCAGACTGCGCACGCGCTCGAGCGCGGACGATTCTTCGAGGAGAAAAATGCGATCGTCCGTCGGCGCAGCGGCGATGCCGATCGGCTGCGGCGCGCCGGGCTCGATTGAAAGTTTACGCAGAATCGCTGGCTCGGATGAGAGCTGCACGATCTCCACTTCCGGCGAACCTTTGCTCAGATGGCTGATAGCCCAGATTGTGCCGCCTCTTCCGTTGGCGCAAGGGACCGCGTCGATGAGTAGCCTGGGATTGTTAGGCGCAGCAGCCGGCTGAGACGGCTCTTGCGTCGTCGTTAATTTCTCCGTTGCGGGATCGAAGAGGAACCGCGCGGCTTTTCCATCGGGTGTGGTGGCCGCCAGCTCGAGGAGTTTGTCGCGTGCGTCGATGCGCGTGATGCGCGCAAGGTGAGGAGAATTTTCGTCGGTCACCCAATCATTGAAAAAGTAATCGACGCCTTCCACTTTCAGATCGCCGACGAGATAGCCGCCCGCGCGGTAGCGGCCAGGAGGAG